>JACZKK010000118.1 GCA_014860115.1 Ignavibacteriaceae bacterium
GTTATCCTTTCCCATTTTTAACTGGAGCAGCGTTTATGTTTGTGGTGTTTATTTTCACGATGTTTTATATACCGAAAAAGATAAATCTAACTCACTGAGTATCTCTTCTCATTTTGTATTTGTGAATCAGCAACCAATATAAATTTTATATTACATTGTAATAGACATAATTATTGATGAGATTTAGGGTGAGAATAAAAGAGTTAGTTGTTGTAAAGTTATTAAATGTGAAAGTCGAAGAGGCATATTATGGAATACATAATTGAATACCTGGAAGATAAAAAGATTGTTCAGGTAAAAGTTAAAGGAAGAGTGAATTTTCAAATAGCACAGCAATATTCTATGGAGGCAAGAAAGCTGGCACACGAATACAATTGCAAAAAATATTTAATTAACCATTCAAAAACTTCACTCGAAGCCAATATATACAAGATACACACGGATGGAGATGCACTTGAAAAGTTTGGTTTTAAGAAGACTGAAAAAGTAGCAATTGTTATCTCCCGAGTCCGGGATGATCTGCGTTTTAGTGAAACAACCGACGCCAATGTTAAATGGAGCAATTTTAAATATTTTGGTGATGTGAAGGAAGCTGTTCGATGGCTTGGTGAGAACTAACATTAATAAAAACATTAAACCCGAATTAGTAAAAATTACTTTTTTTTGCACTGCAAACTTTCACATTAAGATCTGAATACCTGTTAGAAGCATTGCATACTTTTGCAATGGGACTTGAAAACATTCGACAAATATTACAAAGTTCTGCAACTGGGGTTGGAAGAATGTTGAATGAGTCGAATTGAAATGATTGAAAATATTAGGAAATTTAAATAATGAATAAATTGTGTTATTAATAAATAGACTGATTTAATTCTATTTTTTAATTAGGAAGAATATGCTTGAGGATACATTTCTCTATGAAAGGAGATTCAACATACTGTTTGATGATGCAATAAATTTTGCTAAAAAAGCTAATAAAGCTTATGAAAAAGAAGATTATTATGAGCTGGAATTATATTCTAGAGCATCAATATTTACAGCGACTCTAATATTTGAATGTGCTGCAAATTGTTGTTTAGATACACTGAAACTATCAAATCATTTTGCAGAAGATATTGATAAGTTACCCTTTTTAAGCAAGTATGAGTTTTTTTATAATACTCTTAATAAAGAAAAAAACCTTGATAGAGGTTGTCAAGAATTCCAAAATGCTGCTGAATTAAAATCAATAAGAGATTTGATAGTTCATCCAAAAGTTAAAAAAACAAAATGGAAGCGTATTAATCAAAGTAATTTGCAGGCTGACTTTGGGCAAACAAAATTGTTGAAAGTTCCTCATAGTATAGATGAATGGAATTTGACCGATATACAAACTTGTTTAAGAGTAATATGTGCATTCTTAGATTATTTCTTCAGGATTTCTTGTGGATTTACACCAAATGAAGTGGGAGATATTATTCTAAGTTCAGAGGATTATAATAAACAGAAACGTGTTACTACCTATGGAATAAACGATGCTTGGAAAGAAGCACAAAAATATTGGTCTTTAAGATTACAATTTCTTGGCATTGAATGTCCAAAAATGCTAAATATCTAATAATTATTAAAATCCAAAATTCGTATTTATATATTGAAAAATTAAATGGGTTTACCAGAAAAACAATATTTCAGTACTGATGAAATTGCCATTAGGTGGGGCTGCGAAGCAGATTTGTTATTTCACTATTTTGAAATGGGAATACTGCACCCTGCAGTTATTTTCAAAACAATGAAATGTGAACTATGGGAAGGAGAGGAACCTGGAAATACCAATACAAGTAAACTCATCGCTCCATATTTTATTACTGATAAACCACTCTATATTTTGAGCTATAATAAAATTGTTTCTGTTTATAATGACGAATATGAGGAAGAAATACATTTGAATGGACACATATTTGTTTTTGATTTGGATAATCCCCATCAATGGGTAACCGTTCCTCGAGACAATACAACTACATATGTAATTAATGATAACGATTTTATTATAACTAAACAGGAGCGAGATCGATTTGAAAAAGAATTTGATCTTAAAATACAAGGTAATAATAAAGAAGCAACTAACCTTCCAGAATTTGAATATGTGGATAATACAAGAATCGAGGAATTAAAATCTTTGGCTAATAATTTGAAGTACGATTTAACTAAACTACTTCGTTTAATCGAAGAACTTAACCATAACTGGAAAAATGCAAACTATTTTTCTACTGCAATGTTAGTTAGAGCAATTATGGATCATATACCTCCAATTTTTGAATGTAAGAATTTTAATGGAATTTGCAACAATTATAAAGGTTCAAAATCATTCAAAGAAGCAACTCAAAATTTGCAATCATCTTTAAGAAAAATTGCAGATGGTCATTTACACTCAAGTATTTCATCAAAGGAGATATTACCAAATAGAACTCAAGTCAATTTTTCCAATACTTTAGATCTATTATTGGCTGAGTTGCTTAAGATATTAAGCAATGTCAAAGTCTAATCAATAACTTAAATATTTATTCCTAATTTACTTGTTGACAACTATCTTTGTCCTGTTAAAAGATTAAATGGTTGATAAATGTTCAAAATCGACAACATAGAACTAAGCAAAGCCATCCTTCTTGCACCAATGGAAGATGTAACTGATATTTCCTTCCGTTTGGTTTGCAGAGAGTTAGGTGCTGATATTGTTTATACAGAATTCGTAAACTCTGAGGGATTGGTACGAGCAAATGCAAAAACTCACCAGAAACTAAAAATTATTGAAGAAGAAAGACCGGTTGGAATTCAAATTTACGGTGCGAATATTAAATCAATGGTTGGTGCGGCGAAAATTGCAGAAGCAGAAAATCCGGATTTAATAGATATCAATGCAGGATGCTGGGTTAAGGGAGTTGTCGGTTGCGGTGCAGGTTCCGGGTTGCTAAAAAATCCATCGTATATGCAGGAGTTAGTAAAAGCAGTTGTGTATTCAACTTCTTTGCCTGTAACTGTAAAAACAAGATTAGGCTGGGATGAAAACAGCATCCAGATTCTTGATGTTGCAAAAAGAATGGAAGATGCCGGTGCTGTTGCTTTAACAGTTCACTGCAGAACGAGAAAAGTTGGTCATAGTGGCGATGCAGACTGGAGCTGGATTCCGAAAGTCAAAGAAGTGGTAAAGATTCCAGTTTTCCTTAACGGAAATGTTCTCACTGCACACGATGTAAAAAGAGCCTTCGATGAAACTGGTGCTGATGGAATTATGATTGCAAGAGGTGCGATTGGCAATCCGTGGATATTCAAAGAAGCAAAAGAACTTCTATCAACCGGTATTATTACAACTGTAGTTGATGAAGAGATGAGAATACAAACTTGTCTCAAACATCTTAAGCTTGCAGTAAAAGTAAAAGGTGAGAAGAGAGGAGTTTTAGAACACCGAAAGTTTTATGCTGGTTATCAGAGGGGAATGTACGGCGCAGCAAGAATAAGATCTGAACTTATGAAACTTACTGAATATAATCCTGTTGAAGATGCTCTGCTAAAGTATCTTGATTCTTTGAAACAGGAGGTTGTAAGTGTATGAGTGTAATTCTCAATGTCACCCTGAACTCGTTTCAGGGTCTCGATCAAATCGGCTAAAGATGCTGAAATAAATTCAGCATGACAAATGAATAAAGTTGCAAGAATAATCTCGACACTTTTTGTCCCACCATCTTTTACAATAATTGTTTTTACAGTCTTCGCATTTTTACTAGAAACAGAATCCTTGAAGATAGTGGTCACAATTCTGGTTGCCTTCCTGTTTGGATTTACTGCCCAGATTATTCTTTTTGTAGTTCTTCGAAAACGAGGAAAAATTGTCGATCTTGATGCGTCAGTCAAAGAAGAAAGAACAACTCCATTTCTTATTTCTGTTGGATTCTACTTGATTGGACTGATCATTCTAATTTCTTTTAGCGTCAGCATTATTTCAATCGCTTTCTGGTTTTGTTATATTTCTAATACATTAGTTACAATCTTAATTAACAAGCACTGGAAAATAAGCGCACACGCAATGGGTGCTGCAGGACCATTAGCCGCATTAACTTATGTATTTGGACCGATAGCCTTGCTCTTTGCTATAATTGTATTTTTGGTTGGATGGTCAAGGATTCAGTTAAAAGTTCATAATCTTGCTCAAGTTATGGCAGGTGTAATACTGGCTTTTGTTTCAACTTATTTGCAGATTTATTTAATTGTTCGCTTCTTTGGATAACTAATTTTGGTGAATTTATGATCAAATATGAAATCAAAAATGAAATAGGAATCTTGACGCTCAACCGTCCGGAAAAGCGTAATGCTCTACATCCCGAATTGGTAAGACAAATGAAATCACAACTTAAGGAAGCTGCGGAGGATGGATCAGTCAAAGTTTTAATCATTACTGGTGAAGGAAAAGCATTCTGTGCAGGGGCTGATCTTGAATACCTGAACGAAATGAAAAAATATTCTTCACTGGAAAATGAAAAAGATTCAAGAGAACTTGCAGAACTATTTGTTACCATTTACAATTTTCCGAAACCAGTTATCGCAGCCGTTAATGGAGCAGCCATTGCTGGTGGTTGTGGATTAGCCTCTGTCTGTGACATAATTGTTGCCGATGAATTGAATGCCAGGTTTGGCTATTCAGAGGTAAAAATAGGATTCATACCTGCCATAGTTTCTACATTTTTGATTAGAAGAGTAGGTGAGGGAATGGCAAAGCAATTGTTACTTTCAGGAGATCTCATCGATGGCAAACGAGCCTATGAGATTAGTTTTGTTAACTACTTATGTTCTAAGGCTTTAGAATTTTCATTGGACATTGCGTCTAAATTAAAAAGTAATTCTCTGCAAAGTATGAAATTGACTAAAGAGATGATTGAAAAAGTATCTGGCTTACCAGTTGAAGATGCCATTGAGTATTGTATCGGATTGAATACCATCAGTCGAACAACTGATGACTTCAAAAATGGATTAAACAATTTCTTATCAAAAAAATAGGACTAATATGCCTACCGATCTTAAAAAATATATCCGGAGCATACGGGATTTCCCCATAAAAGGAATTATGTTCAGGGATATAACAACTTTACTCAAAGATCCAATCGCAGTAAAGGAAACTTTGAATCAACTAATTTCTTTTGCGAAAGAGCTGAAGATTGACAAAGTAGTTGGAATTGAATCCCGCGGATTAATATTTGGAGCGATGCTTGCAAATGAGTTGAAAGCAGGTTTCGTTCCTGTAAGAAAACCCGGCAAGCTTCCAGCGGAAAAAGAGTCACAAACCTATCAACTTGAATATGGACTCGATAAAATTGAAGTTCATAAAGATGCAATCAGCAAGGGCGATAAAGTATTAATTCATGATGATCTATTAGCTACCGGGGGAACAGCAGAAGCTGCCTGTAAGCTTGTGGAAAAGCTCGGTGGAAAAGTAATTCAGATTTCATTCATAATTGAACTTGCATTTTTGAATGGAAGGGAAAAGCTTAGGAATCATAAAGTGAACTCTCTTATAACCTATGAAGATGAAAATTAGCTGAAAGTAGCAAGTTGAGAGAAGTTTCATTCCTGAAAAAGAATGCTGAGAAATGGAAAGAAGTCGAAGCGTTTCTATCTTCAAAAGAAAATATAAATCCGGATAAACTAGCCGATCTTTTTATCCAGCTTACCGATGATCTTTCCTATTCAAGAACATTTTATCCCGGCAGTAAAACCACTCAGTATCTTAATTCACTAACTGCGAAAGTTCATCAATCAATTTATAAAAGTAAGAAGGAAAGGAAAGAAAGATTCATTCGTTTCTGGAAATATGAAGCTCCACTTCTTTTTTATAAACACAGAATGAAAATTGTAATCTCTTTCTCAATCTTCTTTCTTGCAATGCTGATTGGTGTTGTTTCATCTGCCGGTGACTCAGGTTTTGTAAGGTTGATTATGGGCGACAGCTATGTGAATATGACTCTTGAAAATATTGATAAAGGTGATCCGTTGGCTGTCTATAAACAGATGAATGGAGTAGATATGTTCCTTGGAATCACATTTAATAATATCAGAGTTTCTTTTATTGCCTTTATGTTTGGCCTGCTGCTTTCATTTGGAACTGCGTGGGTGCTTTTGTCAAACGGAATTATGCTTGGAGCTTTTCAGTACTTCTTTCACATTCACGATTTATTATTTGAATCAATTCTTGTTATCTGGATTCATGGCACACTTGAGATTTCAGCTATCATCATTGCAGGTGCTGCCGGGTTAGTGCTTGGAAACAGTATTTTATTTCCAGGAACATATTCTCGCCGACAATCATTTATGATTAATTCTAAAGAAGGATTAAAAATGATAGTAAGCCTTATCCCGATTTTTATTACTGCAGGTTTTCTGGAAGCATTTGTTACACGGCATACAGGAATGCCGGTGTTTTTAAGCTTAACAATTATACTTGGTTCGCTGGCATTTGTTGTTTGGTATTTCATTATCTATCCTTCAAGAATTTATAACAATATGGTGGACGAAAATGAATCAGAATAAAATTGAATTCAGGAAAGTAAGAGACTTTGGAGGATTGTTAAATGCAACCTTCGACTACATAAAAAGTAATTTCAAAATATTATTTAAATCAAATCTTCTCATAAGTGCTCCGGCTATTTTGCTGGCAGGTGTGTTTATGGGTCTTTATCAGTCTTCGATGTTTAATTTTGCCGATTATCCGGATTTACAGCAAATTGGTATTCCATTTTTACTTTCAATGTTTTTTATGCTGCTCTCCTATTTAATAATTACGGTGGTTACATATTCTCATTTGATGGTTTATAAGCAATCTGAAACCGGATCTTTTGATATCGATGATGTTTGGCAAATGGCTAAGCATAACTTTTTTATGATTTTGTTCAGCGGCATTGGTTATACGATTATTGCCGGATTTGGTTTTCTTTTCCTGATTATTCCGGGTGTATATCTCTCAATTGCTCTATCATTAATTTTTATCGTTCGGCTTGAAGAGGGCTTGGGATTTTTTGAAGCTATTGGCAGATGCATAAGACTAATTAAAGATAATTGGTGGTTTACATTCGGATTGATAATAGTTGTTGGATTTATACAGGGTTTTCTTGGCGGAATTCTTTACATACCAAATTACGTCGTAATGGTTTTTGCTGTATTCACAGGAGTAGATGGTGAATCCGGCGGACTCACCAAAATCTTGTATATTATCTCGTCCATAATAACTTCGTTAAGCGCTTTACTTTATGTGATAAGTACGCTAGCTATTGCTTTCCAATATTATAATCTTGTTGAGCGTAAGGAAGCGCCCGGACTCCTTCAGCAAATAGAAAATATCAAATAAAGAATGATGTCATTTAGAATAATTACAATCGTTGTCTTCATTCTTTTGAATATACAGTTTAGTTTTTGTCAGCGCGCGAATTCAGCTAAATACCCTTATTATGAAAATTATGCTGACACGACGAAAAAAATATTACCTGCTTCAGATGAGGATCTAATAATTGATGTACGGCTTTTATCTGATGATATTCTCGATAAATATAAAAATGATCCTGAGTTTGATTACGATGGGGGTCCCGAAGAATCTGAAGATTGGATAACAAAAATTAAAAACTGGATAAATCAGCAGCTCGCTATTCTTCGTTCTTCTAAAACTTACTCAACACTTCTTGATTATCTTTATTATGGACTAATGATTGCTGCACTTATACTCATCATCAGAGGTCTTATTAAAGCAGATAGGAGAGGTTTGTTATTCGGTAAAATTAATTCCAATGAGATCAAGATGGTTGAAAGCGAAGAAGATATCAGCCAAATTAATTTTGATGAACTCATCGCTGCCGCCGCAGAAAAGAAAGATTATAAACTTGCAGTGAGGTATTTGTTTTTAAAGTCACTCAAGCTGCTGTCTGAAAAAGAATTAATCGAATTAAGAAATAATAAAACTAACCATCAGTACTTGTCGGAGATTAAGAATAACCGGATTTCAAACGCATTCCAAATTGCAACTTCAAGGTTTGAGTGGATATGGTACGGCGACTTTCCCGTTGATGAGAAAGTTATGAAGTCTTCTCAGAACGATTTTAACGAGTTATTCGGATTGATAGCATCGTAATGAAAAAAAGGAATTTAAAATATTTAATACCTCTGATTATTACCCTGATAATTCTAACAATAATTAAAATAGTTGAACCGGAGGAAGTTGACTGGACAAAGAGTTTTGCAAAGAAAGATAAAATTCCTTACGGTGGATATATAATCTATGATCTTGCCCCAAACTTATTCCCGGATAACGAAGTTGTGTTGAAAGAATTGCCAATCTATAACATTCTGAAAGACAATTACTATTACGGCACAAACTATATTTTTATTAACACGTATTTTTCTCCTGACAGGCTTGATGCTGAATATCTTCTCGACTATGTATCTAAAGGAAATAATGTTTTTATTTCAGCCTTCGGAATTTACGGTAATCTTGCCGATTCACTTAGGATAAAAACATTCGAAGAATTCTTCAGCCAGGATTCTTTAAGCATAAATTTCAGTCTGCCGGAAGTAAAATCCGAAAAAGGATACTCATACTTCAAAGGTAATTTTGAAAATTATTTCAGTGAATATGATACAACTTTAGTTCAGGTGCTTGGGAAAAATAAGAGTGGTAATGTGAATTATTTAAGGATTAAGTATGGAAAAGGAAATTTCTTTTTGAACACAGTTCCACTTACATTTACAAACTATCATCTCCTCAACTCAGATAATAATGAATATGTTTATAAAGCACTATCGCATTTACCAGTGCAGAAAACATTCTGGGATGATTATTATAAAGACGGCAATAAGTACACTGCTTCAACATTACAATATATTATGTCCCAGCAATCGCTTAAGTGGGCTTATTTTATAATTCTGGTGTCGGTTGTCCTTTTTATTTTCTTTTACGGAAGAAGAAAGCAAAGGATAATACCTGTAATCCCTCCTCTCACAAATACTACGGTTGAATTTGTGGAGACAGTTGGCAACCTTTATTATCAGCAAAAGGATTATAAGAATATTGCGGAGAAGAAAATATCTTTTTTCCTGGACCATATCAGGAATAAATATTTTGTTAAAACCAGCAGCTTTGATGAAGAGACTATTCAGAAAATCGCAGATAAATCCTCATTATCAACGGGAAAAATAAAATCAATACTAAAGGAAATTGAAATAATCAATCACAGTCAAAAAATAACTGAACAAGATTTAGTAAACATCAATTATCAAATCGAAAAATTTTACGAAAGAACAAAGTAATATGGAAGAAACAAATTTCACTCCCCGCACAGATTTAACCGAACTCAAAGATTTAATTGAAAGAGTCCGGGCAGAAGTCAAAAAAATTATCGTTGGACAGGAAAAAGTAATTGATATGATGATTGCAGCTGTTCTGGCTGATGGTCACGTATTGATTGAAGGTGTACCCGGCATTGCAAAAACACTTCTCGCTAAAATAATTGCACGAACTATTTCGGCTGATTTTTCGAGGATTCAGTTCACGCCCGATCTTATGCCTTCGGATATTCTGGGAACTTCTGTTTTTAATATGAAAACTTCTGAGTTTGAGTTTAATCGCGGACCGATCTTTTCTAATATAATTTTAATAGATGAAATAAACCGTGCACCTGCTAAAACTCAATCAGCATTGTTCGAAGCAATGGAAGAACGTCAGGTTACAGTTGACGGTGCGACTTACAAATTGGAAAGTCCGTTCACCGTATTTGCAACTCAAAATCCGATTGAGCACGAAGGGACATACAAATTACCCGAAGCACAACTTGATCGTTTTATATTTAAAGTTGAAATGGAATATCCATTGCCTGAAGAGGAAATAAAAATCCTGCTTGATCTTCACAGCCGCAAAAATATTAATGATTTGAATTTGATTCAACCTGTCTTTACGAAAGAAACTCTTAAACAGCTTCGGGATAAAGTCAGAACTGCTCATCTTGATGAGAAAGTTGCAGGATATATTACACAAATAGTAAACAGGACACGTAACAACAGCGATCTATATCTTGGCGGTTCGCCAAGAGCCTCAATTTCAATTATGATAGGAGCAAAAGCAAATGCCGCAATTAACGGCAGAGACTTTGTCACTCCCGATGATGTAAAGTTGGTAGTTTATCCGACACTGCGACATCGCATTCTTCTAACTCCTGAGAAAGAAATGGAAGGCAAAACTCCTGATGACATCATCAAAACAATATTAGAAAGGGTTGAGGTTCCAAGGTAGTGAAAGTTCTTAAGTCTTTCTATCTATCTTCAAGATTCTTTATTGTAGCTGCAGGGCTGGCGGTAGTTTTTGTTTTTTCATATTTCTTGCCGCAGCTTCTGGTTATCAGCAATTTACTTTTTGTAGCCGTAGTCTTTTTACTTGTATCTGATGCTTTAATTCTTTTCATAAATAAAAAGGGAATTTATTCATACAGGGCTGCACCAAATCGCTTGTCTAACGGCGACGACAATGAGATTAAAATCTTTCTAGAAAACAAATACGCATTCAGAATCACTTGTGAAATAATTGATGAGATACCTTTTGAATTCCAGATACGAGATCTTTATTTCAAGATTTCTGTTGAGCCGGGAACAACCAAGATATTCACATACACTTTAAGACCTGTTAAAAGAGGTGAGTATAATTTTGGCAGCACAAATATTTTTACTGCTTCACCTATTGGTTTTGTAAGACGCAGATTTAGTTTTGAAGGAACGAAGATTGTCCCGGTTTATCCATCATATATTCAAATGAAAAAGTATGAACTGATGGCAATCTCTGATAGATTGACAGAAGCCGGCGTTAAAAGAATCAGGCGCGTTGGGCACTCGATGGAATTTGACCACATAAAGGATTATGTACGGGGAGATGATTATCGGACAATCAACTGGAAAGCTACGGCAAGAAAAACAAGGTTGATGGTAAATCATTTTGATGATGAAAAATCCCAGCAGGTTTACAGCGTTATCGATATTGGTCGTGTTATGAAAATGCCTTTCGAGGGAATGAGTTTGCTGGATTATGCAATCAATTCATCACTGGTTATTTCAAGTATAGCAATGCACAAACAGGACAAAGCAGGATTAGTAACCTTCTCAAATAAAGTCAGCCATATTTTACCTGCAGATAGACAGGCGCGACAAATGCAGAACATCCTTGAAATTCTTTACAATCAAAAAACTGATTTTCTTGAATCCGATTTTGAAATATTGACAAGCACAATCCTGCAGAAGATCAGCCACAGAAGCCTTATTCTTTTATATACAAATTTTGAAAGCTTGAATGCACTTCAAAGACAGCTTGCTTATCTAAGAAGGCTTTCGCAGGCACACCTCGTTATTGTAATCTTTTTCATTAATACAGAACTTTTTTCTTTGATAGATAAGCCTGCAAAGGATGTTGAGGAAATATATCACAAAACTATTGCGGAAAAATTTGCTTTTGAAAAGCGGTTAATTGTAAAGGAACTAGCCAGGTACAGCATTCAGTCTATTCTTACAACTCCTCAGAATCTTTCGGTAAATACAATAAACAAGTATCTTGAATTAAAGGCACGCGGATTGATTTAGTTTTATCTATGCAAACGATTGAAATTCAAACTACGCAGAATGTTCATATTGAGTACCCGATAGCCAGTGTCGGTGACAGAGTGGTTGCGGGATTAATTGATCAGCTCATTATGATTGGTTATTTAATTGCGATTATATTTTTTTATATATGGCTTTTAAATGTCACTGAAGGATCTTCGTTCTCGTATCCAGTAGCCTATTTTGTGATATTATTTTTACCTTTATTCTTCTATCACTTGCTTTGTGAAACTTATCTCAACGGACAATCCTTTGGAAAAAAAATAATGAAGATGAGAGTAGTTAAGCTAGATGGAACTCAGGCAGGGATCGGTAGTTATTTTTTAAGATGGATACTAGCGCCAATAGATATTTATTTCACTTATGGCTCTGTTGGATTGGTAACGATGATTGTAAACGGAAAAGGGCAGAGGCTTGGCGACATTGCTGCTCATACTACAGTTGTAAAACTTAAAGCAGAGACAAAGCTTGATGATACAATTTTAAAAACAACGCCAGTTAATTACGAAGTTAAGTTTCCGCAGGTAAGTGCATTGAGCGATAAAGATATTTCTTTAGTGAAAGAAGTTTTGGATTTAAATTATAAGAAACCAGATGTGCTTGTGTATACGAGGATACTAAATAAAACAAAAGAGGCAATAGAAAAGAAAATCGGTGTGACTACAACTTTACATCCGCTTAATTTTTTAGATACTGTGCTTAAGGATTATAATTATTTGTTGAGTGAATGAAAATAAAAAGTATCAAACCTTCCAATCTTTGCTGGCAATAACAACGACAAACTCACCCTTAATAATTTTTTCATTCAGCTTTTCTTTTAACTTGGTAGGATAACCTCGCCAGGATTCTTCAAACTTTTTGGTTAATTCACGGCAAACAACAACATATCTGGCCGGGAAATATTGGACTAACTCATCAATCAACTTTTCAATTCTGTGTGAAGATTCATAAAGAACAATAGTCCTTTTTTCTTCACTAAGTTCACCAAGCTTTTTTTGTCTACCTTTTTTTTGTGGAAGGAATCCTTCAAAGACAAATGAATCTGTTGGAAGACCGCTAATGGTTAGTGCAGCAATCAAAGCTGTTGCACCAGGAATTGATATAACTTCAATACCATTCTTAATGGCTTCTGAAACTAAACGTATTCCTGGATCAGAAATAGTAGGAGTACCTGAATCTGAAATGAGTGCATAGCTCTGTCCGTTTTGAAGTCGTTCGATGATGGTGGGAATCTTTTTTATTTCACTTACTGCGTTAAAAGAAATGAGCTGTTTGATGATATTATATTGCTTCAGAAGAATAGAGGAAACACGGGTATCCTCGCATAAAATAAAATCAACCTCGTTAAGAGTTTCAATTGCACGAAGAGTAATATCTTTTAGATTACCAATTGGTGTGCTAACTATATAAAGTTTTCCAGTCATTTATTCAAAGATAGTTTAAAACAGGAACGGCTCCAATTATGGAGCCGTTCCAGGCAAGTAGTTTTTTTAGATAATTATTTAATTGACGACATAATTCTAAGAACTTTCTCAATAACCTGCAAGCCCTCTTCAAGTTCATCATCTGTAATATTCAGCATAGGTCTGAATCTGATCGTCCTTACGCCGCAGCCAAGTATAAGAAGTTTTTCTTTTTCACAACTGACTCTGAATTTATCTCTAAGCTCAGTCGTAGGAAAATCAAATGAACAAAGAAGTCCTAAACCTCTTGTGTTAATGATCAGATCTCGATTTTGTGATTGGATTTCATAAAGTCGTCTTAATAAATACTTACCACGATTAGCAGAGTTTTCAACAAGCTTTTCCTCCTTCATCACATCAAGAATTTGTTTCGAGCGAACCATATCAACAAGATTTCCACCCCAGGTCGAGTTAATTCTTCCGGAAACATTGAAGCAGTTTTCATCTATTTCATCAACTCTGTTGGATACCATTATTCCGCACTGCTGAGCTTTTTTACCGAAGGCAATTATGTCAGGTTTAACATAATGCTCTGAAGTCCAGAATTTACCGGTGATTCCAAAGCCTGTTTGAACTTCATCAAACATCAGCATTATATCATTTTCGAGAGTTATGGTTCTTAATTCCTGAAGAAATTCTTTTCTGAAGAAATTATCTCCTCCTTCACACTGGATTGGTTCAATAATGAGAACAGCAACATCATCAGGATTATTTCTTATTGTGGATTTTATTTCCTCGAGCGCCTGTTTTTCAAGCTTTATCACTTCATCGAGATGTTGTTCAAGAGGGAAGGTGATTTTGGGATTTATAATCCTTGGCCAATCAAACTTCGGAAAATATTTTACCTTGTTGGCATCTGTGTTTGTCAGTGACATTGTGTACCCGCTTCTTCCGTGAAACGCTTCCATGAAATGTATTACCTGCTGTCCTTTTTCTTCCTTATAACCTTTTTTTAAGTTCTTCTTCACTTTCCAGTCAAACGCAACCTTCAAACCATTCTCGACAGCAAGTGCACCGCCATCAATGAAAAACAAATGTTTCATGTAATCGGGCTTAGCAATTCTTCCAAATGTATCGACAAACTCAGCCATGTGAGTTGTATAAATATCAGAGTTGGAAGGTTTGTTTACTGCAGCATAGCCCAAAATTTCTCTTGCCTCATCGGAGTTCAACTTTGGATGATTCATACCAAGCGGGTTTGACGCAAAGAACGTAAAGAAATCTATATATTCATCACCGTTTCTCTCATCTACTATTTTATTCCTATAACTATTTTTTAAATCGAGAATTAAATCAAAACCATCAGCAAGAATGTGCTTTCCGATGACTTCTCTAACCTTTTCTGCGGGGTTAATTGTTTCTGTGAACATGTAATCACCTAAATACAAAAAATGAATAAATATTTATAACAAGAATTATGCAACAGGCGGTTTTACCTATTGATTTAAGAAAGTAGGCGATTAAAACACGGATTCGTAGGCAGAGACAAAATAGCTTCTATGCCTGAGCAGAAATGAAGTAAGAATTATATGTAAAAATGTATTCTTCATGATCTTTAAATACAGCCCAAAAATACAAAAGGCTGAGAGTAATTTCAATTAACAAAACAGTTTAATAAAGGTATTATTCAGGTTAATTGAAAATTAAATCAATAAATAGGCAAGCACCAATAGCAGTTTTGAATTTAATATTTTATTTGTTACACTTACTGCAACAATTAAAAAAAATATGTCTGCCTCAACAAAATTATCTACTTCTGTAAAAGCACTTTGCTATTTGGCAAAAGCTTATCCCAAGCCAGTTTCTAGTTCTGAAATCGCTGCAGCCATAGGAATAAATTCTTCAAAGCTAAGAATGATTCTTTCAATGCTTGCAAAGAATGGTATAGTTGAAAGTAATTCTGGGACTACCGGAGGGTTTAAACTGAAGAAACAATCATCAGAAATTGATCTTCAGGAAATTTATTGTGCGATTGAGGATAGGAAAGCATTTCATCTGGATGTTCGAAAGGATTCAATTAAAAAAAACAGTTTACCAGAGAAGTTAAATTTTTACTTTCTGGATTTATTTGCAGAGGTTCAAGTTGATATAGAAGATAAAATGAAAAAGATAACATTACAATCAATCATTAATAAAATAAATAATAATTAATAAAAATAATTTGGAGTTCAAATGGATTTCTTAAAACAACTTGGTATAAATAAAACAAATTATGGTTCCTCAACAGGGCAGAAGTGGAATCAAACAAAAACCGAAGGTGAATTAACAATTCATTCACCGGTAGATGGAAAATTCATTGCATCTGTTTACCAGGGATCTGAAAAAGATTATGAAAATATCATGAAGAGTATGGAAGAAGCTTTTCTTCACTGGCGTGAAATGCCAGCTCCTGCTAGAGGAGAAATTGTTCGTCAGATAGGTTTAAAGCTCAGGGAATACAAAGAACCTCTTGGTAAACTCGTTTCCTACGAAATGGGAAAATCACTACAGGAAGGATTGGGTGAAGTGCAAGAAATGATAGACATTTGTGATTTCGCAGTGGGACAGTCACGACAGCTTTATGGTTTTACAATGCAATCAGAAAGACCAATGCATAGAATGTATGACCAATATCATCCGCTTGGAATTGTCTGTACAATTTCTGCTTTTAATTTTCCCGTGGCGGTTTATGCCTGGAATGCTATGCTTGCTGCAGTTTGCGGAGATGTTAATATCTGGAAGCCATCATCAAAAGTTCCGCTAAGTGCAATCGCTACTCAAAATATTATAGCTAAAGTTCTTAAAGAAAATAATTTGCCGGAAGGAATATTTACTTTAATCGTTGGTAAGGGTTCAACTCTTGGGGAAAGGATACTAAATGATAAAAGAGTTGCTATGGTTTCTGTCACTGGCTCAACGAGAGTTGGAAAACATGCAGCAGAAGTGGTTTCAGCCAGATTCGGGAAAACTATTCTGGAGCTTGGTGGTAATAATGCTATTATCATAACAAAAGACGCTGATTTGAAAATTGCTATTCCAGCAGTGGTTTTTGGTGCTGTTGGAACAGCAGGGCAGAGGTGTACGTCAACACGAAGATTGATCATTCACGAATCAATTTATAACAAAGTAAAAGACACTCTGCTAAAGGCTTACAAGAGTCTGCGAATTGGTAATCCTCTTGACCAGAAAAATCATATGGGTCCGCTAATAGATAAGAATGCTGTGAATGATTTTACAAATGCACTTAAACGTGTTAAAAAAGAAGGTGGCAAAATCATATTTGGTGGAAATGTACTTAGCGGTAAAGGTTATGAATCGGGCTGTTATATTTCTCCTGCAATTGTGGAAGCACAAAATCATTTTGAAATAGTCCAGGAAGAAACTTTTGCACCTATACTTTATATAATGAAATATAAGAAAAGTATTGATGAAGCAATCGCTTTGCAGAATGGCGTTGTGCAAGGACTGTCCTCTTCAATTTTTACAAACAATATATTGGAAGCAGAGAGATTTCTATCATGTGCAGGATCTGACTGCGGTATTGCAAATGTGAACATAGGAACATCTGGCGCTGAAATTGGCGGAGCTTTTGGTGGTGAAAAAGAAACCGGCGGAGGAAGAGAATCCGGTTCTGATTCATGGAAAGCTTATATGCGAAGACAAACAAATACAATTAACTTTGGTTCAAAGCTACCTTTGGCGCAAGGAATAAAATTCGATATCTAAGCGAAGCTTCTTTAAGTATTTTTGAAAGGAACGGGGAATATTTTTCCGTTCCTTTTTCTATGTAAAAATTCCCGTCAAAAATTACTCATGAAAAATTTATATCATATCGAGAAGAATTAAGGTAATTTTGCCTTAACTTCTCTTTTCAACATGCAAATCTTTCTTCTTACTGTATCAATTCAATAAAAGTATTTCAACGCATAACTTCTAAAAATTCTGGCAAGCTTTTGGAACATTATCTGGGTAAAAAGTTAGTAACAGATTATGCGACAAAATATTACAGCCCTGGATGTAAAAAAGTTAACCTCGTGTGGTTCCGATTGGGAAACCAATCAGTATACCATTCTGAATAAGGTTAAAGAGTGGCTGCAAAACTTACATAAGAATAAATTATTTCCTTCAATTGAAGAATCAATTCAGTTAAACCTTGCTCTTGAGGATATCCTTAAAGATAATATTGAATCGAAATTATGGTTTGATAATGAGATAAGAAGCAGAAAAATAAACGAGAGATTTATTGTTTATGAGAAGGCTCACCAGATTGGAAATCAGATTGATAAATTATTCAATTTTATTGATTGGGCTTTACAGTTAAACAGGCCGGTTTTGGAAGAGGGAAGAATAATAAAAAATTTTGTTGATGAAAATCTTTCTGTAAAAAGAATTTCAACCCTTGAAAGAAATTATAATGGTAAGGGATACTTTACTTTACCAAATAATAAAAATCAATTACTTAATATTTATCTTTATGAAATTTTGCTGGATTGGTCTGAGGAGAACTTATATCAGCGGATGTCATCAAATCTGGTTAAATCAATCCCTTTCAATCTGATGGATAATACGATTGAAGAAATCGTAATTGATTTTATAACTAACTCTCAAACTTTGTACGAACCCGTTGTCTACATATTCAAGACCGACCTCGATTTTCCGTACACGGAAACAATGTTCCCGATCGCAGAGGAAAAACTATTGAAATCCTTGAGCTGTTAACGCAGCTTGGTCAGACCAGCAGATAAATTTATCATATCGGAAACTATCATAGCAGTTTCTGTTATAAAAATATCATCCTCATTTGCATTCTTTTCAGGAACTTCGCCTTTATTCAGTAGCTTCAATCCTTTTCTCTGACGTCTTTCATTTTCACGAATAAATTCTTTTTCATCATCGGCTTCTTTTTTTTGATTTCTGACTGTTTCGTTTAATGAAATATATTTCTGGGTTCTTGCTTGTTTATAAGTTACTATGTCTTCGAGAAGATATTGAAATTCAGGATCAGCGTTTCTTCTCTTTTCTGAAGATGAAATCAGCTCCGGAAGAATTTTTTCCATGTTGCTGTAGTATTTATAATCTGTTGCATCTATCTGATCCCATGGAAGAGCTGAAGGTTCAGAGCTTTCTCCAAATTCCTGAGGATCAATATATGAAGGAAAAGAAATATCCGGAACAACTCCAAGATTTTGCGTGCTTCCTCCATTTATGCGGTAGTATTTTGCGATGGTTAACTTGAGCTGTCCGAATTTATTTGATGAATTTCTCGAAACTCTGTTTAAATCAATTAAGTTTTGGACTGTCCCTTTTCCATAAGTTTGCTCGCCGACGACTATGCCTCGACCGTAATCCTGAATTGCAGCCGCAAAAATTTCCGATGCTGATGCACTAAATCGATTGACCATCACGGCAAGTGGACCACTGTAAACCAGCGATGGATCTACATCTGCACCAACTTCAACAAAACCTTCGGCATTTTTAACCTGCACAACAGGACCTAAATCAATAAATAATCCCGTTACATCAATTGCTTCAGAAAGCGCACCGCCGCCATTATTTCTTAAATCTATTACAACTCCGTCAACTTTTTCTTCATTAAGTTCTTCCAGGAGTCTTTTAACATCAATTACCGTACTTTTGCCGCTGTTGTCTCCATTTCGATTCCCTTCAAAATCCGTATAAAAATTTGGAATCGTTATGACGCCAATCTTATAAGCCAGTCCGTTGCTATTTATCTCAACAATTTTTTTCTTTGCTGCCTGGTCTTCAAGCTTTACTTTTTCTCTTACAAGGCTAATCTCTTCAGGTTTTGCAGTTACACCATCTTTTGCTTTTAGTATTTGCAAGCGAACAGTTGTTTCTTTCGGCCCGCGAATCAATTTAACAACATCGGTGATTCTCCATCCTATAACGTCGACGAATTCTCCATCCTCTCCCTGAGCAACTGCAATAATTCTATCGTCGACAACAATTTCTTTTGATTTAAAAACAGGTCCACCGGGGATAACTTCAACTACTTTAGTAAAGCCATCTTCACTCATCAATCTGGCGCCGATACCTTCAAGTGATAAGCTCATATCAATTTTAAAGTTTTCAGATGTTGCAGGTGATAAATAATTTGTATGCGGATCAACAGAACTTGTATAAGCATCCATAGCTAACTGAAATACATCTTCACTATTGTATTGATATAACGCACGGTTAAAATTATCATATCTTTTTTTAAGATTGGATTTAATAGCTTCTTCATCTCTGCCAGCTAAATACAAATTCAGTGCATCATTTTTAATTCTTCCTTCCCACAACTTATTCATCTCCTCAAGAGAAGCTGCCCAGGTTGAATTATCCCGGTTAACTTCGGCTGAGTCATTAATTGTGAAGTCAAAACCTCTGGCGAGAATTGTATCAACATATTTCATTCGCTCTGACATTCTTTCTTCATACAAATTGAAGATATCAAAGAAGGGCTGAATATCACCTGCCAAAATGTAGTCATCGAATGAATATCTTTCTTTTTCCAGAGCGCTTATATCAGATTCATAAAAATACACTTTGCTGAAATCCAGTGTCTTCAGATATTTGTCAAGCATTAATGAAGATAGAGAGTCATCCAGACTAAACTCCTTAAAATGATAACGTGACAGCATTGTTGTTACAAGCTGATTCTCAAGTGTAAAATGATTTTTCGGTTCAATTGTCCTGAGTGTATCGGAATAGAATTCTTCCTTGCTCGAATTATTTTTAGAATCTGCAAGGAAAAAATTTGCGGTTAGGATTATCAATAAAATTATTGGTAGGGCTTTCATAATATTTATCAGTTTTTTGTTCATAAATTATTTTAGCATTGACTATATGTTAA
Source organism: Ignavibacteriaceae bacterium (assembly GCA_014860115.1). GTDB lineage: Bacteria > Bacteroidota > Ignavibacteria > Ignavibacteriales > Ignavibacteriaceae > IGN2. Next base: position 19,942 of record JACZKK010000118.1, read on the forward strand.
TTACGACTGGGAAACTTAAATATCAATGCAAAATTGATGTGTAGATTTTATAGTAAGCTATCAATTCAGATTGAAATATGATGTAAATTAATCTTCCAAATAAATGCTTCGCTGAAAGATGTAATCGACATTCTTAAGAATTTTATCAGTATTAAAAATCTCTTCAAGCTCTTTTTGACTAATGTAACTAATCGCTTCCTTTGATTTTAATAACTCATCTTTGAGAAATTTATCCTTATTTGCCCAGACATCCATTGCTGAGCTTTGAACAATTCTGTAAGCATCTTCTCTCGATACTCCTTTATCAATAAGCTTCAATAACACAGTCTGGGAAAAAACTAATCCCCTGGTGAGGTTCAGATTCATCAACATATTTTCGGGATAGATTAAAAGGTTCTTCACTAATTTTATCATTAGATCGAGCATGTAATTCAAAGCAATACAGCTATCGGGAATGATAATTCTTTCAACAGATGAATGAGAAATATCACGCTCGTGCCAGAGAGCAACGTTTTCAAGAGCAGCTACCGCATTAGCACGTAACACTCTTGATAGGCCTGTAATCCTTTCACTGATGACAGGATTTCTCTTATGCGGCATTGCTGACGAACCCTTCTGGCCTTTCGAAAAATATTCTTCGGCTTCAAGAACTTCAGTTCTTTGAAGATGTCTTATCTCAATAGAAATTTTCTCAAGAGTTGCGCCGATAACGGCAAGAGTATTCATGAATTCAGAATGTCTGTCTCTTTGAATAACTTGTGTGGAGACACTTGCAGGTTTTAGATCCATTTTCTTGCAGACATATTCTTCAACTTTTGGAGAAAGATGTTCAAATGTTCCGACCGCGCCAGATATCTGTCCAACACTAATTGTTTCAATTGCACTCTGAAGCCGTTTGATATTTCTCTTAGTTTCTTCATACCAAAGAGCAAACTTGAGTCCCATAGTGGTAGGTTCTGCATGTATGCCGTGAGACCTTCCAATGCAGACTGTGTTTTTATGCTCAAGGGCTCGTTCTTTTAATGATTCCTTTAACTCAATCATTTGTTCCATTAGGAGCTCACCAGCCGATTTCATCTGGTAGGCGAGAGTAGTGTCTAAAATATCAGATGATGTCATTCCATAATGAATATGCCTTGAAGCAGGTCCAACATATTCGGCAACGTTGGTAAGAAAAGCTATAACATCGTGTTTTGTCGTTTCTTCTATTTCAAGAATTCTTTTAACATCAAAGGCTGCTTTTTCTTTTATGGTTTGTAAATCATCAGCAGGAACTTCTCCCATTTCTCTTCTGGCTTCACAAGCAAGTATTTCAATCTTCAGCCAGGTAGCGAATTTAAATTCGTCTTCCCAGATTTTTCCCATTTCGGGTAATGTGTAACGGCTAATCATCCCTTCACCAATTTCATTTGTTTGGTTAATTCTTTTTCATCCCTGATAATTTTTATAGTAACTGTCTGGCCTGTTCTGAATTCGTGGAAGACGCTAAATATCGAATTCTCATTATTAATTTTGAAACCTTCAACTTCGACAATAATATCGCCAACTTCAATTCCACCTCTCTCAGCAGGAGTGTTGGGATAAATTTTTGTAACGATCACTCCTTTCGCACTTTGCAGATGATAATATTTTGCTATACCTTCATCAATAGTCTGAATTCTCATTCCGATTTCAAAATTCCTGTCAATGCTTCCTTCCTCTTTTAATTCTTCAACTATCCTCCTGACTTTGTTTATTGGAATAGCAAAGCCAAGCCCAATGTTTCCATTATTTCCCCCAGCAGTAAATATCAGAGTATTCATTCCGATCACTTGTCCTTCGCTATTAACTAAAGGACCTCCGCTGTTACCACCATTAATAGAAGCATCTGTTTGAATCATATTTAAATAGTAACGATTATTTATTGCATCGAGGTTCATTCCTGTAGCGCTTATTACACCCACAGTAACTGTTGGCTTGTCATTCAAATCAAAAAGTCCAAAAGGATTACCAAGTGCGATTACCCATTCACCGATAATTATTTCGTCGGAATTTCCGAGGGAAACATAAGGTAAATCATTGCCATCGATTTTAAGAAGACAAATGTCACTTGCGTTGTCACTTCCAATAACTTTGGCGTCAAAAGAACGACCATCAGTTAGAGTAACTGTAATTTTTGTGGCATTACCTGCAACGTGGTCGTTTGTGACAATATATCCATCCGAAGATATAATGTAACCAGATCCTAATCCTTTAACTTCTTGACTATAGGTTCCTCTGTTCCCAAAAAATCTTTGAAAGAATGGATCATCAAAAAAAGAAAAGAATGGATCTTTATACTCTCTTATTTCAATAACATTAATACCTACTATTGATGGACTAACATTTTTCACTGTTTCGGTTATTATATTTCTTCTTGAGTTGGTAATCTCATCATTATTTTTATCTTTTTGATTTTGAAATTGAGCAAGGGCTATGTTTGGATCTTTTTCAGAGATTCCCGAAACGCTGATAAGATTTAACTTAGCACTAATAAATATTGCGGCTATGAGTAGTGCGATAATGAAACCGATAGTTATGAAATATTTTTGTCTGATCATTTTTTGAGCTTCCAATTATTTTTTAGTTCAAACATTAATTCTTTTAATGGTTCTATATGCTTAATGAATATAATTATTAAAACGGCACTGCTAACTAACAAAAGTACACCTAAGTTCACAGGTTTTGGATAAGCATACTTTGCGGCGATGTTAGAAGTTCCAAAAACGACTAAAAGTGAGAGAACTGTCGAGCTTATATTAGCTAAAATGATATTCTTTTTCGTCACATAAAATATTGCCCATACCACCACCCAGACGAACAATAAAAAAGGAAATATAAATGCTGCACCTCCGGCGGCTGTTGCAAGTCCACGCCCACCTTTAAATTTTATCCAGGGATTATAACAATGACTGAAAACTGCAAATAACAATGAAAGTGCTGGGTATGCAAATTCATTTGGAAAAAGAAAAAATGGAATAAGAGTAGAACCTAGTCCCTTTAAAAAATCAATGAAAAAAACAGAGAAACCAATCAGTTTTGAATTAGTTACTTCAAAAGAGTTCATTGCACCAACATTGCCCGAGCCTTCCTTGGTTATATCCCTGCCTTTTGTTTTTTTAAGCAGTATATATGCCGAAGGAAAAGAACCAAGCAAATAACCAATTGTTGAACTAATCAGATATTCCATAAAAATTCAGTGATTAACTGAATAAATTTAATGATTTTCAGGAAGAATTTTTAGGAGTTAAATAAATTCGAATTGAGAGGCGGCGGTCAGATTCGAACTGACGAATAAAGGTTTTGCAGACCTTCGCCTTGGACCACTTGGCAACGCCGCCTAAAAAAGAATCCCGACAAAGTCGGGATTAGAGCGGGAAACGGGACTCGAACCCGCGACATCAACCTTGGCAAGGTTGCGCTCTACCAACTGAGCTATTCCCGCATAAAATCTAAATAAATAAGAACATAATCCGAGGAACAAATATAATATTGGTATTCCTTCTAATCAAATAAAATCCAGTTCAAAAAAAAGAGTCCGGCGGCTGCCGGACTCAAATATCACAAAGGATAAATGAAATTACTTGAGTAACATCATCTTCTTTGTCTGAACTGAATTAGCTGACTGTAATTTGTAGAGGTATACACCGGTTGATAAGTTTGAAGC
>JACZKK010000119.1 GCA_014860115.1 Ignavibacteriaceae bacterium
TTCAGCAAACCAGGTTCTTGATATCTACATAGAATCGGAAAAAATAATTTGGGTGGCAACTTTTGGTGGAGGATTAAATAAACTTACATTCGCTGAGAACTCTTCTGGTGCGCCGGAATTTAAAACTTATAGGAAAAATCCATCTAACCCTACCTCGCTTTCAGATGATCGGGTCTACACAATTTTAAGAGACAGCAAAGAAAATTTCTGGATAGGAACATATGGTGGAGGACTTAACAGATTCGATGAACAAAAAGAAACATTCGAAATTTTTTCCACCGACTCTAAAAATCCACAATCAGCATTGAGCGAAAAAATTCTTTCAATTTATGAATCTTCAAACGGTATACTTTGGATAGGAACATCAGGAGGTGGATTAAATCAGTTTAACCCTGAAACAAATTCTATTAAAAACTTCTCATCAGCTCAAGGATTAACCAGCTCAGTGGTCTATGGAATACTTGAAGACAGTAATGCAAATTTATGGCTTAGCACAGATGATGGAATATTTCTATTCAATACTACTACCGAAAAATTTACTCAATTCGGAATTGAGGACGGAGTCCAAAGTCTTGAATTCAGCGGTGGAGCTTACTTTAAGGATTCTGATGGTATTATGTATTTCGGAGGAATAAACGGATTTAATTATTTCAATCCCGACAGCATTACAATCAATCAATATGTTCCGCCAGTTGTAATCAGCAATATCAAAGTCAGGGATTTGAGAGTTAATGGCGAGCCTGAAGAATTAATTTTATCGTACGATCAGAACTTTATTTCTATTGAATTCTCTGCGCTTGACTTTTCAGTTCCTAAAAGAAACAGATACAGCTACATCCTTGAGGGCTTTCAGAAATCATGGACTTTTACCAACGGTGCAAGCAGAACTGCAATTTATACAAACCTTCCCGCTGGTGAATTTACTTTTATGGTCAAGGGATCCAACTCAGATGGAATTTGGAGTGAGAACGCGGCCTCTATCAGAATAATTATTAATCCGCCTTTCTACCAGACGTGGTGGTTCGTTACACTGATCGTAATAATAATTGTATTATTCATTTACTACCTTGGAACAATCAGAGTAAAAAGTCAGCTTGAAATTGAAAAACTGAAATTAAAAATAGCTTCTGATTTACACGATAATATAGGCGCCGGTTTAACTGAGATTTCTATACTGAGCGAGGTTGCTGAAAGAAACGAAGGTCATTCAAGCTCGATAATTAAAAAGGATTTACAGAAGATAAGCGAAACTGCACGTCAGCTGGTTGATTCTATGAGTGATATTGTTTGGGTTGTAAATCCGCAAAGAGATTCATTGCATGACCTGATAGTAAGACTTAAAGATTCCTATAATGAATTCTTCAGCTCGATAGGGATTTCATTCCAGGTAAATAATGTTGAGAAAAGCGATGATATAAAGCTTCCCATGGATTACAAGCAAAATCTTTTACTGATGTTTAAAGAAGCAATCAACAATGCAATAAAACACAGCGGCTGTAGAAAATTAACACTTGAAGCTTTTTATAAAAATGATATAGTTAAAATCGTGCTTAAAGATGACGGGGCTGGTTTTGATTTAAATAAAGTTAAGTTTGGTAATGGCTTAAAAAACATGGAAAACCGGGCAAATAAAATAAAAGGTAACCTGAGCTGGGAATCTGAGGTTGGACAGGGTACCAGAGTTATTTTTTCCGGTAAGCTCGGCAAAATCAATCGCATAAAATCACTTATTAATTAATTTTATTGGAACATCATGATAAATGTGGCTATAGTTGAAGATAATGATACGATTAGGGAAGGATTGGCTGCCCTTATCAATGGAACAACTGGCTATAAGAGTGTTGGTTTGTTCAGAGATTGCGAAAGCTTTCTGATAAAGCTAAATACACTTGATGTGAATGTTGTTCTAATGGATATCGCTCTGCCAGGAATCAGTGGAATTGAGGGAGTTAAGGAAGCAAAAAAAATAAAACCCGATATAGATATTCTTATGCTTACAATTTACGAGGACAGCGAAAAAGTTTTTGATGCGCTTTGTGCAGGTGCCTGTGGTTACCTGGTAAAAAAGACTCCCCCATCCAAGCTTCTTGAAGCTATAAAGGAAGTTTACGAAGGTGGGTCACCCATGAGCAGCCAGATTGCACGACAGGTTATTACAGCATTTAAGGAATCCAAGGATATAAAAAA
>JACZKK010000120.1 GCA_014860115.1 Ignavibacteriaceae bacterium
GTCATCCGCTTCACTAACATTAATCTTGAGAGTTGTTCTTTCCAATTGTGCATCACTCATCTGAGATGCAATTGCTCTTTTCCAGATTAAATCGTACAAAGCTTTTTCTTCTTTTGAACCGGCTACGTTTTCTTTGCTGAAGTCAGTCGGGCGTATTGCTTCGTGAGCTTCCTGTGCAGTTTTTGATTTTGTTTTAAACTGCCGCTTATGGAAGTATGGTTTGCCATATTCATCTTTGATTTGCTTTTCCGCAGCATCAAGTGCAAAATCAGAAAGGTTTACTGAATCAGTTCGCATATAAGTAATCTTACCAGCTTCATATAGTTTCTGTGCTATCATCATTGTTCTTGCGACAGAGAACCGTAATTTTCTGCTGGCTTCCTGTTGAAGAGTAGATGTTGTGAACGGGGGAGAAGGTGATTTCTTTGCTGGTTTCTTTTCAACACTTGCGATTGAAAATTCTGAGTTCTTACATTTCTCAAGAAAATCTTCCGCTTCCTTTTGTGTATCGAAAAAATCCGGAACTTCAGCTTTAAACTCAGATTTCTTACCATCCTTATCAGTTACAACAAAGGTACCTGTTACCTTGAATCTTGATTGAGTAGTGAATGAATCTATTTCTCTTTCACGCTCGACAATTAATCTAACTGCAACTGATTGCACTCTTCCTGCAGATAATTTTGGTCTTACTTTTCTCCACAATATTGGGGACAGCTGAAAGCCGACTAACCTGTCAAGAATTCTTCGTGACTGCTGAGAATTAACAAGGTTATAATCAATTCCGCGCGGATTTTTTACCGCTTCCAGTATTGCTGTTTTTGTTATTTCAGAAAAAACAATCCTTCTTATTTTTTTCTCAGGTAACTCTAAAGCTTCCTTCAGATGCCAGGCTATCGCTTCACCTTCACGGTCTTCGTCAGTTGCTAACCAAACAATGTCAGATTTATCAGATAATTTCTTAAGCTCCTTTACTCTTGCTTTTTTATCTTCCGGGATTATATAATGCGGTGAATAGTTATTCGCAATATCTATTCCCATATCTTTTTTCTTTAGATCTCTGATGTGTCCATAGCTGGATGTAACTAAAAAATCTTCTCCGAGAAATTTTTCAATCGTACTTGCTTTAGCCGGTGATTCAACAATTACTACGTTTTTTGCCATATTCTCTTCTATTTGTTTAAAGCCTAAATTTTGACGGCGCAAATTAAGTTATATTTGAAGAGAATTTCAAAGTAATTTTTTTATTGTGCGGTTATTCTCTGAATTAGCAGGAAATCTTTGTTATCTTTTTTCGGGCGAGACTTCTTTCTTAAACAAAATGAGTTTTAATATTTATTTAAAAAAGTTTTTTCAACTTCTTGCAATACCTTTAATTGTGTTGATAAAAATTTATCAACTGCTGATTTCTCCATTGTTTCCTCCATCGTGCAGATTTACACCAACTTGTTCACATTACACTCTCGATGCATTAAAAAAATATGGAATTCTAAAAGGGGGATGGTTGGGTTTCAAAAGAATTATCAGATGTCATCCCTGGGGCGGAAGCGGTTATGATCCAGTGCCATAAAGTTGAGAATACCGATGACTAAGAGAAATAAATTCAATCTAAAACAAATCATCAAAAAACTGCCGAAAATTATTCTGAAGATTTTCCTCTGGTTTATTTTTCTCTCTATCTTTTCAGTGTTACTGCTTAAATGGATCAACCCTCAGACTACTTCAATTATGATCCAAAGAAAAGTTGAAGCTCTTGTTTTATGGAACGACCGGCAGATGATCGCTTATGAATGGTTCAGCTATGACGATATCTCAAAGCAGATGGCTCTTGCAGTAGTTGCAGCGGAAGATCAAAATTTTCCTTTTCATTTTGGATTTGATTTTGAGCAGATCGAAAAAGCTTTTGAACAGCATGAGCGAGGTCGCAGATTAAGAGGTGCAAGCACTATCACTCAGCAGGTTGCCAAGAATTTATTTCTTTGGGAAGGCAGGAGTTTTATCAGAAAAGGATTTGAAGTATACTTCACTGTGCTTATCGAATTATTATGGAGTAAAGAAAGAATACTGGAAGTTTATCTAAATATTATTGAAACAGGTGATATGATTTTCGGTGTTGGTGCAGCAAGCCAGATTTATTTTAAAAAGCTACCAGGAAAACTTACCAGAAGTCAAGCAGCTTTACTTACAGCAACTATTCCTAACCCAAAACGATTCTCAGCGAAAAGACCTTCCGGATACATCCTAAGGAGACAAAACTGGATACTTGGGCAAATGAGTTCCCTTGGGGGAACATCCTATTTGAAGAATCTTTGATCGTGCATCTTACTTATTATCTCAACAATATTTCTCTCCCGATCCGCAAAGGAGAATTATCGGAGGAGTACCATCTTCCTGGTCTCGACAAAGTCACCGGCTATAATTCTGCAAAGGTAAACTCCGGAAGCAAGATTGGAAGCGTCGAATTCATACTGATGGTAGCCAGTTTTTAATTGCTCATTAACCAATGTCGATACTAGTTCTCCCAAAATATTATAAACACTCAGGTTTACATTTGATTCTTTTGTGACTGCAAATTTGATTGTGGTGGTTGGATTGAAAGGATTGGGGAAATTCTGTTCCAAAGAATATGTAATTGGAGTTTCAGATTTATCAGACAGGATAAGCAATTTATTAATCGATTCGTTGGTTACAGTAATTTCTTCACCGTGGATTAAATCTGCATTTAGCTTATTTCCTGATTGATCCTGCAAAGTGACGGCTACATTTTCAACTTGCACCTTTATAGGATACATTATTCCACTCATTAATAAAGTCTGAGTTCCACAATTAAGGTTTTCAGCTATCCTTCCACTTGCAAATCTGATATCAAAAGCTCCTTCAGGCGGAAAGGGGGGTAGTTCAAATAAATTTAAATCGACTTCATCATTTACTAAGTATAAAACGAAACTACTTCCTGAAGCATCCGTTAATATTATTTTTCCCCAATCCTGGTTAAAGTAATTAATTTCTTCTGAATTTCGATTTGTTAATTCACCTGGCAAATTGAACTGGCCATCTCCTGTCAATTTTACAAAAAATCCACGGCCCGGTTCTAAACTGGTTGCAATTTGATATTGACCCGAATAATTATACACTGGTCCGGATATAAGTCCCGGTGGCGTTGTTGTTAAGCTATTCGTTGGTACCGCGGTCTCATATCCTCCAATGAGGTTCCAACCTGCTCTGGCAGTAATTGGAAAGTGTGGTACTCTCTGAATTCCACCAGCAGGCCATTCATCGCCTGTATTATATACTTTGTTGCCAAGATGCTTCATCCAATAGCCTTCTCCCGGTATTGTTGTCGTTACTGGTATATAGTTTCCGAACATTTTAAATACACTTATTGCAGGGTCTTTGCCTGGCCACCACTCGTTTACTTCTTGCCCATCTGGATTTATTCCTGGTACTGATACTGCATTCCAACCATTATTAATTTGGACTTCCAACCCAAAATTGCCTTCAAATACCCCGGTTTCCCATAAAGTTAAGTTGTCCGCATCATAAACACCCCAGAAGGGACTTGCTAAAAACCAGGATAGACCCAGAGGTCTGTTTGCATCGACTATATCGAATATAATAGTAACTACATCAGTCCATTGTGGAATTGCAGAAACGACAGTCCCGTTGTTACAATTAATAAATGGTAAGTCAATATTTACCCAGAGCTTATTTTTTGATGGCCGGGTTACAGAAGCAGGCGAATAACTTCCACCTGAAAAGTTGTGGAATATATAGTCAGCATTTCTGATTGGGGTAGCAGTATAAGTAATTGCACTGGTATCAAATCCAAATACAATAGTTGATCCACCAAGATCGTCAGTCCCGCTGTTGGTATTAATCTGAAGTAGGATACTATATTTTGAACCAGATATCCCCAAAGTAACAAATCTACCATTAATTGTAGTTGGAAAAACAGAAAATGTAAAAAAGAATAGTATTATCCCTATCAGGGCATAAAATCGCATCATATTTCTCTCCATTCAATAATAGAGGTTGCATCATACTCGGGAGTTACCCGAACTCTTTATTTTTTTAGCCTCACTAGAAGAAACAGAAAAGAAGTCAGCACAGTAAAAAAGAATAAGTAAAGTTTATAAAATCACAAAAGCGGTTAGATAGTTCGTAAGGTAGGCGAGTACCCGCAATAAATTTACTTGAAAAAATAAATTTTTGTGATTGAAGCGAGTAGGCAAATTTTATTCCACAATTTGCAACTGATAAGTCTTAAGAATAGTTTGGATTTATGAAGTATTCAAAAATATAATTTCAAAAAATAGAAAATGAAGCAATCTATTTTCTTGGAAGTGAGAAGATCAAATGTTTATAGAGCAGATTTTCAACAATCAAAATGCTCAGGAATTATACTTCACAGTTTCAAATGATGAGTTGTGAAATGGATTCTCTGAAAAAAATCCATTAGGTTATATTTTCAGAAGGCAAAACTGGATACTTAGACAAATGAGTTCACTTGGTGGGATTGATTATTTGAAAAATTTGTAATAATTTATAGGTATCTGTTATTCTCCTTACTCATCATTCTTTTTATTCTTTGATATTCCTGAAAATATTTTACGAGTTTTGATTTAATAAGTAGAATTGAGAAGCCAACATATATTACCGCTAATACAATTATTATTAAAGCAAACCAAGTTTCATTCATTAAGGAAATTCCTAGTTTTATTCCAGTCAGCCCTGTAACTCCTAAAAAAATAATTGTAATCCACTTAGCAATGGCGAATCCTTTGTAGCAGAAAATGAAGAGTAACGCTGTTAATACGAGTGTGATAAATGCTTGAGTTAAAGTTCGAAGATTAGGGACTATTATTCCCAAGATATTAGCAATAAGAATTACACAGAAACTTGAAATAAGAATTATTCTTGTTAGGGTTTGACCTTGTATTAGTTCTTTGCTTAGTTTTTCATCAAATCTGCTTAAAATCGAATTACAATTGGGACAAAGTGTAGTAGAATAATTTACTCTTTCACCACAATTTGGGCAGAAAAATTCTACTGGTTCAAAAGTATTCTGAGTATTCTGAGTATTCATTTAATTCCCGTTACTCATCTTTCTCATGTTCTCTGCCATTTCAATTTTTAATATTCTTACTTCCTCTAACAATCCATCTTCAGTTGCTATTTCTTTCTAAATAAGGACTCGTACAATCCCCCCTTTTTGTAGCATCTGTGTTGTTAGAAGTTCGTCATTACTGATAAGTAGATTTTTATCTGTCAAAATACTACTCACTCTTTATTATTACTTTTGAAGGCTCAGGACTCCATATTTTTTCTTCTCTGCAAAGAACTCTGAACAAATATTCACCAGTTCCTTTTTTATCGACAAGAATGGGCTTTGAGGAAAAACTTCTATTAGACAGTCCACTGAGCCCTATTACAAGGTTCACCGAATCTATATCAAGAAATTCATTAGCCTTTTCAATAACAATCATATATCCATAACCATCATCCTGTTTGAATCTGATTTTTTCACCAACTTTAATTTCAACAGGTTCATCCTTTACAAAATTTGGATATTCATACCCTATATAAATGTCCTTTGTAACACCACAAGAGACACAACCAAAAATAATTATTAAAACCAATGACGAGATAAAGACTAAATTAAATTTATTCATAACACTTACCTGATAACTGATGACACTACTTAAAAATTATGGAGGCGGCAGTAGTCTAAAAATTATGGGTATTGAAATTTGGACTTTTACATTTTTACCTTCCTGCATTCCCGGTATAAACTTTGTCTCCTTCACTGCCTCTAATGCTACTTCATCGCATCCACTACCAATTCCTTTAAGAACCATAGCTTTCGTTACATCACCAAACTCATCGACAAAAGCTAAAATATATACTGTGCCTTCAACTTTATTTTTTATCGCTTTTCTGGGGTATTTAAGTTTTCCCTGGATTCCTTTAATTCCACCGATTGGTTCAGGCATTTTTTCAACTGCAACAAATGGAGTGTCATTTTCTGTGTGACTGTATTTTTTTGTGTAATCAATTCCTTTTGGTTGAATATCTATAGATGGTATTGTTGATTTCATACTATCGTTACTCTGAGCAGACGAAACCGTGATAAAAAGTAAGATTAATAATGAGGGTATTCTAATTTCTCTCATATTATATAGCTCTATGAAAATTTTTAGTTTTTATAAATGAAATTAATATAATTTCATTGTCACTTAAATAAAATCATCTACTTATTTTCCGTAAAAGTTCTATTATATATTGTTTCCTAAAAATAAAACGTTATACCAGCATTTATACTTAAAGATTTTGAACTTAAATCGATTGACCGATTAAAAAAACTTAGTTCTCCATCATATTCAGTCAGTTCCATTTCACCGGTTTGATTTAATGCCAATATTATAGAAAGATCTAAACTAAGATAGCTTTGAAGAAAATAGCTTACTTTGGGTTTTAATAAAAATCCAAAGCCAACCACATCAGAGCTAACATTGTAATCAATTGGATCGCCAGCTGTCTCAATTGTCATTTTTTCTTCATAGGAAAGGAAAACGGGACCTAATCCGAATCCTAAGGTCAATCGAGTGTTAGTCCAGTCAAACACATATGCTGCAAATGCAAAAATCTGATGCCAATTGTAGTTAACATTTAGGTCTGTTATAAAATCATATTGCACTTGCTCACCAACACTATCAGCCCCGCCTTTAATCTCATCTAATTTATCATAATTATAATAAGAGTACGAAATTCCTACTAGAAAATTTTCATTTAACCTGTAAAACAATTCTGCAGAAATTAGATCTGTGGTAAATTCCTGATCGAAATAGTCATTGAAAAATATATAGTTAATTCCATACGCTAAGGATAGTTCAATTTTCTGTTTTCTTACATTGATACTGGTATCTGATTGGCTGTAAATTGGAAGCCAACAGTTTAGTGAGAACAAAAAAGCCAACATATATTTGAAACTAAATTTTATATTCATTTTCTCAACACCATTTTCTTTATTTCTCTTTGTTAATAATCATTATATAGATAGGTGGACCTATTTATCAATACTTTACGGCAATTCAACCCTATCATTCTAAATTTAGAGAATCCCCGCCTAATAGTGAAAAATTTCCCGCAGCTATAACAATTATTACAACAGGAATAGCAACAACTAAAATCGTTGATACCACATCAAATTTTTCCATCTTTAGTTTAGCAACATCTTCAAATTTAATACTACCCTCATAATCTTTATAAACCTTTTTACCCGTTACTAACTTCAAATTACCAGTACCGTAAATTGAATCTTCACTAATTGTGTAATTGCCTTCATCAAATTCATAAATGTATTTATTCTTAGTTATAACCTGCAAATCTCTATACTCTTCCGCTTGATCAAGCTCCTCTTTTGATATGGTGTGGTAAGAATAGCAGCCAATCAAATTCATAAATGATATGATTATTAAAGTGATTATTGTTTTTTTCATCTTTAATTCCATTAAAACTTGTGTGAAAATTTACTTTAATTCTAGGTACCCCTCTTCAAGAGTTTTATTATACTGGAAATAATATGCAGAATAGTCTTTAAGCTTTACAACATCATTTGGTGTATTGAACCTGATATTTACTAAGTCTGGTGGTACTGATTCACCAATTAACCATCCTAACAAAAATCCAGTAACTGCACCAAATGCACCGAATATAGTCCACTTGGTTTCCTTCTGTAAAGCCCAGTCATCATTAAAAGTCGCAATTCCCGCAATAAAGCCTAATGCAAATCCTCCAAGTGCACCATAACCAACATAAGGACCAACATTTGGTTCTATAGCAATTTGGATACTATCAACGTGTGAGAAAGAAGTTTTAAAATCTAACCCTGATGAATTTCCAGTTAAATAGTTAAAATCAGAATTTAGGTACAGATATTTTTTACTGAACATTTCAAATCTTCCATCGTATTGAGCACCAGTATTTGTAAACACAGATGCATCTAATGGAGAATTAAGTTTTTTATCATTCTCCATAATAATTTTGGATACATTCTGTCGTAAAAAATATAATTGGTGGTAATCTTCAATTGTTAGCGTATCTCTTAAAATCCCATCATCCAGATATGTAATCTTAGATACTAAAAATTCTCCATCTCTGCTAAACAATTGGGCATATTTGTATTCATCAACATCCTGGTAAAGATTAAATATTTCTCTATCAAAAAGATCTAATGTGTCTCCCATTCCTGGATAAAGTTGAATTAAGCTATCTCGTTCCTGTGATTGCACACTATCGGATAGCATAATCATTGTGCATATTAGACAAATAATGTATCTTGATGTTTTCATACCGAGCCTCTTAACAGTTAGTCTTTCTTATTCATCGAATTTTATTTCAAATTTGGGAACCTGATCCTGAGGCATCCAACTTTAATTTCATATCAAAACCAATTAAAAAAATAACAGCAAACACACCAATCGTAATACCCAAGGCTAATAGAATTGTTGCTAGTGCATCAGTTCTCTCCACATCGACTGTTGCTATTTCCTCAACCGGTATTTCAACCTTCAGTTTATAAGTGGTTCGCCTATCCATTTTTACTGATTGTATTCCATGCACAGTATCATTTTTAAAGTAATAATCATCCCCGATAAAATTGTAAACGCTATCTCTGGTTGTGATTGTCAGTTTACTATTTTCATCAAACTTATAATTACCTGGATTCATTTGCTCCTGGTAATAGCAGCCAGCCAAATTCAGTAGAGAAAAAATTGTTAAGTAAACTATTATTTTTTTCATTTTAACCTCCCTGAAATTAAGTGAGCCCTCCATTGGAAGGCTCATTATGATCAAATTATTTCATTAATATCATTTTCTTAGTCTGGATGAAATTACCTGCTCTTAATGAATAAATGTAAACACCACTTGCAAGTTGCGTAGGAGTAAAAGTCACTTCATAGTTACCAGGAGTTTTTGTTTCGTTTACTATAGTTGCAACTTCGTTTCCAATTATATCATAAACTTTCAACTGAACATTCCCAGCCGCTGGAACCGAATATTTAATTGTAGTAGATGGATTAAATGGATTGGGATAGTTTTGCTCCAGCGTATATTCAGAAGGAAGATTTAAGTTTTCTTCTTCAGCTTCTGCAAGCTTATTCAGTTCATCACCAATGTAATTTTTGATAAAGATAATTCCATTACTTATCCTCTGAGGATTGAGATTATCGTAAATGATTCTTTCCCCGTCATCAATATCCCAAATTACAATATTCATTCCTCCATGTGAACATTCAAGTCCTTCAATTTCACTCTGAGCTGTTATAAGGAATCCGTAGTTGCCATTACCATTTACTTTCCCTTTACCGAGGATGGTTGCAGTAGAATTTTCAATCAGAAGCCATTCACATTCACTACTTCTGAATTTGAAGTTTGCATCGCGAAAGTTAAGAAATACAGATCCGGCAGGTTTACCCGAATTGAATCTGTTCCACAGGTTAATGCTGAAGATGAGATTTCCTTTCGCTGAAGGATTCGGCAGATAAAATCCTTCGTTTGAGTTCATCCATCCGTTAGCCAGAATGATTCCTCTTGATTGTTGATCACCAACATTCATTATTCTCCCAAGATGTTTTGGATGAATAAATCCACCCTGATTAATTATATAATCGGTTAAAACCTGGAACTCTGTAATACCTGCATATAGTTGAACATTTGAATATGGAATGCCAAGTAAGTCAAGAATTTGAAGTACAGCTTCATTAGCTGTTACAGAATAGACAGCGGTAGGATCGATTGGCGATTCATTAATTAATGCTCCTCTTAATCTGGAAAATGGTGGCTGTGTTCCATCATAGAAATACTGCATACCTGAAACTTGTATGAGGAATTCATCATTCTTTTCGATTTCTGAAAGTCCAAATTCTAAACCTCCTAGCAAACTTTCACCATACATTTCAAAAGTAACCATCTGAAATCCCAAACCATTAATAGTATTAAATCCATATCCATTAACTCTGAAGACATCTGCTGCTACCAATGGTCCTTCCCAAAGTGGAAGTGCAGTAAAACCTCCGGGTTGGATTGCAACATCAGTCATAAAAGTAGATCTGAAAGCATCAGTTACAAGATTTCCAATCGGTGTATCATGTGCTCCTAATTCTAAAAGATTTTTTGCTTCCTCTTCAAAGAAAGAGTTTGCATAACCCATTTGCTGTGTGAATAGTGGTCCATACGTTAATTCAATTCCGGTTATCAAATCATTAACAGCTGCTTTAACCGTTGGTTCTTCAGGAATGTTTTCATCAAGCTGAATTAACTCGTATTCAAGCAACTGAACATCATCTCCATTAACTTCCAGTTTCATTTTACCGGCATACATATAATTTGATCTTGCCTGAACTAACAAAGTTGTTCCTCCTAGAGGATCGTTGATAGTTAGAGGTGTTTCAAACTTATAATGATCATGACCGCTTATAATTACATCAATTCCCGGAACATAAGATGCTACAATTTGATCAAGAGCAACACCAAGGTGAGAAAGAAGAATAATTACATCACAATTCTGCATGCTCAAAGTTGTTACCATTTCATAAGCCTTTTCCACAAGTGAATCTGAAATTACGATTGGTGCAGGCTGCGAGAATAAATTTGTTTCAGGGGTAAGAAGGCTGAAAATTCCAACTTTTACAGGACCTTTTTGAATTATAACATAAGGATCAATATAGTCTTCGAGCAAAGGTGTAGTTCCATCAAAAATTAAATTTGATGAAACAAGAGGAAATCCTGAACCTGCCGGGAATGATTCCAGCAAAGCACCGAGTAAGGCATCGGGAGTCAAATCGAATTCGTGGTTACCAACTGCCATTGCTTCAAAACCAAGTGAATTCATCAATTGTAATTCTGCAGCAGCGAAATATTTTGTAAAAAATAAATCACCGATTGATATATCGCCGGCATGAAGTAAAAGTACATTTTGTTCGGTCATTTGAGTTAAGCCAATTATTGAAGCCACACGTGCCATTCCGCCTTGTGTTCCTTCAAGGCTGCTTGTTCGCTGTCCCAAAGGTGAAAGTGTTGAGTGTGAATCGTTAAAGTGGAGAATAGTAAGAACATCTCCTTGTGCAGCAGTATTCATATTAAATACTGCGAAAAGAAAAAACATTGTGATGAATAGAAATGAATTTTTCATGTAGAACCTCCCTTTTTGTTTAAAAAAGTAATTTGTTAAATGTTATCAGCTAACACATCTAAATATGCATTCATCCAATTGAAAAATTGTAAAGGAATTGTCATTATGATGTAAAAATTTTGTCACAGTCCATATAAGTTATTATGAACGCTGCAGCATGTAACTTTAAGAGAAAAGATCAGTTTGAAGTTATCCGTTGATGAGAGTGTTCCGCTCCACAATTGCCTCATAAGGTGCAGCGTAAATTTGCAAACTTATATTGCAAATAATTTACCGGATAAACAAGCAAATCTTAATGAAGAGCAAATAAATAAATATAATTTTTACAATTTCTTGACAAATTGCTGACAATCAAGCTTATATAATTTTCTATTTTGATTTTGAAATTAATAGGGAGGTGTGAGATGAAAATTTTAGCTTTTATTACAATTGGTTTTGCATTCGCGACTTGTTTGTTCTCTCAGACTTGTGCACAGAATGATGTTTCAACTAACCTGACTAATCCAATAATCGGCGATACTCTATCTTTAGATGAAAGAAACTTTTATCAGTTATTTCCTCAAATTGAAGGATTCCAGTCCGCAGTATTTTATCTCAATCCTGATAGCACATTGAATGCTGATGTTAAATACTCTGATGATGGAGTATTAAAAGATACGCTAATTAAAAACTATAGGAGTCTGAAAAATTTAAACTATCATATTTATGCAAGAGATGCTCTGGAAAACGGAATGCCGGAAAGAGTATTAAACTATCAAGCTCCTGTATATAGTAAAGGTGCTGAAGTTTCAACATATATGGATGATGGAAGCGAAACCTCAGGGGAGTTATTGTCCGTTAGAAAAAATTCAATACTACTTTTAAATCCTGAATGTGATGATAGATTATTAAATCCGGATTGTATAAATCAAATAAAAGCTTCTGAAATTGATAGGCTGGTCGTCAAAGGAAATTCTAATGTTATTCTAGGGGTCAGTCTTGGGTTATTAGCTTCTGTGGTTGTGGGAGCTATTATTTATCAATCAAATTACGAAAGTTCAAGTAGCTGGTTGCGTGGTTTAGCAGCGTATGAAAAGTCCAAGACTCCAATTATCCTATCATCAATTGGCTTGATTACGCTTGGAGCAACCATTGGAATATTCACATCAACCCCTGATGAAGTTATTAATATCTACTCAGAAAATGATATCAGAGGATTGAGTTCTTACTCAAGATATCCTAAAGAAGAACCGAAACAATTAAAGAAAATCCAATAAGGTGTGAAATGAAAAAATATTTAATATCATTATTTATCCCTTATCTACTTTTTCATCTTAGTGGTTGTTACAGTACACAAAGAATAACTACTTCCATACCGGAAGGTCATCCAGAAATGTATGTTAAAACAAAAGATAAAGAATACTTTTTTGAGGAGGGTGACTATCATATTTCTTACGATACAATTTACGGTAAGGGTGAAATGAGAGTATTATATAATCCTTTTAAACCTTTTAAAGGAACAATTAGCATAAACGATGTGGAGGATATAGAGATAATTAGTTCTTACAATGATTCTGATATATCTGAATTGCTTGTTACAACCGAGGATAAAGAATACATATTTAAATCTGAAGCAAGTAGTTACTCAGTAAGCAAAGATACAATTTATGGAATGGGAAAATACAGACTAAGATACTCTGATTCTGAGTTTGAAGGTCCTGTTGATGTCAATGAAGCCGAGTATATAGAAATTAACGCGTATAATCCTGGAGCTACAATTGCCTTGGTATCTATATTGGCGCTCAGTGTTGTAGTAATAGTGGCGATGATAAGTAGCTTTAAAATGGATATTGGTGGTGCGTTTAGCGGGATTGGTAATGTACACCCATAGTAAAATTAGAACCAAAGTAATTAGAATTCTTTTCTTAAAGAGCTATAAAATGAAGAATTTAGATTCGCTTATTCACTTTCTTATTGCACTTCTGATGTTCAAAATGTAATTTACAAGTAGCGTCTTTTATACTCTGTGGTTAATGGAAACATTCCTTTAATTTGAGGGAGGTTAAATGAAAAGTGCACTTAATAATAAGTATGCACTTTTAGCATTAGATTCAGTTATAATTCTATTCTGCCTTTTCGGTTTATACCTAAACTATATAAAAGCCACTCTGCCTTTTTCAATCAATACACTCGGAGATAATCTCACAATTACGAGTTTAACCCATGATGAGATTAACTTATCTGTTGGTGATACTTTACTTCTAATAGATGATAAAAATTTTTCTAATTGGGAAGAAGCTGAATTATATCTTGATGGAAAGAATATTGGAGAGAAGGTTCAGCTTACTGTTAGAAAAAACGAAATTCAAAACAAAGTAGAAGTCTCTCTTGTAAACCACTACTCAATATTTGATCTCTCAATAATTGGCATTGTTGGAATCTTTTTTATTGTCTTCGCAATTCTTGTCCGTTTAAAATCTTCTGATAATATATCTGCAAAACTTTTTCATCTTGCAAGCCTTGGACTCGGGATGGTAATTATGATGACCGCTGGCAATTACACCGTTTCACCATTTGGATTTGGATACCTAAACCGGATTTTATGGCTAATAGCTTATTCATTTACGCCTGTACTTTTTATTCATTTCACTCTCTCTTTTGTTGAAGCAAAAGATAAAAAGCTTAGAAGCATCATTATAATTTTA
>JACZKK010000121.1 GCA_014860115.1 Ignavibacteriaceae bacterium
TCCTAACCATTAGACGATGGGGCCAAGTCAATTAAAAATTACAAATGAACAATTATATTTTGGGGTGAGCGATGGGAATTGAACCCACGACCCCCAGGGCCACAACCTGGTGCTCTAACCAACTGAGCTACGCTCACCATAATTGTGTACGCCCGAGTGGACTCGAACCACTAACCTCCAGCTTAGAAGGCTGATGCTCTATCCGATTGAGCTACGGGCGCTCAATTCAATGAACAATTAAAAATTAAAAATGAACAATTATTCAGACATTGTAAATTGTTCATTGTAAATTGAAAATTATATTGTCGGGGCGGCAGGATTCGAACCTGCGACCTCCTGCTCCCAAAGCAGGCGCGATAGCCGGACTACGCTACGCCCCGTTATCTTATAATAAGAACAAAAATAATACTTATTACCAGTTCGATAATAAGTATCTTAAAATTTGGAAGACAAATATATCTATCGAATCCTGAAAAAAAAAGTAATTTATAAGTAATTTCTCTGGTTGAAGAACAAAGATGAAATAAGCCGAAAATTATAGTTTTCACATATTTTTATTCTTGGGTAAATTTAGATTGAAATTTCAAACCGGTTAAATCAATTATGAATGTGTCCTGGTATATCGCTAAGAATTTTATAACATCAAGAAAAGATTCCCGCTTCATTAGTTTAATTTCAACAATTTCAATAATTGGAATTGCACTTGGTGTTGCAACTCTCATAATTGCTATAAGTGTTCTTAAAGGATTCGAACAAACGATTACCAATAAAGTCATAGATTTTGATTCCCATATCAAAATAACTTCTTACAGACCAACTTTACCTGATTATCATCAATCACTCCCCTGGCTTGAAACACAATTAGCAGCATTCAATCCTGACATAACTCCATTTGCATCCAAGATTGTCATCGTTAGTCACAAAAAGAAAAAAGATGGAATAAGCTTGATTGGCATCGAACCAAGAAATGAAAAACCATTTTTAGTTAAGAATATTATTGAGGGCGAATTTAAATTAACTAGTGATGGTGTATTAATAGGGAAGAAACTTGCTGAAAAACTTTTCGTAAAAGTGGGAGATAAAATTACAGTATTCGCTTTAAGAAATGATGAGATACCATCACTGGAAAATTTGCCAAACATTGAAAAATTTATTGTGACAGGAATTTTCGAAAGTGGAATGACTGAATATGATGACACTTATGCTTATACTTCGCTTGCCAGTGCTCAAAAGTTATTTGATATCGGAGATAACATTACCGGGTACAACATTAAGTTAGGGGATATCTCTAAAATTGATAGCTTGACTATTCATTTAGGTAAGAGTCTACGATACCCTCATTCTGTGAGATCAGTTTATCAATTGCACAGAAATATTTTTACATGGATCGAATTGCAGAAAGAACCCATTCCGATTGTGCTGGCATTAATTATTCTGGTTGCAGTGTTTAACATTGTCGGCACATTGTTGATGATAGTTCTCGAAAAAACAAATGCAGTTGGTATCTTGAAAACACTTGGTTCAAAACGAAAACAAATCATCTCCATTTTTCTGATTCATGGTGCAATATTGGGTATTGTCGGAATTATATTTGGTAGCATGCTTGGTTACCTGTTAATGTTTATACAGCAAAAATTTGATATAATAACTTTACCATCTTCGGTGTACTTTATGTCGAAAGTTCCTTTCCTGATAACTGCGGACACATTCATAAGCATCGCTATTATAACTTTATTGCTTTGTATTCTTGCTTCTTTCATTCCAAGCTATATTGCTTCAAGGATTAAACCCGTTAATGCATTAAGGTTCAGCTGATGAATTTTGAATCTTTTATAGCAAAGCGTTACCTGGCATCTAAGCATAAAATTAATTTTATTACAATAATTTCATTTATCTCTATTGCAGGAATTACTGTTGGTGTTGCAGCACTAATCATAGTCATTTCTGTTTTCAATGGATTCGGAAGTCTTGTAACTAGTTATCTTATGAACCTTGATCCACACATCAGAATCACCGCAATATCGAATGAAGGAGAAAAAGAAATAATTAAGCTGGAAGATTTATTGAAAACTCAGGAAGAGATTCTGGCTTATTCTCCTTTTATCGAAGGAAAAGTTTTAGCATACAATAAAGGAGTTACACAGGTATTAAATCTTAAAGGAGTTACTGATCAGTCTGTCAATAGTGTTTACTTGCTTGATGATAACATGGTTGATGGTGATGTGGTCATTAATCAAAGTTCATCGAATGTTATTGTTGGATTGCGGCTTGCAGATAAACTGCAAGTGTTCACAGGTGACACAATACTCTTGATATCACCATCAAATATTGAACAAGCACTTACACAACTGTCATTACCGCTTTCTAGGAAAGTCACGATAACCGGAGTATTTAGTTCAAAAAACAATGAGTATGATGATGGATACATTTTTTGTTCACTAAAAGATGCTCAATATTTATTCGGATATAAAAATAGTTTTCAAGGATATGATATCAAATTAGATAACATAGATAACTCCAATAGAATTAAGAAAGCTCTACAAACGCAGCTCGATAAAAATAATTTTAGCGTTAACACCTGGTATGATTTCCATCAGGAACTTTATGCAGTTATGCAGGTTGAAAGATGGACCGCATATATAATACTTTCTCTTATAATTGCAGTAGCGACTTTTAACATACTTGGATCGCTTTCTATGTCAGTGATAGAAAAAAGAAGAGACATTGGTATTCTGCGTTCAATGGGAGTTACAGAAAAATCGGTTGTTAAAATATTTATGTTTGAAGGCTTACTAATCGGTATTATCGGAACACTGCTGGGAGTGATGATAGGATATCTTGTGTGTTACATTCAACTTAAATATAACATTTATCCGCTTGATCCTTCACAATATAAAATTGATTCATTGCCAATTGAACTAAGAATTTCAGATTTCTTTTTTATAAGTGGAATTGCGATGCTGCTTTCATTTCTGGCTTCGTTATATCCAGCAAAAAGAGCAGCAAAAGTAAACCCGATTAGTGCTATCAAATGGGAGTGATTTAATTAAAAATGAAAAATTATGAATGAAATAATTCTCAAAGCTGAAAGTATTTACAAATCTTTTCAGACTACAAAGAAAGTAACGCTGGATGTACTCAAAGGTATAGCGCTTGAAATTGAAAAAGAAAAAATTACGGTTATTGTTGGTGCATCGGGTGCGGGCAAAAGCACTCTTCTCCATCTATTAGGAGGATTGGATAGACCAGATTCTGGTGAAGTGTTTTATGATGCTGATGATATTTTCAAGCTCTCGGAGGACAGACTTGCTAAGTTTAGAAATAAAAATGTAGGATTCGTATTTCAATTTCATCACTTGTTACCTGAATTTACTGCACTTGAAAACGTAATGATTCCGCAAATGATTAATGGAACAAGTTTACCACAAGCAAAATCTAAAAGCGAAGAGCTACTAAAAACTGTAGGATTGACTGAAAGATTGGATCATAAACCTGCAGAATTATCTGGTGGAGAGCAGCAACGGGTAGCCGTCGCACGGGCATTAGCAAATGATCCTAAAATAATTTTTGCAGACGAACCGACCGGTAACCTTGATTCAGTAAACAGCGAAGAAATACACAAACTCATTCTTGATTTAAAAATAAATCTTGGAGTAACATTTGTAATAGTTACTCATAATCAAAACCTGGTCAATTTAGCTGATCAGATTTATGAAATAAAAGATGGTAAGATTGCATTAAAACGATAAATCTTTTTATTCCGTTTTTTTATCCAACCCTAATTGTGATAAATATTCAAAAATTAATCTCACTCCGAATCCGGTCATAAAAGTTTTATTGTAATTCGTCAAATCATTAGCAATTGCGGGACCAGCAATATCGATATGAGCCCAGGGAATATTTTTATCAACAAAATTTTCTAAGAATTTCGCAGCAGTGATAGCTCCTCCCCATCTTCCACCGTCATTATTTACATCTGCAATTTTACTTTCATTCTCCTTGTGATACTCATCCCACATTGGCAATCGCCAGACTCTATCGTAAGTTTTCATTCCGGCTTTATATAAATCATCTGCGAGCCTATCATTTTTCGTGAACAACCCAGCAACATTCAACCCAAGTGCAACAACACAAGCGCCTGTTAAAGTTGCTAAATCAATTATCTCATCAGGCTTTTGTTTTGATGCATAATCCAATGCATCAGCAAGTATCATTCTACCCTCAGCATCTGTGTGCCCAACTTCAATTGTTTTTCCCGAAGCGGTTTTTACAATGTCGCTAGGTCTCATAGCTTCTCCATTTATCATGTTTTCTGCAGCAGGTATAACTCCCAATATTTCAAATGGAAATTTTGCCCTGGAAGCTGCTAGTAATGTGCCTGCAACAACTGCAGCACCTGACATATCAGCTTTCATCTCCAACATACCTTGCCATGGCTTTATGCAATAACCACCCGTGTCAAATGTGACTCCCTTTCCGACTAAAGCAACTTTTTTTATAGAATTTACTTTTACTTTTGGTTTATACTCAATAACAATAAACCTTGGCTTGGCATTACTCCCCTGACCCACGGCAAGTAATCCACCCATGTTTCTTTTCTTAATTTCCTTTTCATCAAATACTGTAACTTTTAGTCCTGCTTTCGTTAAAGTCTCTTTTATTTTATCAGCCAATTCGAATGGTCTTAAAGAAGATGGAGGTTCATTTTGAAGATCTTTTGTGAAACATACTCCTTCAATTAAAAAATTGTTTTTCACGATTGCAGACTTCAACAGCTTTTGATCTTCAGCATAAATGAATACTGAAAGATTTCGTGTTTTATCCTTTTCCCTCTTATACTTATCGAAGGAATAATTTCCAAGGGAGAGTCCTTCGAGAAACGATCGATAGAAATATTCTTCATTCTCAAAAAACTTTTTAATGAGTTTGAGTTCAGGGATGAAAATGTGTAACGATTGTATTTCATCATTCTTAAAGTCTTTGATCAGTCCGGCGAGATGATTTCTGAAATAGTCGACTGTGAACTTCTCGTCAGTCTTGAATTTATTCAAAACTATCTGTTCAGGTCTCCCTTTAACATTAGATATAATGATCTGCTTGTTCTTTTTGGCGAGAATATTCTTTATTTGAAGCTCAGATAATTTTGTTCTGAATTTCTTTTCCAATGCAGATAGATTATTCTTTATGTTTTTATCATCAGCGATGTAAAAAACAGCCACTGAAAATGATTTAAATTCTAATTTTCCACCGGGTTTGTAACTCAATCTGAACATTTTATCTTTCTGAATATTTGTTGAAAAAATTTTCTGCTTCTTTTAATATTTTAGGAATCATACTTATCATTTCTGAATTTTTAAATCGTGCTCCAGCGGCATTTAAGTGACCTCCGCCACCAAATATCCCAGCTAATTTATTTGCAGGTATTTTACCCTTTGACCTGAAGCTGACTTTGAATCCATTCTTCAGTTCTATAAATAGCATTCCAAGCTTTACTCCCTCTATGGAAATAATAAAATTCACAAAATTCTCTGTATCACTTTCCAACGCACTGAATTCATTAAAATCTTTTTGAGTTAATATCATATAACCTATTGAATTATTTGCTATTAGCTCCAATGAACTCAGACATTTTCCAAGCAGCTTAATCTTGCTAAGCTTACTTTCATCATAGAGCTGATCATAAATTTCGGTTGGGTCTATTCCTGTGTCTAAAAGCTCAGCAACTAATCTGTGAAGATTGGCAGTTGTTCGTTCAAATCGAAATGAGCCTGTATCTGTCATTATCGCTGCATACAAAGGAGCAGCAATTTCTTTATTTATATTAACGATACCTGAACTCTTAATGAAATCATAGAGAATCTGTCCTGTTGCTGCATATTCGATGTCAATGAAAAAATGATCAACAAATACTTCAGCATCCTGATGGTGATCAATGCAAATTTTTAGCTGTCTGGACTCTGTGAAATCCTTCTGCATACTAACCATTCTGTCAGACCTGTTGAAATCCAATGCGACCAGTACATCCGAGGTATTCAATAAAGTTTTATGCAACGCTTCGTCATACTTTTCGATCACATCATCAGTATCAAGAAATTTAATATTGTAAGGAGTTGAACTATGATTTACAATCACTGATTTCTTACCAAGCATTTTTAATAACTTATAAAAAGCGATTTCAGAACCAATAGCATCAGCATCAGGATTAACATGAGTTGTAATGAGAAAGCTTTGATTGGAATTGATTATGGCTGTGAGTTTTTTAAAATCAATCATTAATAATAAAAGGGGCTTTTTAATAAGCCCCATCTTTTTAAGAATAAAAATATTTAACTATTTAACTGACTTCCCAGGTATTTGAACCGAACAATACTTTTTCCAGATCGCCTTTTCCTTTTTTCTCAATGATCCTATTGATCTGTGATCGTATACCTTCGTCGTAGGTTTCTTTAGAGTATTGCCTGAAAACTCCAATAGGACTTGGCAGATCAGGCCGGTCATCTAAATGAGCCAGTATCATTGCATGGACCGGGGCATCCGAAAATTCATCGTGCACCCAAAGATCATCCTTAGAATATTTTCCGTTTGAAATATCCACAACAATCGGGTGAGCACCGTCCAGCTTAATTCCTTTATCCTGATTCTTACCAAAAACCATTGGCTTGCCATGTTCAAGAACTAAAACGTGATCATCTTTGGTATCTTTCTCCGTTAAGAGTTCAAATGCACCATCATTGAATATGTTGCAGTTCTGGAAGATTTCAAGTAACGCAAAGCCTTTATGCTGACCAACTCGTTTTATCATTTCCTGCATGTGTTTTGGATTTCGATCAATCGATCGCGCAACAAATGTTGCATCAGAACCAAGTGCCAGTGATAACGGATTGAATGGATAGTCAACACTTCCGAATGGAGTTGTTTTAGTAACTTTTCCTTTTTCGGATGTTGGTGAATATTGACCTTTAGTCAATCCGTAAATCCTATTGTTGAAAAGAAGAACTTTCAGATCAATATTTTTTCTGCAAGCATGAATGAAGTGATTTCCACCAATACTCAATAGATCACCATCACCAGTTGCAACCCATACTGATAAATCAGGATTCGCAACTTTAACACCTGTTGCAATAATTGCAGCACGACCGTGAATACCATGAAAACCATAAGTGTTCATATAATAAGGAAATCGGCTTGAGCATCCGATACCAGAAACCCAAACTATTTTTTCTTTATTGGTTTGAATCAAATCAGGAAATGTTCTTTGAACCTGTGCGAGTATGGAATAATCTCCACATCCAGGACACCAACGAACATCCTGATCACTTGTGAAATCTTTTGCTGTATATTTCTGAGTAACTACTTCCGGACTATTTGCCATTTCCACCTCCGAGTAAAGAATTTATCTTTTCTAAAATATCATTGACTTTGAGCGGTAATCCCCTTACTAAATTCAATTGTTCAACAGGAATTAAAAACTCACTTCTAACTAAATGTGCAAGCTGACCAAGATTGATTTCAGGAATTAATATCGTTTTAAAATTCTTAAGTACCTGTCCAGTATTTTTTGGCATCGGGTTTAAATATCTAAGATGAGCTTGAGATAATTTTAAGCCAGATCTTCTTGCTTTTATAACTGCATCTTTAATAGAACCGTAAGTACTTCCCCAGCCAAGCACCAATAGATCACCGTGATCTTCTCCATCGACTTCAAGATCTGGGATATCATTTGCTATTCTTTTAACCTTCTCTGTTCTTAGCTTAACCATTCTATCATGATTGTCTGGATCGTAATTGACTGTTCCATACACGTCAGCCTTTTCAAGCCCGCCGATTCTGTGTTCTAGTCCTGGTGTTCCAGGAATTGCCCATGGTCTAGCAAGATTATCATTCCTTAGATAAGGGTAAAATCTTTCTGGATCAGTACGGAATTTTACAGAAATATCCGGAAGTTCATCTACGTGCGGAATGCGCCATGGCTCTGAGCCATTTCCCAGATAGCCATCAGTAAGAAGAATTACAGGCGTCATATATTTTAATGCTATTCTTGACGCTTCTATTGCCATATAAAAACAATCACGAGGAGTTCTGGCAGCAATCACGCAAGCTGGTGCTTCACCATTTCTTCCATAGATAGCCTGTAAAAGATCCGCCTGCTCAGTCTTTGTTGGTAAACCGGTGCTAGGTCCACCTCTTTGCACGTTTACAATAACAATTGGTAGCTCAGTCATAACGGCTAAACCTATTGCTTCTGCCTTTAAGGATAAACCAGGTCCGCTCGTAGTTGTTAATGCAAGATTTCCTGCAAAAGCAGCACCAATCGCAGAAGTAATTCCTGCAATTTCGTCTTCAGCCTGGACTGTTTTAACTCCAAAGTTTTTGTATGAGCTCAAATATTGTAAAATTTCTGACGCAGGTGTTATTGGATACGAACCAAGAAATAATGGAATACCGCTTTTAACAGATGCTGTGAGAAAACCGAGAGCAGTAGCTTCATTACCTGAAATATTTCTATAAGTACCTTTAGGAAGTTTAGCAGCTTCTACTTTATATCGAGTTGTAAAAACTTCAGTCATCTCTCCAAACTTATGACCTGCTTGAAGCGCTTTTGTATTTGCTTCTACATACTCAGCTTTATTTCTGAATTTATCTTTGATCCAGTCTTCTGTATTTTTTAGAGGTCGGTCATACAACCAATACATTAAGCCAAGCGCAAAAAAGTTTTTACATCTAGCAACTTCTTTAGGACTTAATGGTAAACCTTCGAGAGAATTTGCTGTTAATGAAGAAATTGGCACTTGATGTAATTCATAACCACTTAAAGAATCATCTTCAAGCGGATTAGTTTCATAATTTGCAAGTTTAAGATTCTTCTGATCAAATGCATCAGAATTTACGATAAGCACTCCACCACGCTTAAGTTCCTTCAAATTCTTCCTTAATGCTGCGGGATTCATTGCCACAAGCACATCCGGCAGGTCGCCAGGTGTATTAACATCGTCACTTCCAAAACTTAACTGAAAACCACTCACCCCATATATGGTTCCGGCTGGTGCTCTGATTTCCGCTGGATAATCGGGTAAAGTGTTTAAATCATTTCCGATAAAGGCAGTTGTATCGCTAAACTGACTTCCCGTTAATTGCATTCCATCTCCTGAATCGCCAGCAAAACGAACCGTTACACTAGTTAGAACCCTAAAATCTTTCTCTTTGATTTCTGACATTTTATAAAATTCCCAAATATTTTTTTATATGATAATAAAGTTACAAAGTACTATCTGATTAAGCAATGTAATTAAAAACAAATGTTATTTAACAACTGATATTGTTTTATAGAATTCCTTTGCGTTCACAAAACCTGTAATCCTTTCGACTTCTTCACCCTTCGAGTTCAAAATTAGAATAGTAGGAACACCAACAATTTTAAACCTCTCTCTTAAAGATTCAACTTCAGGAGATAAAGATTTGGTTAAGTCTGCTTTGTATGTTTCAAACTCTTTTGATAATGCTATCACATCTGGATCTGAAAAAGTTAATGCATCCAGTTCTTTACAGGGTATACACCAGTCAGCGTAAAAATCCATTATCACTCCTCTGCCGGAAATTTCAGTCAATGCATCTTCGGTGAAAGGTTTCCATTCAACTGAATTTGTATCAGAAGGAATTAAAGTATACACACCCATAGCCAAAATCAGAATTGAAAAAACAATTTTGAAGATTTTGAATCCTTTAACAGTGTTTGCAAGTTTTTCAAAGAATAAAAGAAAGATGGCTGTTCCAATCATAAATACAGGCAGCACATATCCGGAAATTTCTTTTGGCAATAATGGAAGTAAAAAGTATAAAGCCATTCCTATTAGAATAAAACCAAAAATATGTTTAACTGCATCCATCCACTCACCTGCTCTTGGAAGATTTTTAATTTTGCCAGAGAAGATAGCAAGGAAGAGATATGGAGTTCCAAGTCCGACCGCAAGTACGAAGAAAAGTAAAAATCCAAAAAATGGATCCTGTTTAGTGGCAACATAAGTTACAAGTCCAAGAACAAATGGACCGATACAGGGTGCAGCAACAATTCCCATTGTTAATCCCATAAAGAATGCACCAAATAATCCTGCCTTTGCACCGCCTGCTTTATTTACAAGACTATCGGGCAGTTTAAATTCATAGACACCAAACATACTTAAGGAAAGAGCTAACATTATTCCAACAATAATTAAAATGACAATAGGATTTTGTAGAAGAGCACCGAAGATCGCACCTGTGAGAGATGTTATAACGCCAATAGCAGAATATGTTACAGCAAGTCCAAGTATGAACAAAATGCCCATAAAGAAAAGTTTAGTTGTGCTGCCTTCACTTTGCCCACCAAAGTATCCAACAGTAATTGGAATCAGCGGGTATACGCAAGGAGTTAAATTTAATGCTAATCCTCCAAGAAAAACCAGTAACAATCCGATGAGTAAACCTTGACTTTCAAGTGCACTTGAAATAGAATCCGATTCTACTTTTTCAGTGTTTGAAGTCTCAGTAAAACTGATGTCCACATTTTTAAATATATCTTCGTTGATTGAATTCACCGGCGAAGTTTTATCTGCAATTTCTATGTTGATTGTGTCAGTAACAGCAGTCGGTGCCTGGCAGCTCATATCGTTGCAAGCCTGATATTCTAATTCAACAACCAAAACATAATTTCCAGGGACCGCGCTTGAATCGACTTTAATCAATGCACCAAAGTAAACTTTCCCTTCCCAAACCGATAAGGGAGATTCAGAAAAAGAGAACTTAAAATCTTGGGGTTTTGGATATGCTACTTTCGTTAACTTAAAATTAGGATTCTCAGAAATCATTAGTGATGTTGGGATAAGATATTCATCATAAGGTTTGTCCGAATTGATGTGCCAGCTTTCAGCGACTTCTGCCTGAACAGCTAATTTAAACTCAGTCGCGGGGTAAACTTTATCAAAAGATTGATAAGTCTCTATTTTCACCAAATCTTTTTGGAGGCCGAATTGCGCGAATGAATTTGCTGTGAGCAGTAAAATTGAGATTGAAATTAACTTAGAAATTTTCATAGTGCAGATCGTGTAATTTTTAACTGTATATTAATTTTAAAGATTTTATATGTAAAGTTAATTATTGGTAAGCTATTTTTAGACAACTTTGTAGATTCTTGCAGATTACAGATTCAATCCCAAACCAACAACTACCTACTTCCAATTACCAATTTGCTACGTTCTCCAGCCCTGAACTATAGGATATCTTCTTCCGTAACCAAATGCTTTTTTGGAAACTCTCAAAGCTGGTGCAGCCTGTCTTCTCTTAAATTCATTAATATCAACCATCCTTAAAACTTTCTTCACAACTTTTTCATTTTTTATTATCGAGTTGATTTCATCGTACTCTTTATTTTCTTCCAGATACATTTTTAAAATCCTGTCCAATAGTTCGTATTGTGGAAGATCATCCTGGTCCTTTTGATTCGGACTTAACTCAGCCGAAGGAGGCTTCAAAATTATTTCTTTCGGAATTATCTCTTTTTCCCTGTTGATGAAATTCGCAATTTTGTAAAGATCACTTTTATAAACATCTGCTATTACTGCAAGACTTCCGCTCATATCACCGTAAAGAGTACAATAGCCAACAGCTAATTCGGATTTATTTCCTGTGGTTAAAACTAAGTAGTTATCATTATTAGAAAAAGCCATTAAGTAAACACCACGTATTCTTGCCTGTATGTTTTCTCCGGTCAATTTTCCAAGCTTCTGCTTAAACTTTGGAGTAAGCTGACTGATAGTTTCATCCACAACAGGTTGAATAGAAACATTATCGGATGAGATGCCAAGATTTTTAATTAGCTTCTCCGAATCTGTCAAGCTTCCTCTGCTGGAATATTTTGATGGCATCAAAACAACGTGAACATTTTCTTTACCGAGCGCTTCCACTGCAATGTAAGTAACCATAGCTGAATCAAGTCCACCACTTAAACCAACAACAGCTTTTTTGAATTTCATCTTTTCAAAATATTCCTTCACACCATAAATCAATGAAGCAAGAACTTCTTCTTCAAATGATTTTTCGACGTGAACTTTTATCTCTTTATCCTTTTCAGTATCAAACAGAAAAAAATCTTCTTCATAAGTTTTCCCTAATTGAACTAGCTTTCCTTTTTTATCAAGACACATACTCCCGCCATCAAAAACCAAATCAGTCTGAACACCAACACAGCAGACGTAAGCAAGCGGCAGCTTATCCTGTTTGCAAAGTATTGTCAGCATTTCCAAACGTTCTTTTCTTTTCCCGTATGAATAAGGGCTGGCTGATATATTTATGAAAACTGTTGCACCTTTTTTCTTTAATGTTTCTACCGGATCAACATAATATCTTCTTTTATACCAATAGTCTGCATCGTTCCAAATATCTTCACAGACTGATATCCCTAACTTTTCACCTTTAAACTTGTGAACAAAAACTTCCTTTGCTGGTTCGAAGTATCTCATCTCATCAAAGACGTCATAGTTTGGAATTAAAGATTTTGGCTGAATGAATTGAACTTTACCTTTGTAACAAAGTACCGCAGAGTTGTGAATGTTAGTTCCTATTCTATCATCATCTTCAGTAATTGCTCCAAATAGTAAACCAACATCGCCTGTAATTTTAGCAAGTTCATTAATCTTTTTATTAACGGCTTTTCTGAATTCAGATTTTTCAACTAAGTCGAGTGGCGGGTAGCCAACAAGTGCAAGTTCAGGAAAGATTACAAGATCGACTTTTTCATTTATGCCATTCCCATAACCTTTAATAATTTTGTCTTTATTATAATCTAGATTGCCGATAATTGGGTTTATCTGGCAGAGTGCAATTTTCATTTCTGGTATTGATTTTATTGCGAAATATACGACTACCCTAAAACTCGGCAAAATCAAAATATACGACCACTACCAAAAGTGCTTTCTTACTTAAAAAACTAGCTGTCATTCTGTGCTTGACACGGAATCCAGGAAAAACTTTGTTTTTGGATTCCGGTTCTTCCCCGGCAGTTGCCGGATCGATCGGAACGACATGCAAATCTTATCTTACGTTATCATCGTCAAAGACGATGGTATACTGAATTACAATAATATAGCAGAATGATAGAATGAATCTATGCTTGTGTGGAATCAATCGACCAATCAAGCATTCAGTCAATCATTCAAGATTTTTAACAGCATTTGAATATTTATATATATCCATTAACCGACAAATATCCTGTAATCACCGATACTTTCTTACCATACTTAACAAAAAGAGTGCAATTGAATAAAAATCTTATTTATTAGAACCAGAGAATAAAAAGAATTATTTCAAGCAGGAGAATAAAATGGCAAAGAAACTTTATAGATCAACAGTGGATAAAATGATCGGCGGAGTAGCCGGTGGACTGGCAGAGTATTTTGATATTGACTCTACGCTCATAAGAGTTTTATTCATCGTGGTAGTATTTCTCGGAGGAGGAGGAATTATCGCATATATAATTTTGTGGATAGTCGTTCCGCAAAAACCGTACGAGCTGCCTAAATATAATTCTAATCAACCGCCTGCTGAAGGAAGCGGTGGATCAAATTTTTCAGACGATCAAAACAAGTCTGATTCATTCAGCGTAAGCAATGGCGGAGTTGCAGGTTCAGTACCTCAAACGAACAATAAACAAATCTGGGTTGCAATTGTGCTAATGGTAATAGGCGGTTTGCTTTTACTGGATAATATTTTTCCACGTTTCGATTTTGATCATTACTGGCCTGTTATCCTGATTGGAATAGGCGTTGGTCTTTTACTGAAAGCGAAAAACTAAAAGGAGATTTTAAAATGAAACCATCACATATTTTCTGGGGTTTACTTTTCGTTGGACTTGGATTGCTTGTCTTGATTAACAACTTCACAACAATTTTTATGGATTGGACAACGATCTGGAAACTTTGGCCATTAACGATTGTTTTGATTGGATTAGCAATTCTCGTTAAAAATCAATATGGAAAAAGTGTTATTGCAGGACTTGCAGCCATCGTACTTGCACTTGCAATTTTTGCCAGCTTTAAAACTTTAACTCATTTTGTTAATCGTGATATTGATTTTGCCTTCGGTGATGATGCTGAATTCGAATACACCACCACTGAGTTCACAGAACAACTTGACTCAACTTTGAAGTTTGCTATGCTTAATTTCGATGCTGGTGCAGGTGAATTTAACATTTCAAAAACTACTGATAATCTTATTGCCGTTACTGCTGAGGGAATTAAAAATAATTTCAATTTGACCAGGTTCGATACCGATAGCAGCACACAGATCGATCTCAAGATGCGGCATAAATCAATTTTCAGATTTGGAGAGAACTACAAGAATAATATTGATATTGCTCTGAATCCAAAACCAGTTTGGGACATGAACTTTGATGTAGGTGCTGCTTCTATGGATTTTGACCTGACAGAATTTAAAACAAAGGATATTACTGTTGATATGGGTGCAGCCTCAATAAAAATAAAACTTGGAAATTTATATACAGAAACAGAGGTGAGTGTTGATGCAGGTGCATCTGATATAAATATTTTTGTTCCTAAGGAATCCGGCTGTAAAATCGTCACCGATGGAGCTTTGTCTTCCAAACATTTCAGTGAATTTAAAAAAATAGATTCGGACAACTACGAAACAGAAAACTTTGAAGAAGCTGTAAATAAAGTTTATATAGACATTGATTGCGGTGTTTCTTCGATAAGTGTTGAGAGGTATTAATCAATAAATATTATTTTATCATTCATCAGAGAGTAAGTTTTACGAAAACGATTATTTTATTTCTAACATTCTTTACAGGGATTTGTTTCACGCAGCAAAATGGTGACCCGGATTTTAATCCTTCTATTGTTAATCCTGCTTATCCAATTGGAGAAGGTTCAATAATTTACATAGATGAAGCTCACAATAATTTCCATACAATGGATGGAAGGTATAAACCATTTGCAGATCTTCTTACGAAGGATGGTTATATTATTAAACCCTTGAGAAATACAATTGGAATAAACACACTTGCAGAGGTTGATATTCTAGTTATCTCCAATCCATTGAACATAAGAAATACACAAGACTGGACTTTACCAACACCATCCGCATTCACAGACGATGAAATAAATAATATTGCTAACTGGGTAAAATGTGGAGGTTCATTATTTCTGATTGCAGATCATATGCCTTTTCCTGGTGCTGCTGACAAACTTGCTGCAGCTTTTGGTTTTGAGTTGAATAATGGGTTTGCTTATGATACAGTTACTGGAGGCGGACCTGATTTATTTACATTAAAAGACCAAACATTGAGAGCAAGTTTTATCACTGAAGGAAGAAGTATCCATGAAAAAGTCGACTCAATTTATTCATTTACAGGTGAAGCTTTTCAGATTCCTGTTAATGCAACGCCAGTCCTTGTATTTAGTAACAATTTTATTTCATTGATGCCGGACACAGCCTGGAATTTTAGTGATGATACTCATCAAATTTCAGTTGCAGGATGGTCTCAAGGTGCAGTTACAAATTTTGGGGATGGAAGAATTGCCGTGTGGGGAGAAGCTGCAATGTTTTCAGCGCAAATCGCTGGAGAGAAAAAAATAAAAGTTGGTATGAACTCGCCACAAGCACAATATAACTATCAGCTACTATTGAATATAATGCATTGGCTGGATCACCTGATTGAATAAATTGTGAAAATTATTAAATTATTCGCAAGGTTGAATTACTCTTCCACATAGTCTAAACCTGACTAAGAGCGGAAGCAATAAATCTATCTTTTTACTTTTCGTTTTATTCTGGAAGGATCCCACAAATGTTTTTCCAATTTCACACAACCATTCTTATCAAACTCAACTCCCTCACTACGCAGCAAATCTTCCATCAGGTTGGGATCACCGAAATGAATTTTTCCGGTAAGTGCACCGTACCTGTTCACAACTCTGTGTGCAGGGATATCAGCTCCGCATCCATTCAAGGCCCAACCAACAGTTCTTGCAGCTGATTTAATTCCACAAGCCTCCGCAATGTGTCCATATGTTGTTACTTTTCCGTGTGGAATTCTTTTAGCGACATCATAAACTTTATTGAAGAAATCCTTTTTCTTTTTATCGCTTTTAGATTTTGCCTTTTTCAAATTAGTTCTTGCTGAACTTTGATAAGTAAGCTTTTATAAACCTGTCAATATCTCCATCCATAACTCGCTGTACATCTGAAGTTTCCTCATCCGTTCGATGATCTTTAACCATATTGTAGGGATGAAAAACATATGAGCGAATTTGACTTCCCCACTCGATCTTCATTTTATTTTTTTCAACTTCATCAAGTTCCGCTTGTTGTTTTTCCAGTTCAAGCTGATAGAGTTTTGATTTGAGCATTTTCATCGCTGTTGCTTTATTCTGCCCTTGTGACCGTTCACTTTGGCAGGCAGCAACTGTGTTGGTAGGTATATGAGTAATTCGTACTGCAGTCTCAACTTTGTTTACGTTTTGTCCGCCTTTACCGCCTGAACGATATGTGTCGATTCTCAAATCAGCAGGATTGATTTCAATTTCAATGGTGTCATCAATTTCAGGTATTACAAATACTGATGCAAATGACGTATGTCTTCGTTTGTTTGAATCGAAGGGAGAAATACGGACAAGTCTGTGAACCCCATTTTCAGCTTTCAGATAACCATAAGCAAATTCACCCGTGACTTCAACTTCCGCAGATTTAATTCCTGCACCATCTCCATCAAGTATGTCCACGATTCGCATTTGATAATCATTTTGCTCACCCCAACGAAGATACATTCTCAGAAGCATATCAGCCCAATCCTGAGCTTCTGTACCTCCTGCCCCGGAATGAATACTCAGGATGCAATTTTTATCATCATCCTTACCACTGAGCATATTTTTGAATTCAGCTTTTTCAATTTCGGAATTAAGATTGTCCAGTTCTTTTCTGATATC
The DNA here is from genome assembly GCA_014860115.1 of Ignavibacteriaceae bacterium. Classification (GTDB taxonomy): domain Bacteria; phylum Bacteroidota; class Ignavibacteria; order Ignavibacteriales; family Ignavibacteriaceae; genus IGN2. The sequence goes on from JACZKK010000121.1 coordinate 16,974, forward strand.
ATCATAAAACGACTCGTCTTCTTCCATAGCAGCAAGTTCAATGATGTCTTTTGCTTCAGTAGCTTTTTTGTCAATCTCTTTCCAGAGATTAATCCATTGTTCTAAAGTTTTTATTTCCTGGAGAATTTTTTGTGCAGATATCTGGTCATTCCAGAAGGAAGGTTCACCCGATTTAGTGCGCAGTTCATCAACTTTTAATGCCTTCTTATCAACGTCAAAGATACCCCCGAAGTTTTTCTACTCTCTGTTTATATGATTTAAGTTCTTTTGATTCTTCGTCGTACATAGTTATTTCCTTAAACTGTCACCCTGAACTTGGTTCAGGGTCTTCTGTATAAATAAAGATGCTGAAACGAGTTCAGCATGACTATTAAACCTCAATTTCCATTCTTAGCAATGCTGCAGCGAGCGTTTTACCCTGTGCATCGTGTTTGAGCGACACTGTTCCTCCTCCACCAAGTGTGTTGTGGAGAATGAAATTCAAAGCTCTGATATTTGGTAATTCATAGCGTTCAACTTTCCCATGACAAATTCCTTCAAAATGTTTCTTAACTCTTTCTGCTGTCAAATGCTTTTCGATTATTTCATATCCTTTTCGATCATATGCAATGATGCCAATATTTGCAGCATCTCCTTTATCTCCGCTACGACCGTGTGCGATTTGACGTAATTGAATTTTGCTCATTTCAACTCCAATATTTTCACTTTTGGCTCAACCATTGTTTTGCGAATGAGTGCCGGCCAGTATGCAACAACATCTTTTGGTTTTGGTCTTCCACCAGCAAATCCTGTTACACTCGGAGGTCCAGTAAGAATTAATGGCGCGATTTCCTGTCCGAATCTGTTAACAGTATTTCTGTCTTTTGCTCGTACTGAAAAACGTAAAACGATTTCATTTATTTTATCTTCATCTAGTTCTGGAGCTAAATTTTCATGTGTTGCATTGTATCCAACAAACTCAGAACGAATTTCATCAAACTTTAATCCAAGCTGCTCTAGTCTTTTACGAAGTATTCTGTCAGCTTTTTTTGCCTTAGTTAAAGCTTGCGGCCAGGAATAAGTTAGTGTTCCTGTTGCACTGTAGCCGCTGCTATAGGAACAGGAAACTTTATAAAATTCAGTTTCCTGTTTTCCTTTTACATTGTAAACCTTAACTCTGTCTTTGCCAACATCTTCAAGTTTTATTGAGGTGAAATCAGCAACACAATCCGGAGTGATATATTGTGCTGGATCTCCAATTTCATAAACTAACTGTTCGGCAATTGTATCGAATGAAACTTTTCCTCCCGTGTTCTCGTGCTTTGTGATTATCACTTCACCGTTCGGATAAGCTTCAGCAATCGGAAAACCTATTTCTGTAAAATTTTCAATTGATTCCCAATCACCTAAAAAATTTCCACCAGTCGATTGTGCGCCACATTCTAAAATATGACCAGCAACAGTTCCTGCAGCCATCAGATCGTAATCATTCATATCCCACCCGAATTCGTAAATCATCGGTGCGAGAGTTAAACCTGTGTCAGTAACTCTTCCGGTAATTACAATATCTGCTCCACGTTTCAATGCTTCTACAATTGGAGCTGCACCGAAGTAAACATTTGCACTTAACAGCTTATCTTTAACCAGTGTTATTGGCTCGCCGGTTTCCATGTTCTTTAGTTCGCAGCCTTTTTGAATTATATCATCGAGACAATTTTTTATATCATCGCCGAGTACTACTGCAACATCCAGCTTTTTAATATCAAGATGCATCGCTGCTTCAAGGATCGCATCTGCACAAGCGATTGGATTTACGCCGCCGCCGTTTGTAATTACTTTAATTCCCTTTTTAGTTGTGATTGGAAGAATCTTTTTCATCAAATCAATCAGGTCTGTAGCGTAACCGAGATTTGGATTTCTGTTCTTCTGCTTCTGAAGAATAGACATAGTTACTTCAGCAAGGTAATCCATAACGAGATAGTCTATATCCCCTTTTGTTACCTGGTGATAGGGTGCGTCGATTAGGTCACCCCAAAAACCTTGTCCTGATGCTATACGTATTTTTTCTTTCAAACTGAATCCATTAATTAAAATTAGAAACTAAAATTCGGAGGTTAATTTATTAAGAAATGATGTAATGAGAAAGTGAATGAAATTACCTTGAACAACTTGGTCGTACAATTACGGCAGTAAGTTTGCTGTCAAGGAACTAGTTTGCGGCACAGAATTTTGGTTTAGCAATTATATAAACTACTTAGGACGTTTTTTTACTATTTCGTCCATTATTGAAGGTTTGAAAGATTCGTCCTTTACAAAAAACTTTAAACATTGGTTGTTATTATCACAATATTCTTTATCAATTATGAAAGAATCACCAGAATTAGACTCTTTTATTTTATTAAAGATAAGTTTTGCTAAGAATTTAAAATCACCTTTATTACCATAAATATGATTTTCAGATATAAATCTGTCTTCATTGAATTGAAGAATTAATGTTTCATATGGCCCAAGTCGAACATTTTCAACTGGATACTTGAATACGTAGTAATATTCTTCGAAATTTTCTATTTCATAAGAAAAATTTAGTAATCCTGCTTTTGCTCCATACACATTTATCGATTTATTTTTTTTATCAAAATCAAAGTAGTAACCCATTTTATCCCATTCAAAATGTGCCACTTCTGCTTTTGCTATTTCAGCCATATCCCTCTTTTTCTTTTTGGCCCAAATAGGATGACCCAGATATTTATCAAGTGAAGGTTCCCAAACCATACTTACATTAAAACCGTTTAGGGAATCGTTTTGTCTAATAATTGCATACACAATAATTGCATTTTCAGCTTCATCATAAATTTCCAATTCAGCTATATCCGGAGGTGTTTCATATTCGCACTCAATTACTACATTAATAAAAGAATAAAACTTCTCTTCATCGTGAATAAATTGCTCACCTTTTAATACAACCATTTTCATTTAAAGGTAGTAGTATGCTTCTTATAAATTATTAGAAATAGGACTCAGCTTTTTAACTAAATGAATTGACGTTTTTCAAATTTAATAGCTTATTCCAATAATTCAAGAGTCGTATTAATGACGCAAAACAATAAAGACCATGAAAATACGAACTTAAGGTCTGGAGAAATTAAACTAAAACTGCTTTATACCCATAGCAATGCAATCCTGATTTTCCTTCATCCTGTATCTTCCTGAAAACAAGTTTTACTTTTATTCCAATCTTTATCTTATCAAAATCAACATCTGCAATTTGTGTGGTTAATTTAACGCCATCTTTTAACTCAACAATTCCAACAGCGAAAGGAGTTTTACCAAAGAACTTATCAGATGCAACTCTGATAATAGTATAAGTTAAAAGTTTTCCTTCTCCATTTAGTCTTACAGTTTCAAACTCATTCTTGCCGCATTCAGGACAAACTAATCTTGGCGGAAAGCTTATGTTACTGCAAGCTTTGCATTTACCAGCTTCCAAACGGTAACGCTGTGGAATTTCTCTGTGATATTTTGGACTAATCATTTTGCCTCCAGAATATTTATTACACAACTTGCACCGGAACCACCCATATTCTGAGCAAGTCCGATGTGCGCATTTTTAACCTGACGTTTACCTGCCTGTCCGGTTAGCTGTTCGTATAGTTCAATTATTTGTGCGATGCCTGTTGCACCAACGGGATGACCTTTGGATTTTAATCCGCCGCTTGTATTTAAAGGAGTCTTACCATCAATTGCAGTTCTTCCCTCTTCTGCTGCAGGACCACCACAGCCTTTCTCGCAGAAACCAAGATCTTCGTAAACAACTGCTTCTGCAATAGTAAAGCAATCATGCACTTCAGCAAAGTTTATATCTTTCGGAGTTACTCCTGCCATCTTGTAAGCTTTGTGTGCTGCCGTCACAACAGAATTTAAAGTTGTTAAACTTTTTCTTGAATGAAGTGCAATTGTATCTGATGCCTGCGCTGTTCCTTTAACTTTTATTATTGTATCAGTGAACTTCTTTGCAACATCCATTGAGCAAAGAATAACTGCAGCACCACCGTCACTTACAGGTGAGCAATCCAGTAACCTTAATGGATCAGCCACTAAAGTTGAATTCATCACCTGCTCAAGTGTCACGGGAGATCTGAATTGTGCATTCGGATTATTTGCACCATTCCGATGATTCTTTACTGAAATTGCTGCAAGTTGTTCTCTTGTAGTTCCATATTGATTCATATGTGCATTTGCAATCATCGCATACAAACCGGGGAAAGTTACTCCTTGGTAAACTTCGTATTCCTGGTCTGCTGCCGTTGCAAGTGCTTCCGTAACATCTGCACCGTCGGTCATTTTTTCAACTCCGCCTGCAAGAACGATATCACTTGCACCGGAAGCAACTTCAAAATAAGCTGCACGAAAAGCTGCACCACCGGATGCACAAGCTGATTCAACTCTTGTTGACGGAATTGGTGTTTGTCCGAGATAATCTGCCAGTATTGCACCAAGATGTTCCTGTCCGACAAACAATCCGCTGCTCATCGAACCGACATACATAGAATCTATATGGTCAACTCCGGCATTTTTGATTGCTTTGGTTGCAGCTTCTACAAAAATATCTTTGATGGATTTGCCCCACAGTTCACCGAACTGCGTCATCCCTATTCCAATTACTGCTACGTCTCTCATAATTATTTCCTTTCTACTCGTTCAATATAATTTTGCCACGATACTTGGCGTACTGCCCGTAATCGAGATAGATTTTATCTTTGTCAAGCTGATCACGCAGCTTGGGTGCTTTATTCTGGACATCTTTAATTTTATCTGTTACACGATAAACAAATCCGTCACTGCCAGCACCCGAACCAAATGAAACCATAAAAATCAAATCGCCCGGAGAAGCAACATCAAGTATTGCAGCTAATCCAGTTGGAGATGAACCCGAATAAGTATTTCCCATCCATGGAACAATCCAGCCGACTTCCATCTGCTCTTTTGCAAATCCTAATTGCTTTGCAGCCATCTGCGGAAATTTTCCATTAGGCATATGAAAAACACAATATTTAAAATCTGATGGTTTCATTTTAGATTTTTCAAGAAGAGCTTTACCGGCACTTACGAGATGTTTGAAGTATGCCGGTTCACCAGTAAACCTTGCGGCGTGCCTTGGATAAAATTCATGTTCTCTTCGCCAGAAATCAGGTGTGTCTGATGTATAAGAATTTGTGAACAATATTTCAGCAACAACATTTTCACTTCCCATAATAAACGCAGCACCGCCTGCTGATGCAGAATACTCAAGTGCATCGCCTGGTGCACCTTGAGAAGTATCAGCACCGATTCCCATTGCATATTTCATTTCACCAGCTTTAACAAGACTGTAAGCAACATACATAGCTTCAGTTCCGGCTTTGCACGCAAATTCGTAACTCGCGACATGAACATGTGGTCCAATCCCTAGAGCATCAATTAATATTGTTGCACTTGGTTTCACTGCGTATGGGTGAGATTCAGATCCAATGTACACCGCACCAATATCCTGAGGATTTATTCCTGCTCTCTTCAAAGCATTTCTTGCAGCTTCAACAGAGATTGTTATTGTGTCTTCATCAAGTCCGGGGACAGTTTTTTCAAATAACTGTAAGCCACGTTTGATGACTTCAGGATCTGAGCCCCATTCTTTGGCGATGTTTTCTACTTTGATGCGGTATCTTGGAAGGTACGAACCGTATCCTACTATTCCGACCATTTAGTCCTCCATATTTATTGGAATGTTAGGTTCTATTAGTTAGATAAATTACTGTGCGAATATATTGAAAATTGTAATCGATTTAAAAAGAAAATATTGTTGTGCTGCAACTAATTGATTGTTAGTACAATTTTTTCAGCGATTTGGTTCAAATCATTTAAATCTTTTAAATCGAACCATTGAATTCTTTTGTCTTTTCTGAACCAGGTCAATTGTCGCTTTGCATAATGTCGTGTATTTCTTTTGATCAATTCGATAGCTCTTTCTAGTGCGATGTCCCCATCCAGAAACTGGATGATTTCTTTGTAGCCAACTGTGTTTAGTGCATTAAGGTTTTTATCATATCCTTTATTCAAAATACATTTTACTTCTTCAACTAATCCATTTTCAATCATCCAATCAACACGTTGGTTTATATTTTTATAAAGAAGTTCTCTATCCCAGTTCAATCCAAATTGAAGGAAGTCATATTTTTTTTCATTAAAAGAAGATTGCTTTTGTTGATGCTTCCAGATTGGTTCGCCTGTTGTGTAAAATACTTCCAGTGCACGCATTACTCTTTTCCAGTTTTGTGGAAGCATTTTCTCAGCACTTACCGGATCAACTTTTTTTAATTCTTCATACAAAAATTCATTCCCAAATTCCATTCTTTGCTGAAGTAGTTCGTTTCGATACTCTTCATCTTTATCTGCGGAACCAAAAATACCATCTATCAATACTTTTATATAAAGTCCACTTCCACCAACAACTATTGGCGCTTTATTTTTTTCGAATATTTCTCTTATAATTTTTTCAGCATCTTTCTCAAACTTACTAGCATCATAATTTTCGGATGGGTCAAGAATGTCAATTAAATGATGAGTTACTTTTTCAAGTTGATGTTTAGAAGGCTTAGCTGTTCCAATGTCCAGATACTTGAAAATCTGTCTGCTGTCAGCAGAAATTATTTCGGAAGGAATTAATTCAGCAAGCTTTAAACTAAGATTCGTTTTTCCCGAACAAGTTGGACCAATTATTACAATTAATTTTCGTTCATTCCAACTCCCAGCATCCAACATCCCTTTTCCATCAAACATCTTCCGTCAACCATCTTCTCCACTAGAGGCGGATTTCGCCCTGCCTACCGGACAGGCAGGTTCGCTCAACATCATCCATAAAAGTTTTATTCTTTCCACCCTTCTCTTCCTATTAGAGGAACAAATGCAAACTGTGGGATATCTTCAATCTCAAATTCTTCAGGTGCTGTTTTAGTCAGGACCTTTAAAGTTTGTGAACTCATATTTCCAACAGGTATAACCATTCTTCCATTTATCGCCAACTGTTTCTTTAAAGATTCGGGAACAGACGGCGAACCGGCAGTAACAATTATTTTATCGAAAGGCGAATACTGATCCCAGCCCAGAGTTCCATCACCGCATTTGCAATGTACTCTTATTCCAAGCTTCTCAAACTTTTTTAAAACTTCGTTATAAACATCAATGTGTCTCTCGATGCTATAGACTTTTGCACTCATTTGATAAAGCAGAGCTGCCTGATAACCTGAACCAGTTCCAATCTCAAGAACTTTATCACCTTTTTTTATTTGTAAGGCTTCAGTCATTATCGCAATCGTGAAGGGCTGAGAAATAGTCTGGCCATAACCAATGGGCAGAGCAATATCTTTATATGCATTTGGTTTCATTATAGCAGAAACAAATTTTTCTCTTTCAACTTTTATCATTGCCTGCAAGAGAAGTTCATCAGAAATTCCTTTCAGGCGTAAACTCTCGACCAGTTCATATCTCTGCTGTTTATACATATTTTTAATATTTCAAACCTTTATTCAATAAAATAATATTTAGTGTATCAAAAAGTAAAAAATAAAATAACACTATTATGAAAATATTTTTTATTAATAGTTGATTTTTTATAGAATTTTCTTAATATAGGGTTAGAATTTTTTGAAAATTCATATCTTTCTATTAGGGCTGGCTTTTGTAATTGAATTTTATTCATCTTTAAAGAATGTCTGTTAGTTAAAAATGCAATTAAATTATCGACATTTCAATTTTTCTCTCTTCAAAACAAAGACTTCATCTAGTTTCTATTTCTTAATTAACACTATCATAAACCAAAACATGGAGGTATCTATGTTCAAGAAGATAATTACTCTTCTTTTTGTTCTCACTTTGTGCTTTACTTTATCTGCTCAGGATTTTATGGAAGTAAGCCCAACTCTAAAACCTGTTAATCACGATCCAGCTCTTGAAGCAACCTGGGATGTTCAATTTGACTATGATGCTGTTGCAGTAACAGGTGCTGCAGGAAATGCTGGTGCTGTTTATATTCCGACAATAAACAAGTTCTGGACAAGCAGATGGGCTAGCGGTGTTGCTCATCAGTGGAACGCTAATGGTACACTAGATCTTGAATTCACATTGCCATTTACCGGAACACGAGGTATGTGTTTTGACGGTCAGTACGTTTACCATTCCACCGCTACAACCACTGTTCAAAAGGTTGATCCTGTTACCAGAACTGTGGTTGGTACGGTTTCAGTAGCTGGTGCACCAAATGGTTTCAGATTTATAACATATAATCCTGATGGAAATTCAGGAGCGGGTTCAATAATTGGTGGAAACTGGACTGCACCAAATTTAAGTTTCTATGAATTCAGTCTGACAGGTACACTCCTAAGAACAATCACAAGTACAGTTACCGGAGTTTATGGACTCGCTTATGATAACTGGTCACCCGGCGGACCGTTCTTATGGGTTTGGAGTCAGGGAGCTGGTGCTGGTACACCTCAATTAATCCAGCAAATGAATTATACAACTGGATTATACACTGGTATAACTCATGACGTTGTCACCGATATAGCTGCTGGTATTGCTGGTGGATTATTTATAACTGATGAGCTAGTTCCAGGCTTTGTTACATTAGGTGGGATGTTACAGGGTAATCCCGGTGCAGACAGATTATTTGGATATGAATTAACCACTGTTAGCAGTGGTAATACGTACTTCGAAGATTTCGAAGGTTTTGTAGCTGGTCAGCAATTGGCTTGTCAGGATCCAACAAACTGGACAACCTGGAGTAACGCTCCTTGTGGTAACGAAGATGCTTTGATATCAACTAACTATGCATTC
>JACZKK010000122.1 GCA_014860115.1 Ignavibacteriaceae bacterium
TGGTTCAGTTGTTGTTCCGAATCCAGCTACATATCCAACCTGTTCAAATGATCCACCAGCAATCATTCTCTCTATTTCAAATCCCTGGTTGTTGGTTTCGGTTGCTGTTGTCCAGCTAAGTTCTACATCTTCACCATTTGACGCTGCGGCAAATGATGTTAACTCCACTGGTACAATCCAGTCAAGACACATATTATCCCAATAAATATTATCATTATTAAACGAGTTTCCATTAAATGAAACTACTAACTGAGCATTTGCAGCACCAGATGCTGGTGTTGTAAAGCTGCCTGTCATCAATTGTGGGCCAACATTTCCAGTTGCATCAACCTGGTTATATAACGGAATTACCGTCGTACCACCATCGTAAGTAATACCAACGGTTACGGTTCCACTAGGATTTGCATACCAATCGAAATAGTAATTAAAAGAATAATTTGTAAGTGTATTATTCAATAGAGGAATTGCCGCAGATCTGATCACTGATACACCATTAAAAGAAGGAGTCCAGCTCATTCTTAATTCCGGTGGACTTCCGCCTGCTGAACTAGAACTAGCTGCTGACCAATTGGTAAGACCTAATGGTCCGACAACAGTCCAATTAAAGTTAGTGAAATCATCACACCAGAAGTTCAGGTTAGGATCTTGCATTGTTGTGAATGACCATATTGGGCCAGCAACGGTACAAGTATCGTTCTTTCCTTTAATCTGCCAGGAATAAGTTGTATTATAAACTAAAGGCTCGAAAGTAGCTAAGGATAATGATGTGATTGGTACACCAGTGTAAACAAGATTCAGACTACTGCCTTGACCAAAATAAACTTCTATTTGTGTTGCACCTGCACCGTTTGTCCAGCTTGCTGTATTTCCAGTCAGTGATAAACCAGTTGCTCCATTTGCTGGACTTGGATTTGATGGTGGATCTATTGGGCAAGGTGGACCAAATGTGACTGATGCAGTCCAAGCCTGATAATGGTCGGTGCCAAGTCTGTTATCTGCCCAAAACGGAAACGCAACATCATCCAGTGCAGCTATACCAATATAATCACCAGCATAACCACCAGCCAAACCGCTAATTGGTTGAGGTGAATGGGGCTGATCACTCACTTTGAAATTCGTGAAAGTTGTACCTCCATCAACTGAATTTGCCATAAAAACTTCTGCCTGACTATTCGGAACATCACGGCTATCATAGAATATAACCATCAGTTGTCCTGTAGCTTGATCTACTGTGCACCATGGATAGTATTGATCTTTTCCATTGTTTATTGGATCATCATTTACGCGAACCGGTGATGACCAGGTTGTACCTCCATCAGTAGATCTGATCATAACAATATCCGGGTCATTTCCTGCTGGTGTAACACTTCTTTGCGGCCAGGTTATATATATCCAGCCATTGCGAGGGCCACCAGAAATATCCACAGCCATTGATGGGAATGAAGCAACTCTGATTGAATTCTTGCTTGTTAAATTTCCTCTGATACCAAAATTCACCGCAGAATAAATTCTGGCTTTAGTCCAGGTTGCACCGCCATCAGTTGATTTAGCAAATCCTATTGCATCTTCCCCACCTGGCCAGGCATCATAGATAGCAAATGTAACATATACTTCACCATTGGGACCGGTTTGAATATTAGTTCCCTGTCCGTGGCTTCCGGGATTCAATGATCCAGAAAGATTAATAGAAGTTGACCAATTTACTCCAAAATTGGTCGAGTATCTTATAACTACCTGTTCATCATTTGTTCCGCCAAAATCTGTCCAGGAACAATATGATCTGTTTACGTATGGGCTGGTTGCCTGTTTATCAACCATATAATGATTTTTATCTGCAAGACTTCCAGGATTTGGAGCAACGGTATGTGACGTCCAGTTTACTCCGTTGTTAGTTGAAACTGATACTCCCTGTCCGCCAGGATTAGAAATATAGTTCTCATAAAATCTTCCATCGACTCCGATAACTGAAACAGGATCGCCCGAATTTGTACCAAAAGGAGGATTGTCAAATCCTGTCCAATTAGTTCCACCATCTAATGACCAATAAACCCCAGTTCCATAAATGGTTGAAAATGGCCAGTTCGTAGCATTGGCAGATCCAAAAACGATATTATTATTTGTTGGGTGAACATCTATACTCAGTTCAGATTGTGTGGTGTTACCAGGTTTGACCCTAAAATTAGGGCCTACGGTTGCATCTGCTATTCCAAAATATCTGGTGATCGGTTCTGCAGGAACCCAGTTACTTGGTATATCAATTTTAACACTACGGTTTGGATCCGGCCGCATTACTGACCAAATTCGTTCGTCAGTTAGTTCTCCCTGAGCAAGCAAGTTTGTACCTGCAACTGTAAAGAGGAACAGTACAAAGAAAAGAGTTGTGAGATTCTTCATCAGTTCTCCATGATTAATGAATGATTGGTTAATTATTAATTGTGAGTTCTTAAATTTCAATTTGTTCTTATATGACTTTAGCAGGTTCTATAAATAGTAATAAATTCTACAATAACGTGACTTGGCTGAATTGGAGGTAAAATGTTTTGTAATGGTTTTAAAATGATTCGATTTATCCCTTAAAATAATTGTGACAAACATAAATAATTCTAATAATATAAAGCTAATGTTATTTTCTTTTAATCATTAAATTAAATTTCATAATGATACAGAAAAGTAAGCGATTGACATCCAAGTTGTACTTATTCAATAAAAGAATAGTGATGCCATTCCATGTTTGACATGGAATCAAGAGAACAAACCAATTAATATATTCCGGTTTTTGACTTCGCTCGACCGGAATTCCACGCAAAGCTAAATGTACATCATCGTTAAAAATGATGCTTTTCTTAATTTAATTAAAAAACCCGACCAGTATATACTTGACCGGGCTTTCGATTCTTTAATTAATTCTTCTAACTATTTCATCAACATTAACTTCTTTGATGCAGTATAGTTTGCTGCTTCTATTCTGTATACATATACTCCGCTTGATAATCCGCTCGCGTTGAAGTTTACTTCGTACTTGCCTGCTTTCTGAACATTTTTTACTAATGTTGAAACTTCTTCTCCAATCATATTGTATACTGCAAGCTTTACAAATCCTTCTTCCGGTATTGAGTACTTTATTGTTGTACTTGGGTTGAATGGATTTGGATAGTTCTGGTACAACTGGTACTCAGATGGAATTTCATCTGTGTTATCCTCAACGGGCATAACTTCAGCAAACTTTGTTGTTAAAATATATTGCATTAATGATCTAGCTTGTTCCTTGTTCATATAATAAAGCGGGAAGCTGAGTGTTATTGTTTTGATATCATTTCCGATATATTCTATTCCTACAGGCTTACCCTTCAGAAAACCTTGCTGTGAAGTTGAATCGTAGTTTGCTCCAAAGCTGAAAACCTCAGTGCCTTCAGCTGAGGGTTTTATCATCTCAATATTTTTCAGATGATAATCATTTGATGAAAGTGTTTTCATTGAATCCACAAAAATATTGCTGTAACCTGACTCCTTACTTATTGCTTCATTAAACAAAGCAAATACTGTACTTTTTGTTTCCTGAATTTTGAGGTAATCAAAAATAAAATGACCAGTACTAAAAGTTCCGTTTAAACCAACAATTTTTTCAAAAGCTTTTGCGGGTCTGTAGCCGGTGTAAAGGAAATTGCCTCCGAAGTCAAGATACTTTTTGATTTCATCTTTATAGTCATAAGGCGCATCCATATCAGTTATATCATTACCATGCCAGACAACAGTTGAGAAAGCACCAAGATCTGCCAGACCAATTTGGCTTTCTTCAATCATATCATATTGCTGTTTGTTAAAGTGAATTAACAGGTCATTGTAAAAATCATCAACTTCAGCATCAGTCGGATTCATTAGTGAACCATCACCATCGGCAGTTTCATCAACTATAAGAATTCCCTGGTCAAGTGAGACTACTCTTGATCTAATTGTAGTATTATTTAAACTCTCATTTAACAAACTATCGACTGCTTTAACTGTGTAATAATAATAAATCCCATTACCTGCAGCGGCATCTACATAACTAGTATCCTGAAGGATATTTTGATTCAATTTAGTTCCAAGCTGACCCTCAATTGCTGACCGGTATAGATTGTATCCCTGGAGATCATACTCCGTATTACTAAACCATAACAACTCAACCTGTTGCCACAAAGGATTTGCAGTAAATCCCTCTGGAGCAAATGGAAACTCAAAAGGTACGGCTGATCTTTCAACAATCAGGCTTTCAAAACCATCCTGATCCAAAACTGAAACTCCGACATAATATAGATTTCCCTCTATCAATCCCCCAACTGTGAAAATAGTATCAGTAGTAGTCAATACAGTATCATAAACACCGGATTGATCACCAATATAAATTTTGTAAGAATGAAAATCCGGCGAGGGATTCGGACTCCAGGTAAGTAAAAGCGAACTGCCAGTCCCGGCGTCAACAAGATTATAATTCTGAACCGCAGAAGGCATAACAATATTCAATAATAAAGTCGCACAGGAAGATTTTATAACCTCCGCACAATACTCTATATTATAGTTTCCGATAGTATCAGCCGGTGAATGATAATAAGGACTGAAATTTGTTTCTTCAAAATAAACTGAGGGAAAACCACGCTCCCAGAATGAATGGCTGTCTGAGCCAGCACTGTTTAGGCTTCCATTCCTCGGCGCAAGAGTGGAATAATTCTCTATGCAGTAAAAAGCCAGGTCACGTAAATAATCAAAACCAGTATAACGGTTTATATCAACCTCGCTTTGATTAGCCGGATAATAACTATGACTTATCATATCATGATTAATCATGATCTTAATATTCATTCCGGAGTTGAAAGCTTTTTGAGCATAATCTACACTGCCCCATAAGCCATACTCCTCTGCAGCAAAAGTTATAAATTTAATTGTTGATTCAGGCTGATAATTATTTGCTTTTATCACTCTGGCAATCTCAAGCACTGCTGCTGTTCCGCTCGCATTATCATCTGCACCCGGTGCAAAGATCATTGGATCACCAGATGAATATGAATCGTGATGACCACCCACAATGTTGAAAACTTGCGGCTCATAAATGCCCGGCAGTGTAGCAACAACATTTTTCTGCCATGTTCCCTGGTATTGAAACGAATCTATTACTACTTCTGCAAAGCCCATACTTATAAATTGATTTTTTAACCATTCAGCAACTGCATCACGGGTATTTGCCAAAAGAAATCTTGTTTGAAAATTCTGAAGACTCTGAATAAAATATCTTACACTATCAGGATTAACCGAAGATGTTATTTGTGTAATTAATGAATCGCTAAATTGAAGTCTATCAAAATTCCAGATTCCTTTCTCATTTTTATAGTTAATGCTTCCATTTAATTCTACAATCATTAACCCCTTAAGTGAAGCCTCTGCCGGATTGAGTGTTGTGTTTTTAACTATTACGGAATTAATTCCATTATAAACAATTTGCTCAGAAACCAATCTTGAAGAAACGTCTAAATCTTTTTTCGAAGTGATTATATAAAATTTATCCTCAGACGTACATTGATCCAGCTTAAAATATTTGACCCCAAGCGCTTCAAGTTCATCTAGCTTTTCAGAAGTTATTAAAGTTAGAAGCTGATCATCATTCATATAAATGACCGGAAGTTTGAGACTTTCGATTTTATTGTTAGTGAAATCATCTTTAACAGGAACAGATATCAAGTAAGATTCAGTCTCCTGAGCAATAATTTTACTAAAGCATACAATAAATAAAAAGAGCAGGTAAGCAGAGAATTTCATTATAAACCTCGGTTAAAATATTTAATAAGCTGATAAGAATACCGGAGTAAAGATCGATTTGATGAAGACGGGTTTAATATTATCACCAAAAATTTCCAGTATCTATCTGGTAATGCATTTCATTAATTTAATTACTATCTAAACTTAGATAATCGTTCACAGATTTTCTAACCCAAATATATTTCCATAAAAAAAGCCCCAACCAGCAATCGCTAGACGGGGCTTAAAGATCCTTTAATACTAAGGATTATGTTAAGGAAATTACTTCATTAACATCAACTTCTTCGAAGCAGTGTAATTTGCTGCTTCTATCCTGTAAACATACACTCCACTTGATAATCCGCTTGCGTTGAAGTTTACTTCGTATCTGCCTGCCTTCTGGCTTGCATTTACTATCGTTGCTACTTCTTCACCTAACATATTATATACTGCCAGCTTTACAAATCCTTCTTCCGATATTGAGTACTTTATT
>JACZKK010000123.1 GCA_014860115.1 Ignavibacteriaceae bacterium
AATAAAGTACTCAATATCGGAAGAAGGATTTGTAAAGCTGGCAGTATATAATATGTTAGGTGAAGAAGTAGCAACGATAGTAAATGCAAGCCAGAAGGCAGGCAGATACGAAGTAAACTTCAACGCAAGCGGATTATCAAGCGGAGTGTATGTTTACAGGATAGAAGCAGCAAATTACACGGCATCTAAGAAACTTATGTTGATGAAGTAATTATTTATTAAGATTCAAATAGTTTTACTTCGGTAAAAATTGCCCTGTCTATTCTTTAGACAGGGCATTTTTAATTAAAAACAAATCTTAGCCAAGGTTTAATTTGAACTGCCCTCACTATTTTACTTGCTGCATCTCAAATTAAAATGAAAATTAAAATTATTTTTCTTGCTTCTTATCTTTTCATTTTGCAAATTATTATTGAAACAATTTCAAAAGTTGAGGGCGGGCAGCTTGGTGCAATTATTTAGTTTACAATTCCTTGATGTAGCTGAAGGAGGCATTCAATGAAACTAAATTATGGTTCATTCTTAGCTTTTCAGTTAACTATCTCACCGGATAATCTTATCTACAGTGAACACTATTATAATTTTTTTCTCAATAAATTTTCTTTAAGGGAAATTAAACAATTCTTTTTTAATAATTTATTTCGGAGGATAAAATGAATTATTCTTTAAAAGTTCTTGTCACTGTGTTTATAACTTTTTTTATTGCTCACCAGAATCTTTTGGCTAATGATCCAGTGCCATTGGGTGAGGACACATTAATTGTGACCTTAGATTGTGAGAGAGATTATATCGTAGATCCGTTCGTTTTACTAGTGCATGCTGGCAGCATAATAAAATTTCAAGCTGCTAGTGGATCTTTTTCTGTGGTGATTAATAATGCTGATAGATTTTTTAAAGACATCGAGCGGACGGAATCATTTTTAATTGATTCTGACACTGCAACAGACCCACCACTAACAAGCGATACATATACTGTGAAAAGTGATGTACCGGTTGGTACTGAAATATCTTATACCGTTGTGTGTCTTAGTACAGGTAGGATAATTGGCGGTATTGATAGCGATGCACCGCCAAGAATTATAATTGTTCCAAGAGAATAGTTTAATTTAAATAGTTTTAGGGCTTAATTAGTTGTACTAATTATTGTAAGTGAGTTAAGTTTCTCATGATTATGTCTAATTGCAAAAAAATATTTATTATATTCAATAAATTTTTGATTGCATTTTTAATTTCGTTTTTATCATTTGCTCAACAGCGAGACATCCAATTCGAACACTTAACCGTTGATGATGGACTTTCGTCAAATACTGTATTTAGCATAATTCAGGATAGCAAAGGTTTTCTCTGGATTGGTACCTATGATGGGTTGAATAGATACGATGGTTATGAGTTCAAGGTCTATAAAAATTTACCTGAAGACTCAACAAGCATTAGCGACAATATGATAAGAGTGCTTCATGAAGACAAGTATGGTAACATCTGGGTTGGATGCGGCTGGGGCGGTGGTCTTAATAAATTTAGCAGGGAAACTGAAAAATTCGTTCGTTATCTTCATGATCCTAATAACTCATTAAGCATAAGTTCTAACATTATCTATGCAATCTGCCTTGATAAGTCCGGCAATCTCTGGATTGGAACAAATGGAGGTGGACTGGATTATTTTGATCAGGAAACAGAAAAATTCTACAACTATAAAAGCGACCACAATAATCCACACAGCATAAGCAGTAACTCAATTAGTGCGCTTCATGTTGATAGAAATGGTATCCTCTGGGTTGGTACATCTTCAAGCGGACTAAATAAATTCGACCAGCAAAAAAAGCAGTTCACTCATTACAAAGTATCTGATGATCCATCAAGCATAAGCGGTAACCAAATATCCTCCATTTATGAAAATCCCGCTGGATTTTTGTGGATAGGAACCCGGGATGGCGGCGTAAATAAATTCGATCCTTACTCGAACAAATTTCAACATTACACTTACGATTCAAGAAACTCAAACAGTCTGAATAGTAACGATGCCTGGGTGGTATTTGAAGATAGTCAAGGACTGATTTGGATTGGAAACTTTAATGGCGGTTTAAATTTGTTTGATAACAGAACGGAGACATTTAAACTTTTCAGCAAGAATTTTAACGATTCCAGAAGCTTAACTGATGATGTAATTAATTCAATTTATGAAGATAAGTCGGGAGTTATATGGCTTGGCACCTGGAGTGGTGGCATAAATAAATACGACAGAAAAAAAGAAAAGTTTTTTACTTACTCACATATCCCGGGTAATCTGAATAGTTTGATTGATAATTATGTAACTGCAATCTACAAAGATAAATATGATGAGCTTTGGGTAGGAACAGGAAACGGATTAACCAGAATAAATGAAAAGGAAAATAAATTCACAAATTATCAAAACAATCCCAACAATCCGGGCAGCATTTCCAGCAGTGTTATTAATTCGATTTGTGAGGATAAAGAAGGCAGGCTATGGATTGCAACTGATGATGCAGGTATTAATTATTTTGACAGAGAAAAAAATAAATTCAAGCAGTTCAGAAATGATCCCGGCAATCCAAACAGCTTACTTAATGACAGAGTTTCTCAAATATTTTGTGATAGCCATGGAGATCTTTGGATTGGTTTTCCAAGCCGAATGGACAAGTTAAAACGAGGTGAAAGTGATTTCATACACTATACTTATGATGCATCAAATCCTAAAAGCATCAGTTCTCAAATCATTTTCACTTTTTATGAAGATAGGAACCACAATCTATGGATTGGAACTCACGTTGATGGACTTATGCTTTACAATCGAAAAACAGATGATTTTACTTTTTACAGACAGGATGCTAATAATTTGCGTACAAGCCTAAGTCATGATGCTGTTTCTTCAATCTGTGAAGATGAAGATGGGATTCTTTGGGTAGGTACCAGTGGTGCCGGAATCAACAGATTTGACAGAACAAAAAATCAATTCAAGCACTACAGGAAGAAAGATGGCTTAGCTAATGATGTAGTAAATGGAATCTTATCCGATAAAAAAGGAAATCTTTGGATAAGCACTGGCAAAGGGATTTCGAGATTCAATATTAAAACTGAATCTTTTACTAATTATGTATCAAAAGACGGTTTACAAGGAAGTGAGTTTAATAGCAGAGCATTTTTTAAAACCCCCGATGGCGGAATGTATTTCGGAGGAACCAATGGACTAAGCCGATTCCATCCTGATGAAATAATAGATAATAATTTTATACCTCCAATTTTTATAACAAATTTTCAGATACTGCATAAACCTGTATCAGTGGGCTTCGATTCATCATGGGATAAAGTAATTCTGGCCGAATCTATAACTGAATCAAAAGAGATTGTGCTGAGCCACAATGAAAATATACTTTCTTTTGAAATTGCCGCATTAGATTTTCACAGCCCGGAAAAAAATCAATATGAGTACATTCTTGAAGGATTTGATAAACACTGGATTAGAACTGATGCAAAGAATAGAAATATAACTTACACCAATCTTGATCCCGGTGAATATACATTAAGAGTTAAAGGTTCGAATAATGACAATGTATGGAATGAAGAAGGAACAAGCTTGAGCATAATAATTAGACCTCCATGGTGGGCTACGTGGTGGTCTTATATTCTTTATGGTTTTGTAATTATGATTTTATTTTCGGGTTCAACAAGATTTTATCTTAATCGTCAAAGGTTAAGAAGTCAATTACAGTTAGAGCAAGAACACGCAAAAAAACTTGAAGATGTTGATAAAATAAAATCCAACTTCTACGCAAATATATCTCACGAATTCCGTACACCCCTTATGCTGATTCTGGGGCCGCTTGAAAAGATTGTACCCAAATTAGGAGATGAAGATAGCAAAAAGCAAGTTGGCTTGATTAAAGGAAATGCAAGGCGTTTGCTCACGCTTATTAATCAACTTCTGGATCTTACCAAGATTGAGGCAGGCAGATTAAAACTGAGTACTTCTCAGGGTAATATTGCACAGTTTGTAAAAGGACTGACTCTGGAGTTCGAATCAATCGCTGAGCAAAGAGATATATCTTTAAAAGTAATTATAGAAAAGGAAGATGTTGAAGCTTATTTCGATAAAGAAAAACTGGAGAAAATAATAACCAACTTGCTGTCGAATGCATTCAAATTTACTCCTGCGGGAGGGAGAATTACAGTTAAAGTAAGCGAGACACAATCAAACCAGGTTGAAATAATTATCAGAGATTCCGGTATTGGAATTCCTAAAAGTGAATTGACAAAAATCTTTGACAGATTTTACCAGGTCGATGGCTCCCACACAAGGGAACACGAGGGAACAGGTATTGGTTTAGCTTTAACAAAAGAACTGGTTGAATTGCATAAAGGTCAATTATTTGTTGACAGTGTAGAAGGGCATTGGACAGAAGTTAAAATTAATTTACCACTCGGAAAAGATCATCTTAGAGATGACGAAATTATTATGCCAGACGATTTTGAAATGCAAAAAATTGATTTGGTAGATGAATATGCTAAAACTGATAGTGAATCTGAAGATATGTTAGCTGAACAGCTAATTGATAAAACTATCGTACTTGTTGTTGAAGATAATGCTGATGTCAGGGAATACATTAAAGATGCGTTGAAAGATAGTTTCCATATTGAAGAAGCAGCAAATGGCGAACAGGGATTAAGAAAAGCAGAAAAATGTATACCTGATTTAATTGTAAGTGATATAATGATGCCTAAAATGGATGGTTATGAAATGACGAGAAGTATCAGGCAGAACAATAAGACCAGCCACATTCCGATTATTTTACTAACAGCAAAATCCGATAAAGACAGTAAGCTTGAAGGACTAGGTTTAGGTGCGGATGATTATCTGATAAAACCATTCGATTCTGATGAACTTCTTGCAAGAATTAAAAACCTGATAGAGACAAGAAGATTTCTGCAGGAAAAATTTGGTTCGGGTACAACGATAACGGAAAAAGTAGAAAAGGCAAAGTTAAGCTGTCTTGATGAGCAATTTATGAATAGGATAATGTTAGTAATTGATGAGCATCTTGCAGAAGAAGAATTCAGCATTGAGGAATTTGGAAAAGATGTTGGAATGAGCAGATCACAAATTCACAGGAAATTAAAAGCGCTCACTGGTAAGTCAACAAGTATGTATTTGAGAACGGTGAGACTTGCCAAAGCAAAGCAGATGCTAGCAGAAAAAATAGGGAACATCTCAGAAATATCTTATAAGGTTGGTTTCTCGAGTCCTGCCTATTTCAGCCGTTGCTTTAAAGAAGAATTCGGCCATGCACCAAGTGAAGTAAAATAGAACAATCATTTACTTTTCCATTTCCCGTGGTTAAGATTCATTGAACAATTAACGTTTTCTCGATAATTTTTCTGATTCCACAAGAAAAAAAATCGAAAACCAAAGAAAATAAAGGCTTCTCGAGTATTGAAGTGTATCGAGATAATCTTTTGAGCCAACCTTCTATATTCTCCCATTAAATTATTTGTCTAATAGCCCCTACTTTTAAATTAGAGGTAATTATCAACCGCACTTAAAATTTCTCCGTCGTTTAACCTACTAGTGTTGATAATCCTTTAAAAATCATCATTAATTCAAAATATGCAACATAGCTGCAAG
Source organism: Ignavibacteriaceae bacterium (assembly GCA_014860115.1). Classification (GTDB taxonomy): domain Bacteria; phylum Bacteroidota; class Ignavibacteria; order Ignavibacteriales; family Ignavibacteriaceae; genus IGN2. The sequence goes on from JACZKK010000123.1 coordinate 5,639, forward strand.
ACTTTGCAACATAGTTAATAACCACCCTCCGCCTTTATTTCGTTTATTTACACTGCGAATTCGGTAAACTGTTGACAACGCAAGATCCAAGGAGGTAGAAATGTTAAAAATTGTTAAATCCCTTCATAAAGAAGGCGGTTCGTGGAAAAGGACCGTACTTATTGCGTTAATGTCATCTTTGATCATTTTAATATCTACTCCTGCACAGGATAATGATTACTGGACTAATGCACCCACCGGGAAAACCAAAATTTTCACCATTTCCTTTATAGATAAGCAGAATGGAGTAGCAAAATCTGGAGAGGGAGAGGTTTTGGCAACGGAAGATGGCGGAAGAAACTGGACGCCTGGCAAGGAAATAACCTTGGCCAGTGAAAAATCATCACCTCAAATTCTTTGGAGTGCTGATGTCTATTGTTCAATAATGAAGACTACAGATGGAGGTAATACGTGGGTTTCCTATGAGGAAGAAAAACAGGAACACTTCTGCGGTGTTTACTTGAAGGACGCAAATACCGGATATAAAGTTGCAAGTGAGTTCCTAAACAAAGTAACAAATGAGATTACCAATCATTATGAAAATGATAATCTTGAAGCACTGGTAGACCATCCGCACAAATGTACTGAGTATTATCGCAGTGCAGAAGAAGGGTGGACATTAGGCTGGTGTGTAAAAGATTTTATTCAAAAATAATTGTGCTGAAAAATACTGCAGATAGGAAGAAATACAGATGGCAATCTTTACAAATTTAGTTAAGCAAGCAAACGTGCCTGAGAAATTTGAATTGAGTCAGAACAGTCCAAATCCATTTAAAGGAAAGACAAGTATAAAGTATTCATTGCCTCATAAAACTAAAGTAATTATAATGATAAATGATATTCATGGACAAGTTCTTCATAAAATAGTTTCTCCAGATCAGAATGCCGGTACATACGAGATTGAATTTTATGCAGATGGTTTGCCAGGCGGAAACTATTTCTATCACATAATTACAGACGATTTTTTTAAATCCCGGGAAATGGAATTAATTAAATGAATTTATTACCTCACCGCACAGCAATGAAGAGGGTGGAAATTGTTTATTAAAAATAAACGCACCCAATAACACGATTTCGCCCTCTTTTATAAAAGCAAATTGCGGGGCTGAGGGCTTAAAGTATTGTTTTAAATACATTTTGTCCGGGAGTTTGATATTGAACAGAAAGAAAACCTGGGTGGGAAGACAGCACGGCCGAGTCTCTGACCCGTGCGAAATAAAATAATTTTATTTTCATCAATCTATAAGGAGGTTGCTATGAAAAACTTATTTGTTCTTTGTGTACTGATGGGTATTCTTTGTCTGTGCAGTTGTGGTGATAATATTCCAACTGATCCGATTACTGAGCTCAAAAAACCGAGCCCACCAATTATTCACGATAAAATTCAGATCTGCTGTGAGATAATTGATCCAATGGCCGGTGTCTGTGGGCTTAATGGCTGCGCTGAATACACTCATCAGATAATTAATCAACCGGCAAATCCAAATGGGCTCTGTACAGTTTTACTGAATCTCCAGATGTACTCAGAATTATGCAGCAGATGTATGATGGTACATCCGGACTGGTTCATCAGAGGATACAGCGAAGAAACAGTTTACGTAAGTGAAGAAGGAATTGCATTGGTTACAAAGCAATATGAGATAACAAACCGCTTTGATGTTGTACTAAAGGTAACCTATCTGGTTACAACCAACGGAGCAGGTATTGCGGAATTGATGATAGTTCCGATGCAGCCGTGAATAAAATTGATGATAATATTTGTTTTTATCAATACGTCGTAAAAAAATGTTAAAAAATAATTAAGCAGGTTGAAGACCTTTCGTTTAATAACCTGTTTTCAAATGAGGAGAAAATAAAAGTGATTTTAACAGCAGCACAAAGAATGAATGATAATGTTCAATCAGGATTGTATATGGAACAGAACGATCCAAATCCTTTTAATGGAACGACAACTATAAAATTCTGCTTATCTAACCAGAGCAAAGTAACAATATTGATAACGAATTCTTATGGGAAGGTTGTAGATAAATTGATTTCAAATATGCTCAATCCGGGAAATTACAAGCTGGATTTTGTTGCAGATGGATTATCCAAAGGAACTTACTTCTGTCATGTTGTTGCTGATAATTATTCATATTCACAGGAAATGGAATTAGTAAAATGAAATTTAACCTACCTCCAGTATAACGGATGAATGAGAGGGTGGAAATTGATTACAAAAGGTATGCGCACCCGGTAACGCAATTTCGCCCTCTTTATTTATTTGAGAATGTCAGGATGGTAGTTTTTTAATGAATGAAGAAAGAATGAACTTCCCCACAGCACAGCGATATAGAGGGTGGAAATTGTTTACGAAAATATATGCGCACCCTGTAACACAATTTCGCCCTCTCTCGTTTTCTTTAGAAAGCTGATAGGTGGAATACAAGGGTGGTGAACCACCCGAAATCAAGAAAATATTTTTTCAAAATGCTGAATGGAAATTGCAGTGAGATCATTGTTGTGTGGAACCAGTAAAGACCAATCATTTACCCGCGAGTGGCATTTAAAATCTGAGGCTTTTAGGGGCTCTATACGTATAATTAAAAATCACCAATTTCTAGTGGACTTCAGCTACTTCAATGTGTTACTATCAATGAAGAAAATTTTTTAATACGGAGGCATAACTCCACGAGGACAATCCGCCTTGCCTTTGGTGAGACGGGATGGGAGGACAGCAAGGGCGGGTCTCTGACTCGCCCAAATTTAACGGAAGTTAAAGTATTTATCGAGAGTGAATAAACTAAACTGAGGGGCAGAAAATGAAAGAATTTGTTGAATTCATTGTGAAGCAGCTGGTTGATAAACCAGAAAAAGTAAAGATCGAAGAAAATATTCAGAACCAGAATACAATTGAGATAAAAGTGGAAGTTGAAAAAAATGATATAGGAAAAGTTATTGGTAAAAAGGGCAAGAATATAAATGCACTTAGAACGCTCCTAAGCGCTGTGGCGGCGAAGGAAAATCACAGAGTGACACTGCAGGTGATAGAGTAATAAAATAAAATTGATGATGGTTCTTTTCAAGAAGTCAGAAGTAAGAAGTTAGTATTGGCGAGACGTTGTCTCGCCCGCAAAAAAAAGTTAAATAATAATTCATTAATTATGAATAAGTTACAAATAAAATTTCTACGCTCGAATAAATCGTTCCTCTAACTCACCTTCGGGTGTTATTTGCTCAGCACCCGTGGGTTGACCAGTCTTTAAAATTTTTATCACTAAATAATTTCATTTAAATCATTTCCATAAATAGGAGGTTACTATGTTGAGTCTTACGAAATTACGCCTGTCTGCAGACAAGGCGGACAACGTGGGGAAACATTTGTATTTTCTTTTTGTTTTTCTTTTCACGGTGTTTTGTTCTTACGTTATTCTGGGGCAAGAATTTGGGGCATTAAGAAATGGCGTTGAGATTTCATTCCCTGAAAAAATTAACAAACTTGTTCTCGATCCGCTCCCTGCCGGTACTTATTCTGTTGGATCAGGCGGTTACTTTGCCACCATTCAAGCTGCGTTTGACAAACTAAGCATTGATGGTATAGCCGGAGAAGTAATTCTTGAACTGACAGATAATTTATACACATCACCAACAGTACAATTTGGTTACACACTTAACGGACCAATCCCAGGCGCGGGACCGAACAGCAGAGTTACAATCAAACCTGCCGAAAATAAAAATGTAACTATTGAAGGCACTAATGAAGCCTTACTATACCTAATGAATACAAGCTATGTAACATTCGATGGTATTAGTTTAACTGGTTCCACTACACTTACAATTCATGCTCTCCAAAGTGCGGCGTATGTTTTTAATGATGCTTTAGATTTTATTAACAATTCTGATCATAACGTTATACAAAATATTACTTTCATTGTTGATGATAATCTAAGAGCCAGTGGGACCGGTTTCTGGCATAATCAAACCGGTGCTTTTGCGCCGGATAGCAATCTTATACAAAATAACTATGTCAAAAAAGCTGGACTAGCTTTTTTTGTTATTAGTTCTACTTCAGCTGTAAAAGGAGTGGGTAATATCGTCAGAGAAAATCAAATCGGTTCGGATTCTGACAGCTTAGTAGCATTTGGTATCCAGATCGGACGTTGTGAAAATGCTCTGGTTGAAAATAATATTGTTCAGAATCTGAAAGCAACAATTAATGGATCAGATCAAATACAAGCAGGAATACTTTCAACAATGAGTTCCGGTACTATTATCAGAAATAATATTCTCGGAAATTTCAAAGCGAATAACGGATACAGTTCTTCGGGAATATTCCTGGGAGGCGAAGCAGGCAACATAGGATCTGCTAACCTGGTTTATAATAATATGATTTATGATATACAGAGTATATCAGCACAGAACGATAGTAGGATCACAGGAATAGAAACGTGGTATCAAAATAATCCAAAGATTTATTATAACTCCGTTTATTTAAGTGGAACTGGTTCGCAACATTTAGGTTCTGCAGCTTTGTATGTTGGAGGGGGAAATACGAACATTGATTCAAAAAACAATATCTTTTTAAATACCAGGGACGAATCACCGTACTGTGCTTCTGCAATTTATGCTTACACTACAGGAAGTCTCACTTCAGATTATAATGATGTTTACTTTAATAATACGAATCCAGATAATTGTCTGGTCAGAATCGGAGGCACAAAATACAAAACACTTGCAGAATGGCAGGAAACAGGAAAAGATTTCCACAGCGTTTCTATTATGCCTTGCTTCTGTTTGCCTAATCTGCACATTGATTGTACTATCGCCACTTGCCTTGAATCACGCGGCACTCCTATAGCTGGATTAGATAGTGACATTGATGGAGATATAAGACACAATTTTCTGCCCGATATAGGTGCTGATGAGTTTGTCGGTCTAATACCAACTGGTGCTGTTTCAGCAGGTGCTTACTCGGTCGGGACAAATGGTTTCTTTTCTTCAATTCAGTCAATTTTTAACAGACTGGAAACAGATGGAGTTGCAGGTGCTGTTACTCTTGAACTGATTGATGAACTTTACACAGCACCAACAGACTCTTTTGGCTTTAAATTGAACGGACCAATCCCCGGTGCAGGGCCAAATAGCATGATTACAATTAAACCCGCTGAGAACAAAAATGTTGTTATCGAAGGAAGTGGATATGCAGTTCTATCTTTCTTAAATACAAGCTATTTAACTTTTGATGGTGTTTCACTAACGGGGTCAACTACAATTACAGTCCACGCCTTAGAAA
>JACZKK010000012.1 GCA_014860115.1 Ignavibacteriaceae bacterium
AAAAATCTAAGCCCCGAAAAATTTATTTTACTCAAGCAAGATCTTTTAGTCAAAGCTATAGTCTCTTCTTCAGTCTCATACACATTCGATGAACTAAGAAAGAAAGTATTAAGCACTGCCGGATACCTTCAGAAGCAAAATATTTCTGACGGAGATCGTGTTGGAATTATTGGTCAGAATGATGTTGATTTTGTAATAAATATTTTAGCTCTGTGGCAAATTTCTGCTGTTCCTGTTCCACTAAATAACAGATTGACAGAGACAGAAATCGGGGAACAACTCTTGTCAGCAAACTGCTCGTCACTGCTGGTTCAAAATGAATTTTATGAAAAAGTAAAAAGTTCATCAAAAAAAAATATTAACTACCCGTTTTTTGCAGATTACAATAATTCTTTTTCAGGAAGAGATAAACTGGATGTAAATGATGCAGCCGTGATTATTTTCACTTCAGGTTCTACAAATAAATCCAAAGGCATAATTCTTTCTTTCAATAGTTTGTACAATAGCACACTTGGCAGTAATCAATTGCTGCGATACACACGCAGTGATCGCTGGATGGCGAGTCTTCCTTTTTATCACATCGGAGGATTTTCAATTATCACCAGATCACTTCTTTTTGGAATTCCACTAATAATTCCAGATTCCTTTTCCACGGAAGTACTGGCGGAATCATTAAGCAAGTGGCAGCCGACTTTTATCTCCCTTGTCGCCGCACAGCTTAAGAAATTAGTCGATGAAAACATCTCCCCAAATCATGAGCTAAAAAATTGTTTAATCGGAGGCGGATTTTCAGATATAGAAATAATCAAAAAAGCATATGACCTCGGCTGGCCTGTGAATATTGTTTATGGTTCAACTGAGACTTCTTCGTTCGTTACTGCACTTTTAAAAGATGAAATTTTATTCAAAGCGAATTCCGTTGGTCGCGCTGTCCCCACAAATAAAATCCTGATCACTGATAATGAAGAAAACGAACTTAAGCCATTTGAAATCGGTGAAATTGTTGTTCAATCTAATGCCCTTATGTCAGGCTATGTCAATGAAGATGAAACTAAAGGAGTAATTAAAAACGGAATTTATCATACAGGTGATATCGGTTTTCTTGATGAAGATGGTTTCCTGTTCATAGAAGGAAGAAAGAATTTTTTAATTTCGACGGGAGGAGAAAATGTTAATCCGATTGAAGTTGAGAAAGCTTTACTTAAACATCCTTTCATTGAAGAAGCTGCAGTATTTCCATTGAAAGACAATGAATGGGGAGAAATAATAGCTGCTGCAATTGTGATAAAAAGTAAATCGGTTCACCTTTCCTATGATGAACTTAAAATATTTCTTCAGGAAAGAATTTCCAGCTTCAAAATCCCAAAAAAGGTTTTCTTTGAAGATCAGTTACCTAAAACGGAACTAGGTAAAGTAGAAAAAGATAAACTGATTAGTCGTTATAAATTAACATCTCTCTGATGGGATTCCAGACCTTTCACAATCTCTTCGTAAATAGGAATCTTCACCCATCTCTTCTTATCAACAAAAACATGAACTGTCCTTGCTTTTGCCGCAAGCTCACCTGATTTATCGATCCACTCGTAAGTCAACTCGAATGAATTTTCTTTTCTGAGTGTAACTGTCAGATTAATTGAAACAGTTTCCCCCGCTCTTAAAGGTTTGAAGTAAGCTCCATCTGTTTTTATAATCGGAACAACAAACTCATCGTTAATCCAGTAATTCTTTTTCAAATTGAAGCTGTTGATCATTTCCTCGTAAACGGAGTGGCTGATTTCAAAAAGTTTTGCGTAAAATAATATTCCTGCAGGATCGCAGTCATAAAAGTTAATTTTTCTTTTTATAGTAAACATATTTAGTGCCCAATCTACCCTTTCTTGTTTTGCTTAATTTTGTCAGAAATTACACTCAAAATTCTATCCTTTAAGTGATAGGGTGTTCGAGTCGTTTTAATCTACTTATTTATATATTTTATTTTTGATGGGATAAAAATTATCAATTTGACTTATAAGTTCAAATTGAAGTACTTTACTTTTATAAAACAAAATCAAAAAGTAAGAATGCATAAGACAGAATCTCAAAGTGTGAAGCTGCCTGGAATTTATCGCTACTTGTATTTCATTAGTGGTGTACTTTTAGTGGCAATTGGTGTAATAGGTATATTTCTGCCAATACTTCCCACAACCATCTTTCTGATACTTGCTTCTGCCTGCTTCATAAAAAGTTCACCTCAAGCAAATGAATGGTTAAGGAATCATAAAATACTTGGGATGTATATAAAGAATTATCAGGATAAGTCAGGATTAACAATTAAGTCAAAGATTTTTAACATTACATTAGTGTGGATTATGATTTCAGCTTCTGCAATATTTTTTACTGAGCTTTGGTACATTCGATTGCTTTTACTCGCAATAGCAGTTGGTATAACTATTCATCTGCTAATGGTGAAGACTAAAAAAATTAAATCATCTTAATATCATCCAAAAAAGGAAACTTTGTTCTGACTTCACTCACATAATTCTTATCCAAATCAACGATTATAATTTTTTCTTCATTCTCAACCGCCATAATTTCTTTTCCCATCGGATCGAATACACTGCTGAAACCAACATAATTTAACTTTGGATCCTTCCCTACTCTGTTAATTCCAGCTACGTAACACTGATTTTCAATTGCACGAGCCTTCAACAAAGTTCGCCAATGTTCAATTCTCGTATCTGGCCAGTTAGCTATGTTAACAATCAGGTGTGTTCTTTTCTTCCCATATTTTCTGTACAGCTCAGGGAATCGTAAATCGTAACAAATCGTTAATCCTATTTTCCAATTTTTTATTTTTGTTGATGCTGGCTTAACTCCAGCGTAATAATTTTCATTTTCGCCTGAATACGAAAAGGGGTGAACTTTTCTGTAAAGTTTTACGAGATTTCCATCTGGTTTAATATGGATGAGAGTATTGTAATTACGTTTGTCTCGTCGTTCAATAATTCCTGCAAATATGTTTGCAGCTTTTTCTTTTGCAATTGAAGAAAAAAATCTGAACGAATTCCCTTGAATTGTTTCGGACATTTCCTTCGACTTCATCGTGAATCCGGTGAGAGTCATTTCTGGGAAAACAAACAGTTCTACTCCAACAACTTTTTCGATCATTGAAAGAATTTTTTGCTTGTTAGCATCCTTGTCTTCCCAGGCCGGGCTATATTGAACTAATGCAATTTTCATATCATCCGATTGACATTATTTATTATCTTATGTGTCATTAAAATAATAAATATTTAACGAATTAGATTTGAGTAAAGCCGAAGTAAAAATCCCTGTAGCAATACTGGGAGCAACAGGAAGCGTTGGCCAAAAGTTTGTTGAATTGCTTTCAAATCATCCGGTTTGAAGTTACTGAACTCTGCGCTTCAGATAAATCAACGGGAAAAGAGTATAAAGATGCTGTTGATTGGTTTCTTCCTTCTTCTATTCCTGAACGTGTCGGAGAAATGCTTGTACAAAAATGTGAACCGACATTAAAATCTAAAATCATCTTTTCGGGATTGGATTCAAACGTAGCAGGAGAAGTTGAAACTGAATTTGCAAAAGCAGGATACAAAGTAATTTCCAACTCAAAAAATCACAGAATGGATGTGGACGTACCACTTCTGATTCCCGAAGTAAATCCCGATCATCTTGCATTAATAAAAATTCAGAAATATGGCGATGGCTGTATTGTAACAAATCCAAATTGCTCAGTCATTGGGCTTGTCCTTGCACTGAAACCGTTATTGGATAATTTTGGTATTGAGGCTGTAAATGTGGTAACTATGCAGGCAATTTCTGGTGCTGGACATCCACGAGTTGTAAAACTTGATATTGAAGATAATGTTATTCCTTATATCAAAGACGAGGAACCAAAAGTAGAAATTGAACCGTTGAAAATTTTAGGAATTTTGAGAGATAACAAAATAATTTTCGGCGATTTTAAAGTTAGTGCTCAATGCAACAGAGTTAACGTCACCGATGGGCACACAGAATGTGTTCAGGTGAATCTTAAAAGGAAAACTTCGGTCGATGAAATAATAAAAATCTGGGAAAACTTTGAATCTGAGACTCAGAAACTAAAACTTCCCTTAGCACCAGTGCGACCTATACACTATAGTGAAGATGACGCCTTCCCTCAACCTAAACACCAGCGTGATGCTGATAAAGGCATGGCTGTTTCAATTGGAAGGCTTCGTAAAGATAAAATATTTGATTTCAGTTTTGTGATCCTCTCACATAATACTGTAAGAGGAGCTGCTGGTGGAGCGATTCTTTGCGCCGAACTTATGAAAGCAAAAGGCATCATTTAGCCATTTCTCTCTGCTGGAATTGCCTCGATTGTAAAACGATTTAGTTTTATATTTGATTAGAAATTATGCGTTCCCCTGTTAAATCAAAAAAAATATCTGCAGCAAATAAACCAGCTAAATCAGAATCGATGAGTGATATTCCATTATTTGGATTTGACCTGTTTGATTCCCTGCCTGATATGTATTTCCTTCTCGATGCAAACGGAGAAATTCTTAAGCTGAATAATAAATCTGATGAAATTATTAAGTCCAATTTAAAATCTACTCCCACCAATTTTCTTGACCTGGTTGATTTGTGCAATCGTGAAGGAGTTAATAATATTTTTTTTCAGTGTCTGAGTTTTGGAAAGACAACAGAAATTGAAACTCAGTTCCTGCTTGAAAAAAAGGAAATTGATGTAAGAATATCATTTGCATTTCATAAGTTCCATATTGACGGAAAGAAGATTGAGTATGTTTTTACTGTCGTAAAAGATATCACCGAGGAAAAGACCAAAGAAATAGAACTTCAGCGATTTTTCAACATTGTTGAGAGCAGTCTAAATCCTATTTTGATTACCGATTTACATGGAAAAATGATATATGTTAACCCGGCATTTGTGAAAGCCAGTGGTTTTAACAAGGAGGAATTGATTGGTAAAAATCCCAGAATCTTTGGAAGCGGGAAACTCAACAAAAAATTCTGGGATAAAATGTGGCAGACAATTTCCAGTGGCAAAGTTTGGTTCGGAGAGGTCGAAGATCGTAAAAAGAGCGGCGAACCATTTTACACGCAGCTTTTAATATCCCCTATCTTTGATAAGGATGATAAGGTAACCGGTTACTTTGGAATTCATCGTGATCTAAGTGAAAAGCGAACTCTTGAGAAACAATTAATCCATACCCAAAAAATGGAAAGCATCGGTACTTTAGCCGCCGGTATAGCTCACGAAGTTGGTAATCCTCTTGCTTCAATTTCGGCATTGGTTCAAGTTGCGCAAAGAAGCACTGAAGATATCTTCATCAAAGAAAAATTGGATCTTGTTAAAAGTCAGGTAACTAGAATATCTAAAATTATCCGAGATCTTGTTGATTTTTCTAGACCTTCAAATTTTGAACTTCAAAGAGTTAATATTAACGAGTGCCTGAAAGAATCCATTGAAATAACAAAGGTGGGAACTAAAGCAAAGACAATTGAATTTGATGTAAAGCTCAGTGACGATGTACCCAATCTTCCACTTGTAGCTGACCAGCTTGAACAGGTATTTGTCAATATTCTTTTAAATGCAGTTGATGCTATAAATGAAGTTAAAGAAGATAAGAAAGAAAAAAGAATAAGCATTGAGTCTGCATTTTCACGGGAAGAAATTATTATCACTTTCAAAGATACTGGCAGCGGTATAAGTGAAGAAAACATTACCAAAATATTTGAACCATTTTTCACAACAAAGTCTCAGGGAAGAGGAACAGGTTTGGGTTTGTGGGTCAGCTACGGAATAATTAAAAGTTTCCAGGGCAAATTGGAAGTTCAAAGCAATACTGGGATGGGAACTACTTTTACAATAAAGCTTCCTGTGGAAAAATAATAGAAGGAGTCTAAAATGACTGAAAGAATTTTGGTAGTTGATGATGAAGATATAATTCGCGAATCACTATCATTCATTTTAAGAAAAGAAAAATACGAAGTTGAAGAAGCAGCAAACGGAAAAATTGCTTTTGAAATGCTTAAAGAATCTTCCTATGATTTAGTAATTACAGATCTGGAAATGCCAGTGATGAAAGGCATTGAACTGCTTGATGAAATCAGGAAAATAAATCTGCAGACAAATACTATTGTGATAACAGCTTATGGTTCTATGGAAACTGCTATCGCTGCCTTACGAAGTGGTGCCAGTGATTATATTTTGAAACCTGTAGAGTTTGATGAGCTTCTAATAAAAGTTAAAAAGCTTTTTGAAGTTCGTGATCTTCATCTTGAAAACAGGATTCTCCGAAGAGAACTGCAGCGCGATTACGATTACACTAACATAATTGGTAAAAGCCAGGCAATAGCACAAATATTTGATATGATAAAAGCTGTTGCAGATACGGATAGCACGGTCTTAATTTCCGGAAATAGCGGTACTGGTAAAGAGCTTGTTGCCAAAGCACTGCATTACAATTCAAAAAGATCGAACAAACCCTTCATCGCATTAAACTGCGGAGCTATATCTGAAAATCTGATTGAAAGTGAATTATTTGGACATAAAAAAGGCGCATTCACGGGAGCAATTAGCGACAAAGATGGTTTCATCAAAGCAGCAGAGGGTGGAACTTTATTCCTTGATGAAATAAGTGAAATGCCGCCGCAGCTTCAGGTTAAACTTTTAAGAGCAATACAGGAAAAAGAATATACTCCTGTTGGGACAACTGTTTCACTTCCTGTAAACGTTAGATTCATAGCTTCTACAAACAGAAACCTTATGGAGTACGTTAACCAGGAAAAATTCAGAGAGGATTTGTTCTACAGACTAAACGTTGTAGATATTCATTTACCTTCTCTCAAGGAACGCGAAGGTGACATTTCATTGCTGGCTGATTTTTTTCTTGACAAATACAGAAAGCAGATGAACAAAAACATTAAAGGCATCTCCAATGATGCTATGAGAGCTTTAATGAATCACGAATGGAAAGGTGAGATAAGAGAACTTGAGAATGTTATTGAAAGGGCAGTAATTTTTTGTAATGAAGATTTCATTAACGTAAAAAACCTTCCCGCACAGTTCCAGTCAGATACTGAGCCTTCAGATTATTCACCTTCAGGCTCACTTGATGAATCTGTAAAAAGGTTTGAGAAAGAAATTATAATCCGGGCACTGGAAGCTAATGAATTCAATAAAGAGAAGACCGCCGATGCTTTGCAGGTTGGGCTATCAACACTCTATCGGAAAATGAAAGAATTGGATATCCAGATCTGATGCTTTTTGATGTAACCAAATTTTAATGCGATGGATGACATGATAATCAGCGATGATAAAACAAAACTTGATATTGTGTTAATTCATAATTTTCTCACAACATCCTACTGGGCAGTAGGAAGAAAAATTGAAGAAGTAAAAAAATCAATTGAACATTCCATTTGTTTCGGGGTTTACGAAGATGGTAAGCAAATTGGCTTTGCAAGAATTGTAACTGATTACACAGTGATAGCATACCTCATGGATGTATTTATTCTTGAAGAATACAGAGGTAAGGGATTTTCTAAATTGCTTCTCAAAAGAATTTTTGAGGATGAAAGATTCAAGAGAGTTAAGAAGTGGATGCTAGCAACAAAAGATGCTCACTCTCTATATGCCCAATTTGGATTTGGCGGGATAAAAAATCCTGACCGCCTGATGGAAAAAATTGTCCTCAGAAAATAATTAACTAGAGAAAAAACATTAGATATATTTCTAAATTATGCGAATTTTAAGCTTTTTAACTTCTCATAACCGAGAAGATTTTTTAAGTTTGATTGGCTTCTATACACTTTCTCAACACTATGTAGTGGTATTGTCTTTGTTAGTAATTAGCAACTAATATTCATTATAGATCAATAACTCAAATCTAAAAGGGTCATAAAATGAAAAACACATTCTTCTTTATTTTATTTATCTCTACAATAGTTGCATTATTTGCTTTTGCATTTTCATTTTCGCAGAGTCAGGATCTGGACGGCAAGCAAATATTTATTGACAGCAAGTGCAACAACTGTCATACAGTAACTTCTATGGAAATTACTTCGAAAAAGGATGATGCAACCGATTTATCGAATGCCAGCACAATTGGAGATATGCCTTTAATGAAATCCTACCTCTTAAAAGAAGCGAAGATTAACGATCAGGATCATAAAGTAAAATTTAAAGGATCTGAAGCAGAACTTGATGCATTGGTTAACTGGCTGCTTACATTAAAGACAGAGGCTGAAGGTTAAGTTTTAAGTCAATATATATATCTTTTAAATGAACATAAAACAATTAAATAGAAGAACACTCATAATAATTATGGGTGTTTTTCTTTTTGTATTCGGGACTTCTTTTGCGCAGTCTAATGAAGACTGCCTGATGTGTCACGATGATGATTCGTTCACCATGAAAAAGGATGGGAAGGAAATTCCGATCCATGTCAGCGAATCAAAATTTGAAGCTTCTAGCCATTCAAAACTAAAATGCGTTTCCTGCCATACAAACTTCGATGCCGAAGCGATTCCTCACAGCGAAAACCTTACTCCAAAACCTTGTGGAGATTGTCACCAAAAACAAATTGTGAAGCACTTGTTTCACCCCCGAATATTGAAAGCAACTGGCAGGGAAAAAGAAAAAGATATTAACTGCACTAACTGTCATGACTACCATTATGCTAAAGACCCTACATCAGAAGGCAGTAAATGGAGCGCTGAGAATCTTCCCCGATCTTGCGGGCAATGTCATAATGAAATTAAAGATAAGTATCTCGTATCTGAACACTATAGCGCTTATGAAGAAGGTATGCTTGGTGCGCCTAACTGTTTACATTGTCATAAAAATCCTATCGCGAGAGTTCATTTAACTGAAGACACTGTAAGCGTAAAAATATCACAAGAAAAATTGTGTCTATCCTGTCACCTTGATTCACCTGAAGTTCGTGCAAGAACTGCACCCTCAGCAGGCTTCATAACTATGTACGAAAAGAGTGTTCACGGATCTGAATTGAATTCAGGTAATCCAAGAGCAGCTAATTGTGTTGATTGTCATGGTTCGCACGATGTGCATAAAAGTGATACTAAGGAGTCACCAACGTTTAAGAGTAATATTCCAAACACTTGTGGAAAATGCCACGAGGATATTTCAAAGGAATACCTTGAAAGTATTCACGGTTCTGCTCTTATTAAGGGTGTTAAAGAATCACCAGCATGCACGGACTGCCACGGTGAACATAATATACTTAAACACGATGATCCCAAATCACCTGTTGCGTTTCAGAATCTTTCCAGAGAGGTTTGCTCACCTTGCCATAGCTCATTAAAGCTTTCGGATAAATATGGTTTAGTAAGCGACAGATTTTCAACTTTTTCTGACAGCTATCATGGTTTGGCAGTTGAAGGTGGTTCATTAGCTGTGGCCAATTGTGCAAGTTGCCATGGTGCTCACAACATCAAACCATCATCAGATCCGACTTCAATGGTAAGCAAAGCAAACATTGTAAAAACTTGTGGTGGCTGTCATCCCGGTGCTAATGAAAGATTTACTGTCGGTAAAATCCATATCACAAGGCAGGAAGAAAGTGAACCGATAATTTATTTTATTGCAACGATGTATATCGGTTTGATTTTTATGGTAATCGGAATAATGTTCATTCATAACATTGTTGACTTCTTTAGAAAATCTAAAATCAAAAAGATGAAGCAGAGAGGATTAATCAGAGAGGAAAGGCACGGACACAGATTATATTTGAGAATGACAGTAAATGAAAGAATCCAACACGCTACAATGGCTATCAGTTTTCTTCTGCTTGTTATTACAGGTTTTATGTTAAGCTATCCGAATTCCTGGTGGGTCTCACACATCAGAGACTTAAGTAATGATGCTTTTGAATACAGAGGCCTGCTGCATCGAATTGCAGCAGTTGTTATGGTAGCGATAAGTTTGTATCACATTTATTATGTCGCTTTCACTGTTAGAGGAAGGCAATTAATAAAAGATCTTTTACCAAGGTATCAGGATATCAGAGATGCTATCGATGTTGCTAAATTTAACCTCGGATTTTCAAAAGCTAAACCAAAGCTGGATAGATTCAGCTATATTGAAAAAGCAGAATACTGGGCACTAATTTGGGGAACCATTGTAATGTCCGCAACTGGAATAATTATGTGGTTCAATAATTATTTTATGGGATTGATAACAAAGCTTGGCTGGGATATTGCAAGAACCGTTCATTACTATGAAGCGTGGCTTGCATTCCTGGCGATAGTTGTCTGGCACTTTTATTTTGTAATATTTAATCCTGATGTTTACCCGATGAGTCTTGCATGGTGGAAAGGCACTATAACCGAAGAAGAGATGGCTGAAGAACATGCACTCCAATTGGAAAAGATAAAAGCTCAGGAAAACAAGGACACAGAAGAACCAGAAAAGATCTAATAATTTATAGAATGAAAAAAATATTTTTCGTTTTAATTCTTTTCACGTCATTCACGGCATTTAATTTTGCCCAATCGAATGAAGATTGTTTGATATGCCACGACGATCCGGGTTTCAAATCAACGATAAAAGGTAAAACTGTTTCTCTTCACCTGAATCAAAAAGTTTTTTCAGGTTCTGTGCATGGTACTTTGGAATGTATAGATTGCCACGTAAAATATGATGCAGATGATGTTCCTCACACAAAAGAATATTCAAAAGTAAATTGTGGTGAATGTCATAGTGATGTTCAGAAACTTTATGTGGAATGTCTTCATGGAAAAGCAAAAGCTAAAGGAGATCCGTTAGCTCCTCTCTGTCAGGATTGTCACGGCAACCACAATATATTGCCGGTAAAAGATCATAACTCTGCAGTCGCTCCAATGAAAATTCCCTTCTTATGCGGTAAATGCCATAGAGAAGGTTCACCAGTTCAGCTTCAGAGAGATATTCCTCAGGATAGAATACTCGAAAATTATTCTGAGAGTATACACGGTGAAGGTCTTCTTCGCAAAGGTTTAGTGGTTTCTGCAACTTGTGTATCCTGTCACTCAGCTCACAGAATTTTACCACACACTGATTCGCGTTCTTCTATTTCAAGACAGAATATCGCATCTACTTGTGCAGTGTGTCATGCAGAAATCGAAACAGTTCACAGGCAAATCATACGAGGTGAACTGTGGGAAAAACAGGCTCATGTTCTTCCTGCGTGTGTTGATTGTCATCAGCCGCACGAAGTTAGAAGAGTTTATTATGATTATGGGATGTCTGATAAAGACTGTCTTAGATGTCATGATGATCCAAATTTAAAAGCCTCTGACGATGGCAGATCATTGTTTGTTAATTATGATGAAGTCAAAGGTTCACGTCACACCGGAATTTCTTGCGCTCAATGTCATACAGAAGTAAATGTCTCAAAGAAAAGAGCTTGCGAAACAATTCAGAATAAAGTTGACTGCTCATCATGTCATGCTGAAATTGGGAAGGATTATTCAATAAGTATGCACGGAACTCTGAGTGCAAAGCAGGATCAAAATGCACCAACGTGTCTAGAGTGCCATGGTACTCATGGCACATTGGGAAGAAAGGATCCAAAATCACCAACGTTTGCAACTAACATCCCGAATCTTTGCGGTAATTGTCATCGTGAAGGTGAAAAAGCTGCCGTTAGATATTCCGGTTCCGAGAAAAATATCGTTAACCATTATACAGAAAGTATTCATGGAAAAGGTTTGCTTAAAAGTGGATTAACAGTAACTGCAACTTGCACAGATTGCCATACAGCACACAAAGAACTGCCACATACAAATCCTGAATCAAGCATCAACCGTAATAATATCTCAAATACATGCGGAACCTGTCATCATGGAATTGAGGAGCAGTTTGAAAATAGCATTCACTCACCTCTCCTATCTGATACAGATAAACAATTACCAGTGTGTTTTGACTGCCATAGTGCACACGAAATTAAAAGAGCTGATACAGAAGGATTCAAGCTTGAAATCATGAGTCAATGCGGCCGATGCCATGAGAAAATCGCTGACTCATATTTTGATACCTACCACGGAAAAGTTTCCCAACTTGGTTATACTAAAACAGCAAAATGTTATGACTGTCATGGTGCTCACGATATTCTTCCTGTTACGAATCCAAAATCCCACTTGAGCAGAGAGAACGTGGTTGAAACTTGTAAAACCTGTCATCCATCTGCTAACAGACAGTTTGCCGGATATCTGACACATGCAACTCATCATGACCCTGATAAATACCCCATTCTCTTCTGGGCATTTTGGGGAATGACCGGATTGCTTGTAGTAACTTTCTTTATCGCCGGTTTGCACACTATTCTCTGGCTGCCACGTTCATTAGAGTGGAGAAGGAAGCTGAAAGAATTACGTAGTCAGGCAAATGCTGATGGAGATGATGACTTAGATGAAAACAAATCCAGAAAAGATTTAGAATGAGCATTAAAGAAAAATACGTTTTAAGATTTACAAGACTCAACAGAATACTTCACATCTTTATGATTGTAAGTTTTATTATCCTCTCTTTAACCGGAATGAGCCTGAAATTTTCTTACACCGGTTGGGCAAGATTCTTGTCTAAATTTTTTGGTGGATTCGAAATGGCTGGTTACTGGCACCGGTTTGCCGCAATAATAATGATTATAGTTTTTACTACTCACCTTGTTGATTTAGTTCGCCTCAGGAAGAATGAATTCAAGTCCTGGAAAGCATTGCTTATCGGAAAAAATTCAATGCTGTTCAATAAGAAAGACTGGCAGGATTTTAAGAGTTCATTAAAATGGTTCATCGGAAAAGGACCACGACCAGAATATGGAAGATGGACTTACTGGGAAAAGTTCGACTACTTCGCCGTCTTCTGGGGAATGTTTGTAATCGGTTCAACAGGAATGACACTCTGGTTCCCGGAATTCTTTACAATTTTTTTCCCGGGTTGGATGATAAACGTTGCTACAATAATTCATAGTGATGAGGCACTTCTGGCAACCGGATTTATTTTCACGATCCATTTTTTTAATACTCACCTTCGTCCTGAAAAATTTCCTATGGACATTGTCATTTTCTCAGGAATGATGCCTCTCGATGAATTTAAACTAGATCGACCGGAAGAATATAAAGAATTGGTTGAGAAGGGAGAATTGGAAAAATATTTCGTCGAGGAATATCCACCCATCGTAATCAAAGGAATAAAGTTTTTCGGCTGGACAGCATTAACAATTGGATTCAGTATTGTCATCTGGATTATCTATGCAATGATTTTTGCATACAGATAATTTTTCGCTCAATAATTTAATATTTATCTTTTAGCAGTTTTATGAGAAAATTATTTCCGCCTATAGTATATAATCCAGTAACGCTTGTTGGAGCTGCTATTGCTGCCGTTAGCTTTGGGTTAATAATTTTTCTGTTTATACTGGAATTTTTTAGCGGTGAATCGAATCCCTACCTTGGTATAATAACATTTATTGTGCTACCTTCTATCCTGATTAGTGGATTGTTACTTATCGCTTATGGAATATTCAGGGAAAGAAGAAGAATAAAAAGAGGTATCGAAAGAAGCGGAAAGTTCATTGTAATTGATCTTAACGATATTAAGCAAAGAAGAGTTGTTGCCACTTTCACCATTGGAACATTACTGCTGCTATTATTTTCTGCCTTCGGTAGTTACAAAGCATTTGAATATTCTGAATCTGATGAGTTCTGCGGAACAATATGTCATGAGGTTATGGAACCAGAATACACTGCGTATTTATCCTCTCCTCATTCAAGAGTTGGTTGTGTAGGATGTCATATCGGTTCAGGTGCAGATTGGTTTGTTAAATCAAAAATATCCGGTGCTTACCAGGTTTATTCAGTACTATTCAACAAGTACTCCCGACCGATTCCAACTCCGGTTCACGAATTAAGACCTGCTGAAGGAACTTGCGAACAATGTCATTCACCCGGACATTTCTTTTCCGAGATCAAATATAAGTCGGATTATTTCTTATATGACGAAGCAAATACTAAGTCAAGCATTTCCATGCTGCTGAAAATTGGAGGCGGAAATTCGGAACTTGGAAGAGCTGAAGGAATTCACTGGCATATGAATGTTGCAAACAGGATTCAATACATTCATACTGATGAAAAACGAAATGAAATTCCCTGGGTAAAGCAAATTAATGATGATGGTACTGAAACAGTTTATAAGAGTATCGAAGTTGAATTTGATGAAAATAATTACCCCAAAGAAAATTATCGCACAATGGATTGCATAGATTGTCATAACAGACCATCGCACATTTTCAACCCCGCTGATAAGTCCGTCAATCTTTCAATGTCTCTTGATAGAATAGATAAGTCTCTTCCTTACATTAAAAGTATAGCTGTTGATGTTCTTGAGACACCGTATTCCACAAAAGAAATTGCTTTAGATAGTATCAGGATTTCTATGTCGGCATTCTATCAATTCAATTACCCTGATGTTTTCAAGTCAAAAATGAAAGAAATTGAAGAGAGCATCAAGGAAGTTCAAAAAATATACGATCGAAATTACTTCCCCAGGATGAATGTTGGCTGGCGTGCATTTCCAAATCATATCTCACATTTATACGATACCGGCTGCTTCCGCTGCCACGATAATAAACACGTTAGTGATGACGGCAAAGTAATAAGAAAAGACTGCAATATTTGTCACACGATTATCTCTCAGGTTACTCCTGATGGAAAAGAAAATGTTTCACTACAAGGAATAGAATTTATTCATCCAGTTCAAATTGAGGAATCATTTTTAGAACAAGATTGTGTAACCTGCCACGCCCGGGAAAAAGAACAGAATTATTTTAAGAATTATAAGAAGATTGTAAGTAGTAAATAATGGAAACCTGCACTGGCTATTATATCTATTGTTTATACAAGAAATAGAAATAAATCTTCTAAACCGAAGGAGACAGAGGGATAGAATTTATATTGCCGAATGTTCGTTATAAGTTATAATTATACTTATTATTAAAATATTTCTACTCGCTAACTTTTTATTTTTTATTTTCAATTGTTTGAGTACTTCTTCCCCTCGATCGGATACTACTTTAGATGGAAATCATCTTGAAAAATTATCTAGACTCCGTTTATCCGTTGGTTATGTAGATCTTTTGGGTGATGAAGATGACTTTGCTTTTCCATTTTTCAATCTAAGTTTTCGTTCAAGTGGTTTTGATCGTTCATTATCCAAATTTATGGTTAAGTTAGCTTTTGAGCTTGGAATAAATGCCTTAATTATTTCCTCTGAGAATGATGATGATATTAATGTATATTTTCTTCTATATGCAAAATTTGGCCCCGACATCAGATTATACAATAATTTATTTATTGCGGGTTCTGCGGGTCTGGCTTTTGCTACTTACGAAGGAAATTTTGCACCAGTACCATTCTTGGGTTTAAATGGTTTTTATCTAGTTGAGTTGAACGAGAAATTTTCATTAGAATTAGAAAGTGGTATACATACTAGCTTTGGATGGCCCTTATTTTTTTATGTTACAGTTGGCATATCAATGATTTAAAAAGTCTAAACATCTTCTTACCTAGAAAACATTTTCGAATTATGCATCGCTTTAGAGCATATTAAATCTTTTGAACATTCTAATACTTCCCCAACTCACTTAAGTTCCCATAAATAATAAGTAAAAATATTTCCCTTTATTCACCCCAGACACTTCGGAACTTTTAACAAAGAAGATGAGTGAAAGCCTCAAATTTTAGTTAATCATTCATCAACCACTTCGGAGAATTAAGATGAAACAATCATTAATATTCCTCATCAGCTTTTTTATTTCCCTTGTCTTATTCGGAGACAAAGCACAATCCAGCCAAAGTCCTAAAACAAACACAGTCCAGCTCGCAATCCTTCTTGATACCAGTAACAGTATGGATGGATTAATTGAGCAGGCAAAAACCCAGCTCTGGAAAATGGTAAACGAAATGGCACGCTCAAAACGTGAAAGTATAGCCATTAGTTTGTATGTCGCTTTGTATGAATATGGCAATGATGGTCTTTCTCCCACAGAAGGATTTGTAAGATTAGTGACTCCACTCACTAATGATCTTGATAAAATTTCAGAAGAATTATTCAAATTGAAAACCAACGGAGGAAGTGAGTATTGCGGTACAGTAATTTCCGAAGCGATTAAAGATCTTAAATGGACTAAAAGCGCTGATGAATACAAAGTCATTTTCATTGCAGGCAATGAGCCATTCAACCAGGGAGATAATGATTATAAGGAAGCCTGCAAATCTGCAATCAGCAAGGGAATAATTGTTAATACTATTTACTGCGGAAGTTACGATGAAGGATTAAATTCTTTCTGGAAAGATGGCGCTGATCTCGCAGATGGTAAATACATCAACATAGATAGCGATCAGCAGATTGTTCATATCGAAACTCCATTTGATGATGAGCTTGTTCAGCTTGGTCAAAAGATAAATGAAACCTACATCGCATTCGGTTATGAAGGTAACGAACTAAAGCAGAGACAAAAAGAACAGGATGATAATGCAACTAATCTTGCACCCTCAGTGATGGTTGAAAGATCAGTTACAAAAGGAAGCGGTCAGTATAATAACTCAACCTGGGATTTAGTTGATGCTAAAAAAGATGGCTCGCTCGACTTAACTAAAATTCCGAAAGATCAGTTGCCGAAAGAAATGCAGAAAATGTCTTTAGAGGAACAGAAAAAATATATAGACGACAAAGCCAAAGAGCGTGAAAAAATTCAATCGGAAATAAATATGCTTGATCAGCAAAGAAGAGACTATATAGCAAAGAAGGTCTCTGAGAATGAAGAAGAAAATACTCTTGATGTTGCTATGCTAAAAATGATACGCGAACAGGCATCAAAAAAGAATTATAAATTTGAATAATTGTTCTTAACTGTCATTCCGGACGATTCCAATATTTTGGAATCGATCCGGAATCTGCATAAATAATTAGATTCCCGCTTTCGCGGGAATGACAAACGAAAAATGAGCGGGAAAAACATGAAACAATTAAATATAACCTTACTATCAATTCTATTTTCTATAATATTGACGGTTTCTGCATCAGCTGATGGCTTAATAATTATTCCTCGACCACAGCCATTGCAAACACCTTATCCATTGGAAGTTCTCTACCACCATGTTGATGTTAAAATAAATGGTAATGTAGCAGAAACTTACATTGACCAGGAATTTCATAATCCATCTGATGTAATGCTTGAGGGATATTATATATTCCCGATTCCAAAAAATGCAGTGATTAAAGATTTCAGCATGGAGATAAACGGCAAAATGGTTTCAGCAGAATTGCTCGATGCAAATAAAGCACGACAAATTTATGAAGATATTGTACGGCAAATAAAAGATCCGGCACTGCTCGAATATTCCGGACAGGGAATTTTTAAAGTAAGAATTTTTCCTATTGAACCGAGAAGCAATAAAAAAGTAAGCATTAGTTACAGGGAAGTTTTAGATTCTGATAATGGTATTTATGAGTACATCTATCCGCTCAACACAGAAAAATTTTCAGCAAAACCTGTGAAGAGTGTTTCAGTAAAAGTTGATTTGAAAACGAATAACAAAATAAAAACCATTTATTCCCCGACCCACTCGATTGATGTTGTTCATAAAGACACCAAACATGCAATTATTTCATTCGAAGAAGAAAATACAAAACCGGATATCGATTTTAAATTTTATTACAGTACGAACAATGATGAAATTGGAATATCTCTTCTTACTTACAAATCAACTGATGAAGACGGCTACTTTTTCCTGACAGCTTCACCATCTTTTAACATTGATGAAGATAAAATAGATGCTAAAGATATAACTTTCGTACTGGATATTTCTGGAAGTATGGTTGGCGACAAAATGAAGCAGGCAAAACAAGCATTACTCTATTGCATTAATAATTTAAATAAGAGTGATGGATTTGATATCATCAGGTTTTCAACTGAAGCTTATTCTCTTTTTGGCAAAATTGAGACTGCAAGCGAATCAAACATCAAAAGAGCCGAAAAATTTATCAGAGATTTAAATGCTGTCGGCGGAACGAATATCGAAGAAGCTCTTGGAATTGCTTTAAAAGAAAAACGAGCAAATAACCGAAGTCACTTAATAGTTTTTATCACGGACGGCAAGCCGACCATAGGCGAGACAAATGATGATCTGCTGATAAAGAAACTTACCGACTCAAATATGAAAAATACTCGCATTTTTACATTTGGAATCGGGAATGACCTGAACACTCACCTGCTCGATAAAATTACTGAAAAAACAAAAGCATACAGAACCTACATCTCTGAAAGCGAAGACATTGAAATAAAAATTTCCAGTTTCTATGATAAAGTGCAATCACCTGTTCTCACAAATCTTTCTCTATCCTTCAGCGGAAACGTAAAAACGTTTCAAACATATCCAAAAGATTTGCCTGATATGTTCAAAGGTTCAAGCATACTTGTATTCGGGAGATACTCGGGTGATGGAAATTCAAAAATAACTTTAACAGGTTCGATAAAAGGTGAAAGTAGATCATTCATATTAAACACCAATTTTTCTGATGATAGTAACGAGTATGATTTCATTCCTCCATTGTGGGCATCCAGGAGAATTGGTTATCTGCTTGATCAAATACGACTCAACGGAGAAAACAAAGAATTAGTTGATGAAATAACTCAACTTGCAAGGGAACACGGTATTGTTACTCCTTACACAAGCTATTTGATAATGGAAGATGAAGAAATTAGGATCAGAAGAAATGAACTTGTCGATCATTTTCAAACTCTTCCTCCGGCACCTGAACTCAGAAGAGAAGCCGAAGGTGATTACGATGCGATGAAACAAAAAAGTGGTGACAGAAGCATTACTGCAAGCGAAGAGGTTCAAGGACTCAACACTGCCGGTAATGTTGCAGAAACGAAACAGGGTTCAGGAAGAATGAATTACAAAGATGATTCGGGATACGAAAGAAACCTGACTCAACAAGTTAGAAATATTCATGGAAGAGCTGTTTACCAAAGCGGAAAGTTCTGGGTCGATTCCGAATTACAAAATCAGAAAGTGAAAAATCAAAAACGTATTCAATTTAATTCAACTGAATATTTCAATTTGTTGAAAGATAAACCGGAGACTTCGCAGTTTCTTGCACTCGGACAGAACGTTAGGTTCTATTATGATAATACTTTTTATGAAATTTATGAATAAGCCTCACCCTACCTTCCCCAAAGGGGAGGATTTTTAAATTAGCACCAACCTTCGAGGTTGCAGTCTGATATCGCCACTTTAACCTCGAAGGTTACAGTCAACAGAAAAAATAAAAACGGATAACCAAAAGGCGCTAATCAAGTTGTAATTAATTCTTTTTAGATAAAACCTATTTTTCTTAATAATCATTTCTGTACCCCCATCTAAAGATGGGGGCTATTTTTTTCATATATTTAACTAAAAAAATTTTTAATGCTATGCCAGATTTATCTTCCATCGTTCAGATTATTCAATTAATGCTTGCACCCGGAATTATGATTTCCGCATGCGGTTTATTACTGCTCGGAATGAATAACAAATATTCTCTCGTTGTAAACAGAATTCGTACTCTAAATGAAGAAAGAAGAAGAGCGCTCCATAAACTTGGAGAGCATGAGTTAAGTCTGCAGGAAAACGTACGCTTTGAAAGTATTACGAAACAGTTAGAAAGACTTACTTACCGGGTTGGACTAGTAAGAAACGCTGTTCTTTCCTACACTATTGCTGTTGCATTATTTGTCCTTACTTCGCTTTTAATAGGTATTGGTTACCTGTTCGATATTACAAGGATGAACAGTTTTATCACAGTACTATTTTTATTAGGGATGGTTTCCGTTCTATTTGGAGTTCTCTTTGCCGCTTACGAAACTTACAAGGGTTATGAGATAGTCAAGTACGAAGTTGAGAGTGAAGAATAGATGGCCTCTCCCAAACCCTCTCCAAAGGAGAGGGCTTAAATGAAAATAAATAATTTTAATTAATAATTTTTGACCAACCTTCCACCTCTCCCCTTGGGGGAGAGGTCGGGAGAGGGGCCCTTTATTTCTTTGATTCATCCGGTGGCGGAGGAACAACTAATTTCTTCGGCGGATTATTTTTCAATTCTTCCAGCAAAACTTCAACAGCTTTTTCGAGTGATGGATCTCTTCCCTGAACAACCAAATCTGCACGATCAATAACTTCGATATCGGGATAAACACCTTCATTCTCAATAGCCCAGTTACCCTCCGTATCTAAAAACCTAAATACGGGAATGCTTATTGAACCGCCATCCATTAAATTCGGATTGCCTGAAATTCCAATCAATCCGCCCCATGTTCTCGTTCCAATTATTTTCCCTAATCCCTTTTTCCTGAAATAATACGGAAATGCATCTCCGCCGGAACTTGAATAACCATTTATCAGGCAAGCCTTTGGTCCGTCATGAACAAATCCCGGAACAGGAATTGGTTCAATACCACGTCTTGTCCAGTAATTAAGTGTTTTTCTAGAAACAAGTTCAATCATTCTGTCTGGAACAAATCCACCGCCATTGTAACGGTCATCGATAATCAATGCTTCTTTATTGGTTTGCGGATAAAAATATTTGAAGAGTTCCCTGTTACCTTCAACTGCGGTATTTGGAATGTGAATGTAACCAATCTTTCCGCCTGATAACTCATCGACCATTTTCATTCGTGAATTTACCCAATCAATATAAAACAGGTTTTGTTCGCTCTTAACTGGTTTTACTTTCTCTTCACGTACACCTTCTTTTGTTGGTTTAGAGTTTACCAGAAGTGTTACAACTTTATCAGCTTTGTTTTCAAGATATTTGTATGGATTAACATCAGCACTTAATTCATGTCCGTCAATTGCTATGATGTAATCTCCTTCTTTAACACTAACACCATATTCAGTTAACGGTGAGCGAAAATCTGAATGCCAGTTTTCGCCTTTGAATATTTTTGTGATCTTATAGAAACCTGATGGATCAGCTTCGAGTTCGCAGCCAAGTAATCCTCCGTCAATTCTTTTCACTCTTTCAAAATCTCCCCAATCAACATAAGTGTGTCCCGCGCTCAGCTCACCGACCAGTTCACCAAAAATGTAATCAAGATCCATTCTGTGAGAAAGATATGGAACAAGCTGACCATATTTCTCACGCATTTTATCCCAATCATTACCATGCATTTTTTCATCATAAAACCAGTCACGCAATAAACGCCAACCGTCAACGTATATCTGTTTCCATTCTTCTTTCGGAAAAACTTTAATTTCCAGATTACTAAGATCTATCCTACCATCAGTATTCTTCTGATTTTCTTTAACTTCAACAATTCCATATTCTCCTGCTTTAGCATAAATAATCTTTTTTCCGTCTGAAGACACAACAAAGTTCCCAATATCTTCAAGCACTGTTACTTCTTTTTCATCTTCCTGGTTAAAGAATTTTAATTTTGAACCTGAGTCATCACGATAGATATAGAGAACTCCTTTCTCTGCCTGATGAAGCGAACCATAATTTCCTGATTTCCCGGGAAGGACAGCTATTCTATTTTCAAAATGTTCAGGATCGATTTTTACAACGACTTCTCCAGTATCTTCTTTTTCCTTCTCTCCATTTATTATTTCATCATCACTCTTTGGTTTAAATAATGCAGGTACTTCATTATTCAAAGCGGCAGAATAAACTCTTGTGGGATTCGTGTATACATAGTTGAATTCCCAGTTGCTGAATTTCAAATTAAAATCACGGTTCGAAAAGAAATAAAGATATTTCCCATCCTTACTAAAAACAGGATTGAATTCATCTGTAAGATCACTTGTTAGCTGCATCGTTTTTTTCTGATCAAGTGAATAAACCCAGATCGAGCTCATACGTGATTCGCTTCCCTTCGTGTATGTAAGCCATCTACTGTCCGGTGACCACTGATAATCCCGAATGTCATTATAGTTGCTGTGATCAACTTCAGTAGTGCTTCCTGTATTTACTTCAACATACCACAACTTTTGATTCTTATCTGAGTATGCAAGCTTTTTGCTGTCTGGAGACCAGATGGGATCAAATCGCCAGATAGTTCCGTCGTTCGTAATTTGTTTTTCTTCGCCGCTTCCATCACTCGACTTCATAAAAATTTCATACTCACCGGTTTTGTCAGATAGATATGCTATCCATTTTCCATCCGGAGACCAGACAGGATCAATTTCTCTTATTCCCGGCGTTTGAGTTAAGTTTATAATTTCTCCATTCTCAGCAGGAACAGTGAACACATCTCCTCTTGCTTCGAGCAACGCTCTTTTTCCCGTTGGTGAAATTTCAAACCAGTTTACCTTTCCTTTTAAATTTTTGATGTAAGGAACTGTCCCGGAAAAATCACCAAAAACTTTTATCGGGACTTGTAGATTTTTATTTGTCGAAGGATCGTATTTATAAATGTATCCGCCATTTTCATAAACGATCATATCTTCTCCAGCACTTGGCCAGAGCACATCATAATTATCAAAATCACTAACAGCAGTAGTTTGTTTTGAAGTGAGATCGAAAGAGTAAAGATTAAGCGTTCCCGTCCTATCCGAAGTGAAATAAATTTTGTTGCCAATCCACATTGGCTGGTTGTCTGTGCCAAGCCAGTCAGTGATTTTTTCTGTGGTATTATTTTTCAAATCGTAAATCCAGACATCCTGAGCACGACCACCACGATATCTTTTCCAGGTTCGCCACTCTCTTTCAATCGGAGTGTAAACCATTTTAGTCCCATCAGGAGAAAGCATACCGCCGCCGCCTTCAGGAATCTGCAGCGGAACTTCAAATCCACCGTCAACTGAAATCGTAAAATATTTTCCCATTCTTTCTCCCCACGGCAAACGGTTTCCTCTGAACAAAACATTTTTACCATCAGGAGTCCAGCCAAGAATTTGATAATCGAATCCGCCGCGTGGTGGCATTATTCCCACATCATTGTAGTAAGTTAATTGGGTTGGAGTTCCACCTTCAACTAAGATTATATAAACTTGTCTGTTACCTGAATATTCACCCGAGAAAGCAATCCATTTTCCATCCGGAGAAAATTTAGGGAAAAGCTCGATTCCTTCGTGTGAAGTTAACTGTCTGGCAGTACCGCCTTTTGCATCAACAATCCAGATGTCACCAGCATAAACAAATGTTATTTTGTCATTGTTGATATCTGGAAAACGAAAGAGTCTTGTTAAGTCTTCTTGTGCTAACAGATTAACCGAAAAATTAATCACTAGAATAATTGAGAATAAATATTTCATTAGAACTCCGAAATTGTTACAATATTTTGTAATCTTATTACACAAATGTGTAAAAGTAGAATAAGTATTTGATAAGAAATCATTTGATTGGAATAATTCTTACATAAAAGGATGGTTCGATAAATAATTACAATTTATTTTCAATAAATGATAAAACTTCACCCAATTTATTCTGTGCATTGATTTTTAGTTCAGCACAATTCTTTCTCATCTCATCAATAAACTTTTTTCCCATTGAGGTAGCCGCAGACTTTATGTCTGCGGTAATGTATTTGAGAAAATACAATCTGCTTTCCTCAGGCATAAAGCCTGAGGCTACAATGTTAATTCCATTCTTCAATATTAAAGACTGTCGAACCTTGCATTTTATATTCTTTCCAATTACCAACAAGTCCGGCGCGTACCGGGTTATTAAGAATGTATTTTATTTGTAAAGTTAGGTCTTCAGTGTTTCTTAAAATATGATCATAATAATCTTTTTGCCAATTATATTCAGGAAAGTTTTTATACAACCAGAATCCGGATTTTTGCTTAAAACTATCGAGACATTTTTTTATATCAGAATTTTCATCTTTACCGCCCAATAATAGATGAACGTGATCTGGCATAAACATGTATATGTAAGCTTCACAATTATACTTTATAAGTTGTTCTTTAAGAATTGATTCAAACATTTTAAAGACATCTAGGTTTCGAAATAATTCTTTCCTGCCCTTTATGCATAGCGTAAAAGAAACTATAATTAGACCTGTGTATATATGTTCAGCAAGTCGGTGTTTCTTTTCACGGATTATTTTTTTCATTTCCCTGTTTTACCTCAGGCATAAAGCCTGAGCTACATTCATAAATTCGACTCGACAAAACCCAATACTTCACTCAGCTTTTTCTGCGCCTTACTCTTCAACTCTGCACAAGTAGTCCTCATATCATCGACAAACTTTTGATCTTTAATATCTTTAAGATTGATAAGCACATTATAAATCCCACCAAGCACACCGGTGTAAGCACTTTGTGCACCAACACCAACATCAGTTATGGAATTTGGATTTCCGTTCTTTGCAACTGCTTCTGCAATTTCGATTGCACGGAAACTTTGCTTTGCAGTACTTAATGGAACCATCACTGCCTGTTTCAATCCTGCCTGCATTGCTTCTTCACGAGTTTTCTTTTCTTCGGCTGTTTTATTTGGGAGTCTTCGTGCGCTCATATAAGAATTGAATGCATTTGTGTCTTCATCAACTGCTTTTACTAATGCCTCTTTAATTTGCTGACACTCCTCTGCCGCATCATTCAGAATTTTATCAACAGCATCACTCCCGCGTTTATTTGCAGTGAGATTGCTTACCATTGATGAAAGAGAAGCACCTAACGCTCCTGCTAAAGCGGCAATTGATCCACCACCGGGTGCAGGAGATTCACGCGAAACCTCATCAATAAAATCTGTCAACTTCATTTCAACTAAGGCAGTATCAAGATTTTTAGGAAGTCCCAAAACTCTTTCTTCAATTTTAAATTCAGATACATCATTCAACCCAAGTGACTGAACAGCAGTATTTAAAATATCTTTAACGGGAACACCAATTGAGCGATGCTGCTGCTTTAAATAAAATTTTCCTGTCTCAAGTAATGCAGGAAATGGAACCATCCCAACAATTTCACTTCCTGTTACAACAAGTCCTCTTTCCATTGCAAGTTTTCTTGTCTCTTCAAGAACGTGATGCATTGAGGTTACTTTATAGTTAGTAAGATTTATTGATATCTGTGCACGGTCATATTTAGGAACCATCCAACCGATTGCTTTTGTGTATTTGAACTTGCCAGGTTTTTTAACTGATTGACCTTCGGGTTTTTCAGGATCAATTCCATGCTGCTCAAGAATATCAGCAAGATCGTATTGATGTTTTTCTCTACAGTGGTCAATCGTTTCCTTAATTGTCTTGCCGTTAAAATCACAATCGCCGCAGGGATAATTTCCCTTCTCGTACTTCAGAATATCATCACTCTTGTAATAAAAATTTCCACTATTTACTCTGCGGGCAGATCTTCCTTTCTCTCTTATCTCAAATGCGATATCCGTTGCGTGGTTCACTTCACGAGTGTTCAAGTCAATGTTGTAAGCTATTAAAAATTCTCTAACTCCAATTACGGTAGCTCCAGCTTTTGCATTAAATTTTGCAGGACCAAAGTCTGGTTTCCATTCAGGCTTCTTTAATTTTTCTTCGAGAGCTTCGTATTCTCCCTGACGGATTTTTGCTAGATTTTCTCTTTCTGGTTTTACTGCAGATTTTTCGTAAAGATAAACAGGTATACCTAATTCTTCTCCAACTCGCTTGGCAACTTCTTTTGAAAGCTCGATACATTCTCCTGTTGTAATACCAGTCACTGGAACAAACGGACATACATCCGTCGCACCCATTCGTGGATGAGAACCTTTATGCTTGCTCATATCAATAAGTTCAGATGCTTTTTTTATTGAATTGAATGCTGCTTGCTTAACAGCTTTTGGTGAACCGATAAATGTCACAACAGTCCGGTTCATATCGTAGCCGGGGTCTACATCGAGTAGCTTTGCTCCTTCTATTTTTTCTATTTCATCGGTTATTTGTTTTATAATTTCAGGGCGTTGGCCTTCAGAAAAATTCGGGACACATTCAATCAGCTTATCGGACATTATTTTTCCTTTTCAGTATTGTCTTTACAAAAAATGTATTTATAATTTGAAAAATTAATGGTATTGAGGCAGACAGGCAAGGTTATGCAACCAATTTTAGATGTGAATCAATGATATTTTTTGATTAACCATAGCCGCCTATTCTGTTCTATCAAAACTTATCAAATAAATGTAGCCGCTAAGGACAATCATCATAAGTATTTGAATATACACAGGAGTTGATATTAGATCCCCGCTCATCAGTGCGGATGTAATCAACAGGAACTTAATCAGATAATAAAATATCTTGCTGGCAATGATGCTCAAAAAGATACTTAAAGTTTTATGCGATAGTTTTTCAAAAAGAAAGAAGAAGAGCCAAACATTAAGAAGTAACTCACCGGTAATCAAAGAAGTTTTAATTAATGACGGATGAGCAGAAATAAGAAATGAAAATAGAGGAAGTGTTAATGCAATTAAATATGCATTTTTTCGGCTTGTGTGAGCAACGGCAAGAATCAGCATAATTCTCATCGGCTCAAGATAATAAACAGGAAAGCTTAGCAGATGTGAAACGGCAGGGACTAAATAAATTGCAAGCAAAGCCACTAAATCAAAAACTATATTTTTAATTTTTGATATTGACAGTGAGTATACTGATGTGTTTTCCATTATTCTTCCCTATTAAAAATTTTCTACCTACCAAAACTAATTATTTTCACTTAAAGATTACACTACTTTCATTTTACCCTGAAAACTTTTATTAAAATTCATTAGTTTTATTTGCACTAAAAATAATTTTCTCATTAAGCTGAGACTTCTATGGACCGCAGAGATTTCATTAAGAAAAGTATACAAGCTGGTATAATTGCAGGTACTGCCAGTTCATTCGGGAAATATTCAAATCTATTCGCTTCACCAGTTATACATCCATCAAATAATTACGACCTGGTTGCCATTAAAGGCGGCGAACCTGATGTTATGTTTGATAAGGCAATCGAGTCCCTGGGAGGAATTAAATCCTTTATTAAAAAAGGACAAAAAGTCGTTGTTAAACCAAACATCGGCTGGGATGTAACACCTGAACGTGCAGGAAATACAAATCCCGCTTTGGTCAAACGGATTGTTCAACATTGCTATGATGCAGGAGCAAAAGAGGTTTATGTTTTTGATAATACTTGTGATGATTGGAAAAGATGCTACTCAAATAGTGGAATTGAAAGAGCAGTTAAGGATGCCGGCGGTAAAATGGTCTCGGGTGACAGTGAACGCTATTACCAGCAAGTTGATGTGAAGAATGGTAAGAAATTAACAAGCACAAAAGTTCACGAGCTGATTCTTGAATCAGATGTTTTTATAAATGTACCAGTATTAAAGCATCATTCTTCAACTGATCTAACTATCTCGATGAAAAACTTGATGGGCAACGTTTGGGACAGAGGTTACTGGCATAGGAATAATCTCAACCAATGCATTGCTGATTTTACTTCATTCAAGAAACCAGATCTTAATATTATTGATGCTTATTACGTTATGAAAAGAAACGGTCCCAGAGGAGTTTCAAAGGGAGATGTTGTATTAATGAAGTCGCAGATCATTTCTTGTGACATTGTAGCAGCCGATGCAGCTGCAACAAAATTATTTGGTAAAGAGCCTGAAGACATATCATATATCAAGCTCGCTGCAGAAATGAAACTTGGTCAGATGGACCTGTCAAGGCTGAACATCAACAGAATCATCCTTTAGATTATGACTTTGGTCAGATTAAAGAAGATCAGGGTTTATGTGGCCCTGCTTTTCTTTTTTGTCACAATAATTTTATTTCTCGACATTATACATTTAATTCCTGCGAAGATTACTCCGTACCTACTTTATTTCCAGTTTGTTCCATCAGCAGTAAAATTTTTCAACCAATATTCTTTACTTGCAACAGGATTTCTAATCGTTTTAATACTCACATTGCTTTTCGGAAGGATCTACTGTTCGAGTGTTTGTCCTCTTGGAACTCTTCAGGATTTTATTTCAAGGATTGCATTAACGTTTAATAAGAGTAAATACTTTCAAATGCTAAGAGACTTTAGGCTGTTTAAATATAGTATTCTGATTGTAACTACAGCATCTATATTCAGCGGAAGTATGATATTATTAAATCTCCTCGATCCTTTTAGTCTTGCCGGGAAAATTTTTTCAAATATCTTCAGATTTTTATTAATACCAGTTAACAATGTGGCATCTCTAACACTGGAGCAGTTTAATATTTACAGGGTCTATCCAATTGAAGTAAAAGCATTAAGCTGGATTGCAATTACATTTTCCTCAATAGTTCTTCTGATAATCGGAATTATGTCATTCACTAAAGGAAGATTATTCTGCAACACTGTTTGTCCTGTTGGAACCTTACTCGGTTTAACTTCAAGATTATCTTTTTTCAAAATAAAGATTGAAGAAACTGACTGCTCTGGTTGCGGTGTTTGCGAAACTGTTTGTAAAGCAGGATGTATTGATAACGAGAATAAGAATATTGATTTTGAAAGATGCGTAAGTTGTTTTAACTGTTTTACAGTCTGTCCATCGAACGGGATAGTTTATCAAAGATCGAGAATTAACTTCAGTAAAGCTGGGGCTAAACAAGTTGATGCTGATAAAAGAAAATTCTTTACCAGACTTTTTATCGGAATAGTAGGTTTATCTGAATTCTTAAGAGCACAGGTTAAAGTCATTCCAAAAAAAGACAGCACAATACCTGTAATCAAAAAAGTGTATCCATCTTTGCCAGGTTCAGGTGGTGTTGAACATTTTTACAGTAGTTGCACGGCTTGTCATCTTTGCGTTGCAGCTTGCCCGACACACGTTTTGCAGCCATCATTTCTTGAACACGGAGCATTCAACATTTTACAGCCATATCTAGATAACTCTGCAGCTTACTGTACGTTTGAATGTATCAGGTGTACGGAAGTTTGCCCAACCGGAGCGCTTCTTCCACTAACAGTTGAGCAAAAGACAAAAGTCCAGATCGGAAAAACCACTTTTGTAAAAGAGAATTGTGTTGTGGAAACCGAAGGAACTGAATGTGGCGCTTGTTCAGAACACTGTCCAACAAAAGCAGTAATAATGGTTCCTTATAAAAATAATATTAAGATACCAGAAGTAAGAAATGATTATTGTGTTGGCTGCGGTGCCTGTGAGTACGCTTGCCCAACCAGACCCTTCAAAGCAATTTATGTCGAAGGTAATCCTCTTCATCTTATTGCAAAGGAAGCTCCCGAAGAAAGATTTGAGCAGGAAGTAGATTACAAAGAGGAATTTCCATTCTGACGAAGTTGTCAAATCTTTTCTCTTATTTTAAATCATTAACTTTCGATGCGAAATAAACTGCTTTTATTCATCAATTTATATTTATCGGGCTGATTTGATAGCATACATAAAGAAATTTTTATCAAGCTTTAGAGAGAGAGGGCTAAGTCCAACCCTGAAAATAATTTTGGACAAATTAAGCTTTGAATCAAAATGTCTTTTAACATCATTTAAGCTAAATACAAAGAAACTATTTATTAACAGCGAGTTAATTGTAGATCATGGTTGGTATAAATTTAATTTTTATGGCGGTGGTGACAGAGGTGAAATTCTATATCACGCTTTCTGGGATAAAATGTTTTCAGAAGAAATAGAAAAAGTTAAAGAATACATCAAACCGGGTGATACTGTAATTGATGTCGGTGGTAATCTAGGTTTCTTCGTTCTTATCCTGAATGAATTGGTTGGGGGCGGAGGAAATATTTATACCTTCGAACCATCAAAAAGACTTAAAGCAAAACTCAATTCCACAATTAAGAATAATAATCTTAAAAATGTGACAGTTGTAAATCTTGGCTTGGGAGAATCTGAAGAAAATACCAGTATTCACTATAATCCAAAGCAAACTGGCTTAACTTCAATAGTAAAAGATTTCAATGGTGATTCACTTAGTGAAGAAATTCAAATTACAACACTCGATAAGTTCTCCGAAAATATTCCAAACAAAATATCGTTTATTAAAATTGATACAGAAGGTTATGAGCCTCAAGTACTTAATGGAGCAAGGGAACTTATATCCAGAGATAAACCAACAATCTACATTGAACTCGGCGGTGAATACCAAAATTCATCTGAGCTGGCATTAAAAATTCTCAAAGAATTAAACTACAATTGTGAAGCATATAATATCGATTTGAAAAATGTACCGGCTGGAATTAATTTTATCGCAACTCCAAAAACTTAAAATTAAAATTGATTCAAGATGAAAATTGAAAAAATTGAAATCCGACACACCAAAATGGAATTAGTTTCACCATTTGCAACATCTATGGGAACTGAATACGATGAAGAACATATTATGGTCAGAGTTGATGCAGAAGGTGTTACCGGTTGGGGAGAATGTGTTGCACAGGCTAAACCTTTCTATACTTATGAAACTGTTGAAACTGCATGGCACATTCTTCAGGATTTTTTAATTCCATCAATAATAAGTAAAGATCTTTCTTCAATTGATGAGGCAATTAAACTTAACGATCGAGTTCGTGGACATATGATGGCGAAAGCCGGACTAGAAGCAGCTCTATGGGATGTTTTTGCGAAAGCTAAAAATATTTCTTTATCAAAAATGCTTGGAGGAAACAGGAATAAAATTGATGTCGGTGTAAGCGTTGGAATTCAGAATACTGAATCAGAATTAACTAATAAAGTAAGTGGCTATCTTGATGAAGGTTACAAAAGAATCAAAATAAAAATTTCTCCCGGTTACGATATTCAATTTGTAAAAGCTTTGAGAAAAGAATTTCCGGATATTCTGCTGCAGGTAGATGCGAATTCTGCTTACGAATTACAACATATAAATCTTTTTAAAGAGATGGATAATTATAATCTTCTGCTTATTGAACAACCACTTGGATACGAAGATATTTACGATCACTCAAAACTTCAGCGAGAACTCAAAACTCCAATTTGTCTCGATGAAAGTATTCATTCGCTTGATGATACACGCGCAGCAATTGAATTAGACAGTTGTCGGGTTATAAATATTAAACCCGGAAGAGTTGGCGGATTTACGGAATCGAAATTGATTCACGATTATTGTGCATCTAACAAAATTCCGGTTTGGTGCGGTGGAATGCTTGAATCAGGAATTGGTCGTGCTGGAAATGTTGCACTAGCTTCCCTTCCCAACTTCACCTTGCCGGGAGATATTTCTGCTAGTAAAAGATATTACAAAGAAGATATTGTTGAGCCTGAATTTATTTTAAATAAAGATGGAACGATGGATGTCCCGACAAAACCTGGAATTGGTATAGAAATAAATGTGACAAAATTAGAGAAGGTAACTATAAGAAAAAAAAACTACTGAGCTCGTAGTTAATCCACATTGCCTAAAAATAAAAAAAGCCCCTCCGGATTTGAAGGGGCTCTTACTTAATTAACTATATCATTTATCTTATTCGTTTAAATTCTATTCGTCTGTTCATTCTCTTATGGTCAGGAGAATCATTCGGAACCCTCGGGAACTCCTCGCCATAACCCTTTGCAATTATTCTATCCGGGTTTATACCATTACTAATTAACCAGAATCTAACTGAGTCAGCCCTTCTTTGAGACAATGCCTGGTTACTTGATGCGCTGCCCACGTCATCTGTGTGACCGCTTATCTCAACAATAATATCAGGATAGGTTTGCATGGTTTTTAGTGCACCCTGAAGAACTACTCCAGATTCAGGCGTAATGTCAGATTTGCCAGTCTCGAAAGTTATTCCTTCCAAAACAATCGGAACATCCATCTTAATAACATCATCTTCAGGATTTAATGGATTTGTTCCTCTGTTTACTTCAGTGAAATCATCCACAGACCCACCATCGGTGTCGGCTTTTAATGGATCAGTTCTGTACATATTTATTTCTTCTCCATCTTTCAGGTTATCAGCATCAGTATCCGGGTTAAGTGGATCGGTCTTATAAAGATTTATTTCATCGCTGTCCGGTATAGTATCACTATCAGTATCAACTTTGAGCGGATCAGTTTTGTGAATGTTTATTTCATCACCATCGCTTAATCCATCACCATCTGTATCTGCTTTTAGCGGATCAGTATTATGAGTTTTGATTTCTAAGTTATCGGAAAGTCCATCACCATCTGAATCAGATTTATTTGGATCGGTAGAATAAGTTTTTACTTCTTCACCATCAGTTAATGCGTCAGTATCTGAATCAGTATTTAGAGGATTGGTCATATAAGTTCTGACTTCTTCTCCATCTTTCAAACCATCGCCATCAGTATCAGGATTATCCGGATCGGTTCCAAGTTCCTTTTCTTCTCTTTTCGTTAACCCATCTCCATCTTTATCTGAAGAACCACTTCCATTTACAAAAATTAATCCGATACCAGCACTGTAATAACCATCATAATTTCCTTCAGAGTTTGCCATGTTTTGATTATCGTATTTATTTAAATCGTCTGATAATGAAAAAGTGTAGCCACCAGAGAAATCAAGTGTGATTGCTTCCGAAAGAGCGACTTCAAAACCTCCACCCACGGGAAATATTGTTGTCCATCCTTCTTCTTTACCATTATTAAATTCATCGCTTGGAGGATCATCATTATTAAAATATAATGCACCAACACCGCCATATAAATAAGGACTCCAAACATCCATATCGAATGGACTCAAAATAACTCTGAAATCGGCAGGGATCATGTATGTCCACCAATTATTTTTTGCTGTGTCAATGCCTGCAAGTCTGCCAAATCCACCCCCGACTTCCATTTCAACAATTGGTGTGAAAAATTCAAATCTAAGAAAAAGTCTGCCAAGACCTGAAAATTTGTACTCTGGGTCTTTCGGCTTATTTTCTTTATCGAATTCAGTATCGGGTAAAATACCATTTGCCTGTAATCCGAGTTTCACAGTGTAATCATTAAACTGGGCTTGTAAATTTGAGGTGATGAAGACGAAAGTTAAGGCAAGAATGAACAAAAATTGTCTAGTAATATAATTTTTCATAAGAACCACCATTTATTGTTAAAAGATTTTAATTCTGAATAAAAATTCAACAATTAAAAACAATTAAAATGCCATCGAAAACAGATCAATTTAAGGACTTTTGATGAGTTTCAGGCAAAAATTTACTATTGGGATGGTACTTTGTGACCATTTAAGCAAAGAATTTGACGATTTTATTTCATTCATAAATTGCTGCAAACCAATAAAGTTGATAATAAAAGCCAAAACCCTCTCGGTTTGAGAGGGTTTCAAGAGCTGGTGAACGGATTCGAACCGCCGACCGGCTGATTACAAATCAGCTGCTCTACCAGCTGAGCTACACCAGCTTAAATTTTTGTGTGCCAAAAATATCACTTTCCAACAATCTAAACAAGATGAAACTTCTTTCCAGCAAATTATTTATCAAACACCAATAAATCTTCAACCCAGAATAATTCACAGCTTCCACCGGCTGTATCATCCCTTTTAAGCGAACTTTTCCAGCGCCAGCCATCAGCAGTTGTTATCTCAACAAGATATCCTTTCATTTCAATCAAGCTTCCTGAATACACATCGTCAAACTTATCCTTAATCGTTTCATTTTTTGGAATTATATGAACATTCGCACTGTTCAAACTTATTTCTCTTGCCGGAATAGGTAGTACATCTGCTCTCCAGCGATACCACCGATTGCTTTGCGATATATCTATTTTATCAATTACACTTTGATCGGACATCGGTCCCCAACCAAGTGCTAAATCAAATGGTGATATTTCACTCTCTTTGCCAATCGAAAAATTATTTCGGCTGAGTACTCTAGCTTTAATTTGGTACTCAGCCAGTGCATTAAAATAAAACTCATCTAATTCCCATTTCTTAATTACGCTAATGCTTGTTTGCTTCGGCTGATCTGGTGCAGTAATCCCGGCAGGATACGTGACGACTGTTTCCGGATAAAAAAAGTAGATAAGTACTACTATCAAGATTGCTAAAGCTATCAGGCCTTTTTTCATTTAGATTAATCTTCTCTACTTAATTTTCATTAATTTCTTTTTCACTGAATTCAATTTCAGCAGAATAGATTTTGAATTGAACCATTTTCTGACGGATTTTTTTAATTAATTCAAATCTAACACATTCAAACTCTACTGTTTCATTCAAACTTAAAATTTTACCCGACCTTTCGGCAATAAATCCTGCAATAGTATTATACTCATCAGACTCAGGAAGTGTAAGATTGAACACTTCATTAAAATGAGTTATCTGCATCGACCCCAAAACAAAATATTTATTATCAGGAAATTTATAGTACTCTTTTTGCTCGGTGACTGAATCGCTTTTTATCTCACCTACAATTTCTTCAAGAATATCTTCAATTGTAATAACACCCTCGGTCCCACCATATTCATCAGAAACTATTCCCAACCTTTCGCCAAGTCGCTGCATTTCAGTTAGAATTTCCGAAATCAATTTTGTTTCCGGAATGAAGTAAGCCGGTCTTATCAAATTTTTAAGTGATATTATCGAACCTGATTCTAATAGCAATCTTATAACGTCTTTACTATGCAGAATTCCGATAATGTTATCAATTGAATCCTCATAAACAGGAATAAGAGTATGACCTCTTAAGATAATATTCCGAAGTAAGTTCTCGTCAGATTCCTTAATATCTAATGCTATCATCTCGGTACGGGGAACCATTACCTCCCCGGCTTTCAGATCGTTAAACTCTATGATATTCTTAATTATTTTTTCCTCTTTTTCATCAATTGCACCTGATTTTACACCATCAGCAATTATATCAAGTATTTCATCCTCCGAAGGTTTTGTTTGAGCAAAATTAGTCTTTTCCTTGAATGGAAGCAGGAGAAAATCACTGACTGAGTTCAATAACCTTGCTGGCAGAGTGAAAAGTTTGGCAATTGGTATTAGTATCATTACAAAAAACCTGCCCAACAAATCCGAATATTTAAAACCAATTACCTTTGGAATTAGGTAACTGAAAATTGTCAGCACGGATGCAATAGAAATTATTGTTAAGGCGAATGATATTATGAGCCTCACAGGATCATCATAAAACCCGACTTTTGGTTCTACAATGCCAGGATTTATGAGCTTTGCGCTGAGTAGAAAACCAAATATTACAGAGGAAATTAAAAAAGTAAGTGACAGTAAATGAATAGTTCCATAATACGGCTCAGGATTTTTGTGAACGATGTGAAATTTCTGCCAGATGCTGTCACCTTTGTCTTTTAGCTCGTCAATCTTATTTTCACCAAAAGATGAAAGTGCAATCTCAGCGGCAGTGATCAAGCCTGTCATAAAAACAGAAAAAATAAATACCATTATTTCAACAAATAAAATTGTCATCTAATATTTTGCTAGTACTCCTGTTAATTTGCTGATAATTATGAATTTTATTCAATTTCTATAACTAAAAATAGCTAACATAAAATTAATATTATATTATATGATCAATTGAATGGTAAAATCTAATTAGTTAAAATTGATTATTCAAAAATGATAGTTTCGGAGAAACAATGATTCCTAAAACAATAAAAATAAAAGATAAATCATCTCTTAACATTACCTGGGAAGACGGTTTGGTAAGTACAATTACATTGAAATATTTGAGAGACGAATGTCCTTGCGCAACCTGCAAAGGCGAAACCGTACTTCTTAGGACGTATCGTCCCCCTGCAAAAAAAATGATCACTCCGGAGATGTATTTAATTAAAAACATTGAGACCGTTGGAGAATACGCGATTCAAATTACCTGGAAAGATGGACACAACACCGGCATATATACCTACGAATATTTGCTGGAGCTTGATAGGGGACAGAAAACTGAAGAGAAGCAGGATTACGATACTTTATTATGATATTAAAAAAGGAACTCCAGTATTATTCTTCGCTTCTTACCAAGAAACACCGCAGGGCAGAAAATAAATTTATAGTAGAAGGTAAGAAATCTGTTTTAGAGGGAACACACAGCAAGTATGAATGTGAAATTATTTTTGCAACGAATAAGTTCAGCGAAGATAATAATGATATGATTGTCGAAATGACAAAGAAGAAAAAGAAAATTGAAATAATTAAACAGAAAGATTTTCAGAAGCTATCTGACACTGAAACTCCACCGGGAATAGCAGCAGTATTTATCAAACCGGAACTTGAGTTCTCTATTGATATAATTTCTGATGATGAAATTATTGTTATGCTTGATAATATTTCTGACCCCGGAAACCTTGGTACAATCTTAAGAAACTGTGACTGGTTTGGAGTGAAGAACATTTTCTTGAGTGAGAACATTGTAGATTATTCAAATCCAAAAGTACTTCGATCATCGATGGGGTCTGTTTTTCACATTAATCTATTCGAAAATATTTCGGCGAATAATCTGATTGAATTAAAGTCATCCGGCTATGAAATATTATGTGCAGATACTGAAGGTGAAAATATTTTTACTTACCAAAGTGAAACGAAAAAGTTGTTAGTTCTATCGAGTGAATCTCACGGTCCATCAAAAGATTTCGAAAAAATCAGTGATAAAAAAATTAGCATTCCACGAATTGGTAATGC
>JACZKK010000013.1 GCA_014860115.1 Ignavibacteriaceae bacterium
CCGCTTTTTGTTTTAGACCAGGTGAATCCATCATCCCACGGAGGATCTTCTGCCACCCTTGGTTTCCCGTTGTAGTAAATTTTTACTGTGAATGATTTTCCAATTATCACTTCTTCCGGCAGCTCTATTTTTATTTTTCCATTTTCGTGTTTGAAGGAAAGTTCTTTGTATTCAGTTGAAGAATCCCAGAAAATTTTTGTTACTCTGTACCTGTCATCCAGATCAAGAAAAAATTCTTTCATATTTATAACAGCTTCTGCGGTTACGCCAACCCAGCCGTTAATAGTTTGCTTATCAGGATTGATAGAGAGATTGATGTTGTAAAATTTAACATCGTATGCAGCCCATTCAGGAGTGAGCGGACCACCGGAATCCTGTGAACCGAATTGCGGAAAAAGTTGAACGGAGAAGAAGAGTATTATAATTAGCGAAACAATAATGTGTTTCATTTTTGATAAATCATTTTGCTGTTACTTTCAAAAATATAGAATTGAGTTGACAATTATTCTACTGTAATACTGTCTGATTGAACTCATCCCAACCCTTCTCTTTGCAAGAGAAGGGTTTATGTTTACGATAGCTTTTCATTTAATATTCTGTCACCAGATTTACATTTAACGTTTTGTTGTTAATAAGTCTCTCTCTTTTTAAGAGAGAGACTAGAGAGAGTTAAAATTATTTAAATGTTGATACTTGAGAGAATACCATGGCCGTACCGCTCAATGAACTGATACTTTTTTCGATTGGTTTTCCTTCATATAAGTAGTATAATTCCACCCAATTTTAAAAAATAAATGGAGTAAAGATGGCTTTACAAACAAACAAAGTTGTAACATTTAACTATACATTAAAAGACGAAAATGGCGAAATGCTGGATTCAACCGAGAAGGGCGGACCATTTACTTTCATCACAGGTAATATGCAGGTACTGCCCGGTTTGGAAGAGGCTCTCGGCAATATGATTATTGGAAGCAAAAAAAATATAAAGCTTGCCGCTGTTGATGCTTATGGCGAATATGATGAGGGTGCGGTTCAGAAAGTAAAACGTAATTTATTTCCGGAAGAAGCTGAACTGGAAATAGGCTTGACATACTTTGCACATTCACCCGAAGGTCAGCACCTTCAGTTTGTAATTACAGAAATGGAGAACGATGACATAACTGTAAACTTTAATCACCCACTTGCAG
Organism: Ignavibacteriaceae bacterium; assembly: GCA_014860115.1. Classification (GTDB taxonomy): domain Bacteria; phylum Bacteroidota; class Ignavibacteria; order Ignavibacteriales; family Ignavibacteriaceae; genus IGN2. The sequence continues at coordinate 1,188 of JACZKK010000013.1, forward strand.
GGAAAAATCTTGAGTTTGATGTCCACCTTCTTGATGTGAGGGATGCAACTCCGGAAGAAATTTCTCATGGCCACGTTCACGGTCCCGGCGGGCATCATCATTAAAATGTTATTGCGAGGAGTGACCTGCCTGCCCTCAGGCAGGAACAACGAAGCAAACTATATGTCAGTCTGAGCTAGTCGAAGACCGACCGTAACACTTCGACAAGCTCAGTGTGACAACTAAATAAGCTTTAAGATTGCTTCATCCCGATTTAATCAGGATTCGCAAAGACAATACAAGAAAATTAAAAAAGGCGAACTGTTACTGCTCGCCTTTTTTAGTTTTAGTTAGAAAATATTTTTGTGTGGCCCTACTTTACTTCGAGCCCAATTGCTTTAAAGAATGCATCCTGGCTTGGCTGTCTTCCGAGGAATTCAACTACCATTTCAAGCTCGTCTCGTGAACTGCCGTTAGCAAGAATAATATCACGGTATCTTAGTCCTGTTGCTTTGTCCATTATTCCATTCTTATCAAAAACTGAAAACATATCGTCAGCATAAACAAGCGCCCAGAGATAGCTGTAATATCCGGCAGCATAACCCATCAAGTGTCCGAATGCTGCAAACATCTGTGTTCCTTCAAGGTACGGGTACAAAGTAATTTTATTTTGAAGCTCCTTCATAACTTCTACAACCGGCTGACTGCTGGTTGGATCGTATTTATCGTGAAGCGTGAAATCAAGTATTCCGTAATACACCTGTTGCGTAAAGGCTAAGCCGGAACCGACGTTTTTTGCTGCGAGCATTTTATCAAACAATTCTTTTGGAAGAACTTCACCGGTTTTGTAGTGCTTTGCGAAAAGCTTCAGTGATTCGTAATTCCATGTCCAGTTCTCAAATATTTGAGAAGGTGCTTCCACAAAATCTCTTGAAACAGAAGTTCCCGATTGTGATGAAAGTTTTGTCTTTGTTAAAACACTGTGTAATACGTGTCCAAACTCGTGGAAGAAAGTTTCAACATCTCCGTGTGGAAGCAGCGATGGCATATCGGCAGTCGGCGCCGGGAAGTTGCAGACAAGAGTAGCTGTGGGAAGTTGTGGTCCACTTTCTGTTTCCTTGCTGCCAATCATCGGGAAGCAGGCTGCGTGAGAATATTTATTTGGTCTTGGATACAGGTCAATATAAAATCTTGAAATAATTTTTCCATCTTGCTTCACATTAAAGAGTCGTACATCTTTGTGCCATACGGATGGATCTTTCACTTCTTCAAACTCAACTCCGAAAAGGTGCTGTGCAATGCTGAATAATCCGTCAATCACATTGTCTGTCTCAAAATATTCTTTCACAAGATTCTGGTCGAGCTCATATTTTTCTTTCAGAAGAATGTTATTATAGTAGCCGGATTCCCACGGCTGGATAACATCAATTGTCTCATTGCCAAGTTTCGCTCTCTTAACGGTTAGAAGTTCATCATAATCTATTTGTGCTTTTTCTTTCAGCTTATCGATCAGATTATTTTCAAAATCCCAAACGTTCTGCGGAGTCTTTGCCATCCTGTCACCGGTTCTGTATTCAGCGTAAGTTTTAAATCCCAAAAGCTCTGCCATCTGCTGACGAAGAATTAAAACTTTTATCAGTACTTCGGGATTTTTTGCTGATGCTCTGTTATTGAACAAAGTATAAAGTTCTTTCCGTGCTGATTCAGAGTTGGAAAATTTCATAAACGGAATGTATGACGGATAAGTAAGATCAATTTTGTATTTGCCGTCTTCCTGACGTCTTGCGTTCTTGTAGTCTTCCTGCAGACCGTCAATTTCAGTTTCATCAACTATCAGGTAGTCGCTTACTTCTGCGATATTTTTCTGGAAGAGAATACTGAGATCGGAAAGCTTATCGTTAATTGCTTTCAATTCATCTCTTTTTTCTTTTGGAAGTGCGAAACCGTTGCGCTCAAAATCCTCAACTGTCTTCTGAACGAACCTTGCTTCATAGCCGGTTAAACTTTTTGCTTCCTCAGTTTCAGAATAATCTTTCACTGCTCTGTAAAGATTTTCATCAAGCGAAATTTCATTGAAGAACTTAGCGAACTCGGCTTTGCCTTCATCTGCCTGGTTTCTTACCGCATCATCGGGATGAGTGCTTCCCATTAAGTAAACGCTTCCGTAAATATTCCCGGCTTTGTTGTAAATATTATCAAGTTCGAGCATTGTGTTGTCGAATGTTCTCTGCTCTTTGGGGATAGTATAAAGTTTTGCCAGCGATTCTCTAGCTTCTTTTATAGAAACATCCGTTGCTTCCTTAATGTATTCGGCAGTTAAATCAGCAAACTGAATAATTTCATTAAACTTTCCAAGTAACGGATTAGTTGAAGATGAATTCTTATCCGCCGCAAGCAAAGGAACCGATATTACAAAACAAAAAAGTAAAATGGTGGTGAGTGTGTGTTTCATTTTTTCTCCTGTTTATTCTTAAAAATGATAACAAAATTAAGCATATCCCTGATAAAGCTTGATTAAAAAGTGATGATTGGTTATTAGGTTATTTTAAGTTTCGCAAATCCGAATTTAGTTGTCCTTGTCATTGCGAGGAACGAAGTGACGAAGCAATCTTTGGTATTAATGGGGAGATTGCTTTCCGCCAAAGGCGGACAGGCTCCCGACTAAGTCGGGATCGCAATGACGGGGTTAAACAATTCTTCCAGCTTCTTCTCCCTGAACCCAAAAATCTCTTTTACTTTCTTCTCAACAAGCAGAGAATTCAATGGTCTGCTCAACGGATCAAACGGAAGTGCATAGTTGACTATATCTGTCATCTCAACTCCGTTATTTGTTTCTTTGAAGTGATGCTGATGATGCCACAACTTATAAGGACCAAATCTCTGCTCGTCAACAAAATAAAATGGCTCTTTAACGTGAGTGATTTCCGTTACCCAGTTATTCGGTATTCCAAGTACCGGATGAACTTTGTAAGTGATTATCATCCCTGCATACATTTTATCGGGGAGCTTGCTTGTTACTTTAAAGTTAAGCCACTCTGGTGTAATTACGGAAAGATTATTCGGATTAGAAAAAAACTTCCACGCCTTGTCAATCCCGATTGGTAAATTCTGAATTGTTTTTAATTGATAGATTTTCATAATGGTTGAAACAAATTAAATCGTCAAACAATTCCTTTTTCCTCAGAATCTTGCCGAACTACAAGTAAAAAAAGTTAGACTTTGAGCTAATAACTGTGCCTATTTAGCAAAAGAGGCAGTTATTTAACGACTTTTTGTCAAAATGCTTTCATTTTTAATAAAATTTTGTTATCTACAAAATCGATTTGAGTACGATAACTCATAAAACAGAAAAGATGGCGAAAATGAGGAAAATATCAGCCTTTGGTGAAATATTGTTCGATATCTACCCGGATTCCAAGAATCTTGGCGGCGCACCACTCAATTTCATATACCATATTAATAAGCTTATCGGGAACGGCAGAATTATCAGCCAGGTCGGGAATGACCTGCTCGGTCGTGAGGTGGTTGAGTTTCTCGACTCGCAGGGATTGGCTGCTGATACAATTCAGATCGATACAAAACATCTTACCGGCGTTGCTATGGTTTCGCTGGATGAAAACGGAGTGCCTGCATTCACAATCGAGGAGAACCGTGCGTTTGATTTTATTTCTGTTGATGAGGATGTAATTAATCTTGTTGAGAATGAAACGAAGTGTTTGTATTTCGGAACGCTTGCGCAGCGGAACAAGGTCAGCAGAACATCCCTTCAATCACTTTTAAATAAACGAACAAAATATTTTTTTGATGTGAACATCCGCCAGAATTTTTACACTGAAGATATTCTTTTTCAATCGTTGAAGATTGCAAACGCAGTAAAGCTTAATCTTGATGAACTGAAGCTGCTGCATAAAATATTTCTGGAAGATGATTTTGATCTTCACTCATCATCAAAACAAATGATGAAAAAATTTGACATAGAAATGCTTGCGGTTACGAAAGGTGCCGACGGTTCTGTTTTGTTTAGAGGAGAAGAAACGGATGAGCATAAAACTGAGGTGAAGAATGTAATTGATACCGTCGGGGCAGGTGACGCATTCGCTGCAATACTTTGTCTCGGCTATTTGAATAAATGGGAACTTAAAAAAAACAACAGGCTTGCCAATGAATTTGCCGCGGAGATCTGTATGATAAACGGAGCGCTTCCGAAGGATGATAAACTTTATGAGAGATATAAAAAGAAATTGAGGGATGATTTCAATTAATCATGTTTGGTGTTATAGTAATAAAGTTTTAGTCTTTAATATGATTTAGAACTCATCCCTACCCTTCTATTAAAAAGAGAAGGGATTGATTAAATTTATGACTTAATGTTGAAAGGCTGTCAGAACTTAATCATACAACGAACTATTGTGTATAAGTCTCTCTCTTTTTAAGAGAGAGATTAGAGAGAGTTTAATTATTATCTAATTGATATATGAACCGTAAACAAAACAAAGGTCTTTACATCCAGCTTTACAGCATTCACGGATTGATAAGAGGCAACAACCTCGAACTTGGTCGCGATGCTGATACGGGCGGGCAGACAAAGTACGTTCTCGAACTTGCAAAAACATTGAGCGAAGATGAACGTGTTGAAAGAGTTGAGCTTGTTACAAGAGAAATAAAAGATAAAAATGTTTCATCAGACTACTCAGTCCCGGAAGAAAAAATAAATAATAAGTTCAGCATTATCAGGATAAGATGCGGCGGAGGAAAATACATCCGGAAAGAATTACTATGGAATCATCTTAATGAGTTTGTGGATAAGAGTATCAAGTATATCAAATCTGTAAAAAGACTCCCAGATATTATTCACAGTCATTATGCAGATGCCGGTTATGTCTGCACGGAGCTCACACAGTTTTTTGGGATTCCGTTTGTGCACACAGGACATTCGCTCGGAAGGGATAAGCTGAGAAAACTTTTAAGCGATGGCACAGCTGAAGAAGATATTGAAAAAAGATATAAACTTAATCATCGAATTGAAGTAGAAGAAAATATTATTTACCTGGCCAATCTTATTATCACAAGTACAAAGCAGGAAATACAGAATCAGTACGGCGATTACAAAAACTCATCCGAAGAAAAATTCAGAGTGATTCCTCCCGGCGTTGATATTGAAAGATTCTATTCATACAATGAACGCATTCCTCTTGATGAAGAAAATGCAGAGCTTGTAAATACCATCAGTACCAAGCTGCTGAACTTTTTCGTACAAATTGATAAGCCGCTGATACTTACCGTATGCAGACCTGACAAACGAAAAAACATTTCCGGATTGATCACTGCTTATGGCGAGGACAAAGAGCTTCAGAAAAAAGCAAACCTCGCGATCTTTGCGGGAATAAGAACGGATATTCAAACAATGCCGGATAATGAAAGAGAAGTGCTCACAGAAATTCTTTTACTGATGGACAAATATAATCTTTACGGAAAGATGGCAATTCCCAAAAGACACGACACACAAACTGAAGTGCCAGAACTTTATAGAATTGCCGCCGATACAAAAGGTGTTTTCGTTAATGCTGCACTCACTGAGCCATTCGGACTTACATTAATTGAAGCGGCTGCCTGCGGTGTTCCCGTTGTTGCAACTGATGATGGAGGTCCGAGAGATATTATTAAGAATTGTCAAAATGGTTTGCTCGTAGATGTAACGGAAACTAAAAACATTTCTGAGGCAATTAACAAGATCATTGATGATCAAAATCTATGGATACAATTTTCGGAGAATGGAATGAGAAACGTTAGAGAACATTATACCTGGAAAGCACATGTTGAGGATTACATAGAAGAAATCGGGCATATAGCAGGAACCAGAAAAGACGAAGAAAAAGTGTTTGCTCCTGTCGGCAGAAAACTGCTCGATGCGGAAAAAATAATTGTGTCGGATATTGACCACACTCTGCTCGGCGACAATAGTGCATTAGAAGAGTTCATTAATATTTTAGAGAAGATTGATTCAAAAGTTGGTTTTGCGGTTGCAACTGGCAGAACGGTGGATTCAGCTTTTTCTGTATTGAAAGAAAACAATGTTCCTTATCCGGATATCATTATTTCATCAGTCGGTGCGGAAATTTATTACAATTATCACGGCAGGTTAATTAATTCAACCGGATGGGACGCTCACATCAAACATCAATGGAACAGGGAAAAAATTAAAAAACTTCTTGCTCTATTTGATTTTCTCCAATACCAGGAAGAAAGCACTCAAAGAAAATTCAAGATAAGCTATTATACCTCAGATGTGCCGGAGAATATTAAAAAAGTTAAATCAACTTTGGTAAAGAATAAAATAAAAGCGAATGTAATTTTCAGTCACGGACAGTATCTTGATATTCTACCGTACCGTGCATCGAAAGGAAAAGCAATCCGTTATCTTGCTTACAGGTGGAACATTCCTTATGAAAATATTTTGGTTGCAGGTGATTCGGGAAACGACAGCGAAATGCTGAAAGGTGATCTGCTCGGAGTTGTTGTTGCTAATTACAGTCCCGAGCTTGAAGAACTGAAAGGACAGAACAGAATTTATTTTGCAAAGAGAAATTATGCGGGGGGAATTATTGACGGAATCAGACATTATAATTTTTTGAAAATAACCAGGAATGAACAATGAGCAAAAAAATCGAAGCAATGTTAAAAGAAAAGAAAAAAACTTTCTGCAGGTTTCTTACAAGCGTAAGTTCATTAGAAAAAAAATTGCTTGTTAAAGGCGACCTGCTTGAAATACTCCGGAAGATGGAACGGAAAAACGGAAAGAGTCTTGATGAAATAAAAGATGTAGTTGGCAAATTTACTGAGGCTGTCTGCACCGGTGGATCGTTATATGTTGAAATGAGAGAAAAGATAGGCACATCCAGCTATCATCAATTCAACACAGAAGACTGCAGTTATGAACAAATCGGAGTTGTCGAATACCTGAAAGCAAAGGAGAGATACAAAGATCCGCAGATCACAAACGATCTTCTTACGCTGAACTTTCATGCTTTCTATGAACAATTTCCGAGCATACGTGAATCAAAAAGTATTGGAAGGGGTGTTGAGTATCTGAACAGGTATCTGTCCAGCAAGCTGTTTACAAATACGGAAAAGATGAGTGAAGCGTTGTTTAACTTTCTTTTTGTGCACAAGCATAATTCCGAGCAGCTGATATTGAATGACAGAATTAAAGACAAGGAAGAACTTATCTCATCAATCAACAAAGGCATTAAGCTGCTTTCTGATTTTGAAAATGAAGAACCGTACATTAATATCAAGCACAAGCTGCAGGAACTGGGTTTTGAACCCGGACTTGGAAACACTGCAGGCAGAATTAAAGAAAGTCTCGAACAGCTTGATGCACTCCTGCTTTCACCCGATCACGAAGTATTGAAAAGTTTTCTTTCCCGCATTCCGATGATTTTTAATATTGCTATCATCACCCCGCATGGTTACTTTGCTCAGGAAGATGTGCTTGGGAAACCTGATACCGGAGGTCAGATTGTTTATATTCTCGACCAGGTAAAAGCACTTGAAAAAAATATTTATGAGTCACTGCAGAATGCGGGGATTGAAACTTCACCAAAAATAATTATTCTCACAAGATTGATCCCGAATTCTGACGGAACTTCCTGCAATCAGCGAATGGAAAAAGTCCACAACACAAAAAACGTCTGGATACTCCGAGTACCTTTCAGAGATCATAACAAAAGAATAACCGACAACTGGATTTCGAGATTTGAAATCTGGCCATACCTCGAGGAGTATGCTGAGGATTCATACAAAGAACTGCTGGTTGAATTCGGAACTCGGCCCGATCTTGTAATTGGAAATTATTCCGATGGGAATCTTGTAGCTTCAATACTAGCAAAAAGATTCGGTGTTACACAGTGCAACGTTGCACACGCACTAGAGAAAAGTAAATATCTTTACAGCGGACTCTACTGGAAAGAGCTTGAAGAACAGTATCATTTCTCAACACAGTTTACTGCAGATCTTCTCGCAATGAATGCCGCCGACTTTATCATCACTTCAACTTACCAGGAAATTGCGGGACGCGAAGACAGCATCGGGCAGTATGAATCTTATGTGAACTTTACTATGCCCGGACTTTATCGCGTTGCCGGAGGAATAAATATTTTTCATCCGAAGTTCAACATTCTTCCTCCGGGAGTTAATGCAGAAGTTTTCTTTCCGTATCATCAGCAGGAAAACAGGATTAAGGAAATGACTGAGGAAGTTGCGCAGAAACTTTTTAAAACTTCTTCGGAAAGAATTGTTGGTGAGTTGAAGAATCCCAACCTGCCGCCAATATTTTCTATGGCGAGGCTGGATAAAATCAAAAACCTCACATCGCTTGTAAAATGGTTTGGTGAAAGCGAAGAGCTTCAGTCGCTTGCCAATCTTATTATCGTTGCAGGAAAAATTAATGTTGAACATTCAACCGACTCGGAAGAAAAAGAACAAGTCTATCTTATGCACGATTACATAAATAAATACAATCTTAAAGAAAAAATAAGATGGATACAGGGCGATCCTGACAGGCTTCGTGTGCCGGAGTATTACAGGGTTATTGCAGACAAGCGCGGTGTTTTTGTCCAGCCGGCTTTGTTCGAAGGTTTTGGTCTGACTGTAATTGAAGCGATGCGTTCCGGGCTGCCGACGTTTGCAACTCAATACGGCGGTCCGCTTGAAATTATTGAGAACAAAGTCTCCGGTTTTCATATCGACCCGATAAACGGAAATGAAACAACCGAAAAGCTGGTCAACTTTTTTAAGCGCTGCAAAGAAGAAGAAAATTACTGGAAGAAAATTTCCGATGCGGGAGTTACACGTGTGGATAAATCTTTTAACTGGGAACTTTACTCGCAGAATCTTCTGTCGCTTGCAAAAATCTACGGCTTCTGGAGATACACAACAAATCTTGAGATGACAGAACTAAACGCTTATCTCGATTTAATGTATCACACATTGTATAAACCGAGAGCGGAGAGAATGCTTGAGATGCACGAAAGCAGGCAATGAAGTAA
>JACZKK010000124.1 GCA_014860115.1 Ignavibacteriaceae bacterium
CCATAGATGTCATCTATTGGTGTTGCATTGTAAGCGTATGTTAAACTTAAAACGGTATCGCAGCCAACAAAATCATCTCGTGAATCACCGACATCCGGATCATTCCAGATAGAGATGTACATTTCCTCTAATGGTGTGTCGCTCTTATTTATAATCACATATCTTTTGAACATCATACTACCCAAAGGTCCGGCAGAGTTATAACCCCAAACAGTTACCTGCTCTTCAATACCCATTGGCAGAGAACCATACATAAACTGTGTTTGATTTGGATCGGTATCATTACAAACAAACCAGATAGTTTGATCTGCACCGGGAATACCTGCGATATCTACAAGCGGATCGTAGGCACCATCAGTGTCAACATCTTCAAATGGAGCTCCATCAGCAGCAGGCCAATCAAACCAATCTCTTTCATAAGCTGTGCGGATCTCAGGTTCGGTTCCTTCTCCATCGTCAATTTCGGCTTGCACACTACCAGTAAGATAATCCCATCTTACCCTGTAGCAACGAACATGATCATGATTTGGATCTTCGCCAATTAATTGATTTGCTGGAACACCGCTATTTAATATTCTTCCCGGCACGGTTCCTTGACGGTATACAGAACCACCAACTCGTACCTGTCCATTAACTTTTCCTCCCCAAAGCAGGCCGGATTGAAATATGGCAGTTTTACCGCTTCTCCTTGGATATTCAAATCCAGAGTTTCCGTTTGGATTAATATCTGCTTCCCCGTCATTTTTAATCCAGGTAGAGATATCATTAATATTAAATTTTTTGTAAACAGGAGAACCAGAAACTTTATTTGTCCCATTTTCTTTAGTTACCTTTTTATCATTCTCAGCTTTTAGTTCAAAAATATATCCCAACAAAAAAAATAATATCATTAATAATGATGTGTACATCATCAAATGCAGTGTTTTGTGATTTGTTATTTCGTTATACATTTTATTTAACTCCATTATTACTTCAGTAATAACATCTTCTTAGTTTCAATATAGTTTCCGGATTTCAGTTGGAAGAAATAGATTCCGGATACCAGATTCCTTCCTTCGCCGGAATGACTGGTTGCGTTGAATTCAACTTCAAATTCTCCGGCTGCAAGTTCTTCATTAACTAAAGTTGCTACTTCGTTTCCGAGAATATCGTAAACTTTTAATGTAACCAACCCACCCCTTCCGTCCCCTCCAAGGAGGGGAGACTGTGGGATGCTAAATTTTATTTTTGTTGTTGAGTTGAACGGGTTGGGATAATTTTGTTCCAAAGCAAATGAATAAATTTTTCCTTCATCATTTTCAACTTCAACAGGATTTCCGTTTTTAAATTTCACATCCATACTATCAATATCGTAATTACCCATTTCATCATAGACTTCAATGATAATCCTGTAATCTCCATCTTCATAATTATCAGTATTAAATGCAAGTGCTTTTTCAGATAGTTCAACCAACGAATCTCCATTGTTGTTTGTGAGGTTATGATAAAAATTTCTATCCATATCCATCCAGCCAGAAGGAAGCAATGTATTATCTCTTTGATAGATTACACCTGCATATTCCATATACCAACCACTGTTATAAAAAGGATACTTGTGGTTAAGAATGTGCCCGAGAGTTCGCGGTTTAATAATTTGTCCGTTTGATAATTTCTTGATGGTGTACCAGGTAGTATAAGCTGGCTGCTGCCATTCAGAGTCGCCAACATAATCAACAACTTTAACTATGATATCAATTTCACCAATCAAACTATCCGGCTGCAAATAAATTGCCGATTCGTTTTTAGCGAATGCAAACTTGGACCACGGAAAAACCGGTTCGATTGTTGGTGGAGTTACATCCGGATACGGCTGAAGAGCTAAAATCGGACTGAAGTTAATCCCCCATTCATCATCATTATAATACCAGACTAATCCCGAATCACTAATGTTTACAAAATGAATGTGACCCCAATTACCGCTCCATTGAATTATATCTCCAAGATAATCGTGAATTTGTACTGTGTCACCAATATCAACCTGGATAGTATTTTCAATCAGATGTGCAGAAAGCCAGCCATCCGATCTTCCCGGAACCTGAACCGGACTTACAGCAGTCCTCCAGTAAATGTCTCCACCAGTTGTTAAAACTAATTTTACAAAACCATCAATAACAGAATAAGTCGGTTCACCGATTGGTGTAATTAAATCAAGTCCCTGGTGTAAGTACGAACTGGGACCACCCAAACCCATATGCTGTTCGTAATGATTCCAAACGGTTCGCATACTATCGAATGGAAAAAATGGCCACGGAATCGGATCGTAATTCGACTGACTTTTTTTCTCAAGATTTAACTTCTCAAATTTTTGAAGCTGTCTGCTTTCTCCAGATTTTTCATCCAGTTTATTTCCATTGATATCATAAATTCGTAAAAGCCCTTTTGATTCTTCTTTATTTCTTTTGTGAATTCCTGCTGCGATTTTATCGATGACAATTTTCAAATCACGAAAAGATAGATCACCGCCGATCTTATCTTCAAAAAGTAAATTGCCGTTGCTGAGTGAGTATACTTTGAGTTGAAACTTATCGATAACCCCAACCAGATTATTTACTTGTGAGACTATCACTTTACGCGGCAGTTCAATTCCAGTTTGAATTGTTCTGATAAGTGATGAGTTTTTATAAAGAAGAATTTTATCTGACGTAGCAACTGCAACAAATTCATTTTGATCATCAATTGCAAATTCAATTCCCCTTTCGATTACATAGTCATTCCCGGTATTGAGTGATATGATAGAAATTCCTTCCGACGACTGCACACCCATTGTTTCACCCGAAGTTGAAATTACAAATTTGTCTGCTCTTTCAAACTCTTTACTGAGAAGAAAATTACCTTCTTTTGAGTAGAAGTAAATTTTTAATTTTCCTTTGAAATGTTCTGAGTGATCATAGAATAGAAGCCTTCCTGAATTTGTTATTTCAACATCACTTCCGGGAATTTTAGCTAAAGTTAAAATCAGATTGTTATTTTCATATACTTTCAGATTACCCAGTTCTCGCATTTCATCAGTTACAGCCAGCACATCGTATATGCACCAGTACTTTCCATTTTCTGAAGAAACCATTGCAGAATGAATAACATCGGAGTTAATTATTGTTCCGTTTATGCTTGTTGTTAAATTTTCAATTGAGCTCTGAGCAATAATTATTGAATGAAGTAAAAGTGAAAAGAGTAATACAAAAGTTCTCATAATATTTTTCCTTTATTTGAGTAAAACTTGTCCTCCGAAGGTTTATCGAAGGAGGATCATCTTTTTTGTTTCTGTAAAACTACCAGATTTTAATTGATAAAAATAAACTCCGCTGGGTAATCCTACAGCATCAAATTCAACTTCATATTCTCCGGCAGGTTTTTCTTCGTTAACAAGTGTTGCAATCTCGTTTCCTAAAACATCGTAAACTTTTATTGTAACAAATTGCCTACTGCCAATTGCATACTGGATACTGGTCGTCGGATTGAATGGATTTGGATAATTCTGTTCAAGTTTGAATTCTGTTTCAATTGGATTTTGTCCATTCTCAACTGAAACAACAAGAGTTGTGTCACCATATATCACTCCATCTACTATACAGGCAACTAATTTATGTTGTATAGTCAGATTAGTGAAATCACCACAAGAAGTTTCGTATAGACCAAGCCCTTTGATTAGTGAATGTGAGCAAAGCATCGCAGTGCCGAATGGTTCAAAATCTTTTCGCCAGGAAGTCACTCCCCACTTACTAAATTGAGTTTTCTGAGAAACAAATTTGCAAAAAGTTCCAATATAATTTTCATAACATACTATATCTCCCAGATCAGCAGTCAAATCTTCATACAAAAAATCTGTTTGTAAGCCTATATCAAAATTATATATCAGTGCTTCGGAAGTGTCAATTCTTAAATAAGAAAATTCAGGATTATGATACAAGTATTTCCTACTTAATATGAAATACTCAAATCCGTTTTGTAAAAGAGTGTCGCCAACAACCGAGTCAAAAGAATATCCAATAAATTCCAATATACCATTTTCTCCCGCATATACTTCATACGCCCACTTATTTCCAATTGCTAATGGATACCATTTTAAATACTCTGCAGGTGGTTCAATGTTTTTTATAGTTTTGACAACATCATTAATCATATCCCATTTATAAATTTGATACTTTGTCCCAATATAAACATAAGGGCTGTCAGGAAGAGCATGAACACCGACAATATCATATTCAAATGTTTTCAATAATTCAAAGTTGTCTCCACCATTGTAAGTAATGAAAAGATTTTTTCCTGTACCTAAGAAAGCCGCTCCAGGAGAGTTTCTATAAACAAAAAGATGGATATCTGAATTAGAAGAGTACTTTAGATGCCAGGTATTTTGACTCCCAAGATTGTTTGATACTTTTAATTTATTTCCAATCACTCTATAAATTCGTGTTCCATTTGCATCATAAAAAAAACGCGAGTCTGATAAATGCTCAGGATCGACTAAATCAAATGTATTACCAGAGTTAGTCGTTCTAAATAATTCTCTGTTATCATTTTCAACGAAGAAAATATTTTCGTGAAAAGGATCAATTGAAAGGAACTGATGATCAGTAGAAAGTGAATCCCAAGTCCTTCCCCCATTCAGACTTTTAAGAATTCCCGGCCCTCCATCAGTATATATTCCAGCATATAGTAAACTATCATCTAAAAGAGAAATATCTATATAATTCGCTGAGCCCCAGAACCAGCCAAAATAATTAATGAATCCATCATATCTTGATATATAACCACTTCCTTCAAAAAATTGTCCTGACGTAGCTCCGCCACAATAAATAAATTCCGCAGGATTATTGTTCCAATAATCAACATCGGTTACCCATCTGTTAAAATTATATATTGGATCTTCGTGTCCTGATGAATTGATAAACAGTGTATCAATGCCAGTCTCTAAATCCAAATGAAAAATGTGGTTACTCCAACTATAAATTGGTGGATTTTCAAAAGATTCATAAATCCTGTAAAACAAATGCGTGTAACCCTGCTGATCTTCCATCCCCTTCAGCTCAGAGAATTGCGGTGCGACTACTGTCTGTGAAAAGTTATTTGCCCCGAAGGGATGAATTCCCAATAAACAACAAATAAGTAAAAATGCTGCCCATTTTTTCATAACTCCTCCTGATTGTTGGTATGAAACGTAAGGAATTACAGACAGGAAATCAATACTTAATTTATATTTAAACTCTTAAGAGGGTGATTTTACTGGTTTGGAGAGAAACCCGGATAAAATTGTTTTCAGAATCTTCTTGCTGCTTTAAGATAAATTCCGGAATATGTTGTTTCATCGGAAAGTAGTTTGCGGTTATAATTTTCGTATCCGGCTGAAATTTCAATTTGCCGGATATTTATTATATACTCAATGCTGAAACGTCTGAGTTTAAGGTCTATCTGCTGTCCTTCCTGAAAAATATAGTTTCCCTGAAAAAATAATCTTGAGTTTAAACCCGTTAAATACGAAAGAGTTAACGATACATCAGCAAATTTTTGTGTGGTGAAATCATCTTTCAGGTTATAGATTCTGTAGCTGCTGCTAAAACTGCCGTATAAATTCACTCCCGCACGGGAATATGCTCTTAGGAAAATTCTAGTTGAACTATAAGGCGTAATATTGCTTTCATAATTTTCATATTCAGCTCCCAGATCAAAATAATCTAATGATATTTTCATTCCGTATAACATCCTATCAGTTGTTTTAAGGAAAGCCGCATCTCCCTCAAAAACATTAGAGTAGTTTTGCAAAGCACCATTTATATATAAGTCAATTAAGTTACCGTACAGAGTAGCTCCGGCACCATAGCTTTGGGATGTGGTGTTATAACTCTGCGATGGCTGCTGTTCTGCCTGATAAGAGACAAAAACAGTTTCACCGCTGCTGATCTGCCCTCCCGGAATTCTCTGAATTTCTGTGAAACTCCCACGCTGGATCAAAAGGTAATCAAAATATTCCTGATAGATTATCGTTCCATCGGCATTCTTTACTTCAACACTGCTTAATTCAACATAAGGATTGGTAAGTAGTGTAACTGTACCTTCAGAGAGCAATTTTGGTTCATCAATAATATTAAGCGTACCGGAAATATTCTCCCTATTAAGCTTGCTCAAAGAGATATTATAATTAAGTCTGAACATTCCTTTTGGAATTTTTTTCTTATAGCTGATCCCGGCTTCTCCCCTGTTTACCTGTTCATTATAAAATGTTTGTGAAAGATTGATATGGTTATAAGAAATATAAGAATGCAGGCTTTCGAATAACTGATGCTGAATTCCGGCTTCAACATCATGCAGTTCCGATTTGGTTAATTCCTGTTTTATTTTATAATACTGATAACGAACCGACGTGCTGAATCCTGCTGCAATACCCGACCTCACGTTTTCGTTTAAGAGAACTCTGTTAACAGGCTGACTACCGGTCTGGTTAGTGAAAGAAAAAAAGGAGTTTAGATTAAAATTTTTTTTTGCGTCAAACATAAAATTGTTAGCAATATTCCAGTTGATCGATTTGTTTTTTATTTCAGTTGCATCTGCATAAGTTCTGCTGAAGTTGAAATAATCAAAATTAATCCTGTTATTGTTAAAGTCCCCAAATGATTTGTTCAACTCTGTATTCACTGCAAATTGCTCGGTGGAGAATTTTCTGCTGGTTTGAATTTCATCCTGATTCCAGGAGTTTTGGAATACATTAATGTTGAACGGTAAAATATTATTTGGACTGAACAGTCTCGCTCCATAATTCTGATAAAATGATTCGACGTTTGTAGTATATTCTCTTCTGCTGAAAGTATGATTAAAATTGAAGTAAGGATTTAAAGAAATTATCCTTTCGGTGAAGAAAATTCCATTTAGATCAATTCTCTCTGTAGTATTTATCTCAGAATTATCGGGCGATACTATGTATTGGTCAAGATTGCGTACAGGACTGAAGGAGAAATTTGCATTCAACTGAAAAAAATTAGGATGCCAGAAAACACTCCTGGTGTTCAGATCTAGTTTACCCGTCATAAAAATGGATTCTGACTCATCATCAAAATATCCCGGAAGATAACTGGTTCCGTTTCTGTAATTTCCCTCAAGTGATAGCAGCCCCGAAATTGATTTTAATGTCCAGAAACTAAAACCATTTTCTTTTTTAATAATTAAACCTGATGGCAAAATCTCTGCGCAGAAGCAGAAAAGCATTATGAGTAAATATGTTGTCCGGTTATTCACATTATCTCTACTTAAGCAATTTAACATCATTTGAACCATGCGGATAATGACAATCAGTACATTCGATATCACCGATTCCGCTATGCATATCACCTGATAGCAGTTCGTCCAGATCGTGACAATCTCCGCAGAGTTCACGAATAGGTTTTATAAGTAACATTTTCAGGGTGCTCTTGTGCGGATGATGGCAGGAATTACATTCACCCGCTTCTACCGGGTAGTGGATGTATTCAAATTCTGATTGGAAATCAGAATGACACTGATAACATAGTTCAGGCTGACTCATGATTTTCTTGTTAGAAGCTTCCTGGTCATGACAATCAGAACACATCTTTTCTTCGTATGGCAAATGATAAAAAAGTGATGGCACAGATTCCAACGAATCAACAATTTCCTCAGCTTTAATTGATTGAGTTGTTATTAAATTTATTTTATCCTGAATTTTAAGTGTATCTGGTGCCGGTACACCATCAAACAAAAAGTTCAATATAGTGCCGTCTGATCCTGCTGAGCAGGAAAAAAAGATTGTAAGTAAGAAAAAACTAAACAGCGTCAGTATTTTCTTAGCTGAGTTCATTTCTGAATCTCTTTTGGGGATAAGAAGCCATAGACATTTATTTTATCAGGTCCGTATTGATTCGTAACGTAGATCAGATATTTGAGTTCGAAGGCAGGATCCACAAAATCTTCAAAGAAATTTATATTCTTATAATCAACAAATATTTTTGCCGGAAGCCACATATCTCCCGGTTTAGAGTAGCTTCCACCGAAAAACATAAGAAGTTCACCTTCACTGTTAAAAACTTGAACATTTTCAAATCCTGCATCCACTACGTATATGTTTCCATCAGCGTCAACAGCAACTCCCTTCGGACGGGAAAATTTTCCCGGAGTATTTCCTATATCTCCAATCGTCTTAATATGATTTCCTTTTTCATCATAAACCTTTATACGGGAATCACCAAGATCGCTAACATAAATTTTATTTTTAGAGACTGAAATATTGGCAGGTGAGTATAACTGATTTTTCTTCTCACTTTCAGAGGGAATGCTTCGTAAATATTTCAGGGAAGTTTTATCGTAGATGTTTACCTTACGTGAGCTGATATCATTAAGATATATTTTATTTTCATCAACGAAAACATCAGTCGGTTTTAAAATTAAAGAGTCTCCAATCTCACCTCTGTAATTAAGTTCATTATCAAAGATGATTATTTGCCCGCGTTCAGAATCCGCAACATAGAGCAATCCTTCTTCGTCAATAAAACAATTTATTGGTTTCTTTAACTTTCCTCTGCCTTGGGGTGTAAAATAGCCTAATGATCTTTCTGCAAGGTCAATAACTATAAGTGCGCTAAGCTGTGTATCACATATAAAAATTTTATCAGTCCTTGCTGCAAGGCCGTAAGGCTTGATAATTACCAGAGGTTCTTCCTCGCCAACAACAAACTTTGTAATTGTAGATTGCTCACCTGAAATATCATTCGAACTACTTATACTGGTTAAGTACTGAATCCTCGGTTCATCTGGCGGAGGAGGATAGAAAATAGGTTCATCATTCTTTCTTAAATTCTCCGAACCGGAACAAGAGATAAAAATTTCTACAACGAGGATTAAACTTGTAAACAAAATTTTTTTCATATGTATGTATAAACTTTCGAGATGAAGAGCAGATAATTCTGCTCATCACCTGTTAATAAAATTATTTATCATGACACGTCAGGCAGAGAATACTTGCATCATTTCCGATCTTTAAGAGACTAGGATTATTATATCCGTTATGAGCATCATGACAAGAAGCGCACTGCAGCTTGCTACCTATTAATAGATCTTCTTCTATCGTACCACCAAGTTCCGTGATATGAGTAGCCGGATCATATAATCCTCCATCTGCAGTAGCCAGAGTAGTGTTGTATATAAAAGAAATTGGATGATCATTTGCTAATGTTGTTCCTAGATTTGCATTCCCCCCGATAAAATGTGTGCCGCCCGTATTTCCTCCAAAATTTTCTAGTGCGACTGTACCATCGTGACAACTCAAACAAAGTTTGGATGAAGCATCTGGCTGAGTTAAAGTTGTTGTTGTTAAAGTCGAACTGGAATACAGGGTAAATGTTGTGGTGGTTGTCTGGTGATTCCACAATGGTGCATCAGCTATTGTTGCATCAGAATTATGCGGGGTGTGGCATGGTTCGCAAATTTCTGTTGTTCCCCAGCCTTGTCCGGAGAAATCGTGCGGACTGTTTGCAATTTGTGCAAACGATATACTAACGGTAAAAATAAAAATTACCGAAAGCAACTGGATATTAATTTTCATAATAACTCCCTTTTGTTGGTTGATGAATGTATGATTTAAAAGAACCATTTACTTTTATTTAATAAGATCTCGGGCTGTGTACTTCACCATGACACGTTAAGTAGCATCTTCCTCTGAACGTACCGTTATCCTCAAATCTTAGTCTACCGAGATTATCTGGCTGTACTACAGCAGTGTTATAATTAATCAGGTGCGTGTTATTTGTTGTATTGCCCTGCATACTGCTGATTCCATGCGGATCGTGACAAATATTACAGGGTGTATTCTCCCATACTATGTGTCTCCTGTGAACATTATTACCAAAACTTCCTGTACTGTTTATTATAACTTCTCTGCTGTGACAAGAATAGCATAATGCGTATACGGCTGCAGATTCAGGTGTATAGTCAGTAGTCAGATATTGCAGTTTTAAAATTTGCGGATAAATTGAACCATGCGATCCTTTTGGTGAATTTGTTCCGTCGCTTGCATGACAATCGCTGCAATAAATTATACTTGATGTAGTGTACGGAGGAATAAGACTTGGCACGTTTGGATTAACACCCGCACTTTCAACAGGATGAAATGAAGGATTTCCCATATCAAATTCATAGCGAACATTGTTCTGTTCAATTTGTCGTATAGTTGGGCTTGGCGGTTTATCCGGACTGTCAGCATGACACCTGTAACATATTTCATATTCATACTGAGATGGATTGAGATCGTTGCCATTCGTATTTACTCCTTTCACTCCTGCAAGCATTCCGCTCACATAAGGAGGAGTTGCAGACTGATTGTTGCTTGCATGCGGATTGTGACAGTCTTCGCATTCAACATGCCTTGTCTGTACAACATTTGGCTCTTCAGGATCATGAATCTGCAAATAACCACTAACATTATGTTTATATGGTTTAGTGAATTGAGTCTCGATATTCTGCTCAGCAACATTTCCATTATGACAATTCAGACAATTTATTTCTTCCTGCTGAAGATTCATTAGGCGCAGTTTTCCATTTGCTGTATGAGGATTATGACAATTTTCGCAAGCATTTTCCGCAACCGTTGTAAATTCAGTATGAGGCCAAGGATCTGATCCCATCCCATTCCATGTTGAACTTGATAATTTGTGATTTGAAGAATTCCAGTAAGTTCTGTCGTGACAGTAATTGCAAAGCTCAGATTGCTGATTAGTTGCAGTTAAAAATTTATTGAACAAATCCGTATGCGGATCATGACAAGAGATGCACTGCACTTTCTGGTTTTCGAGCTTCACAGGTCCAGTTAGGATTGCCGGGTTATTCAGTTGCCCATCAATCCCGGCCAGAGTTGGATTGTAAACAAAAGACACGGGATGATCGTCAGAAATATCTTTTGTCAGATTACTGTTTCCAGGTGGTAAAGTTGTTATACCTCCTGCCATTGGAATTGGAAGTGTACGGCTAAGCACATTTCCCAATGCAATCGTACCATCATGACAGGAAAGACAAAGCAGCGAAGAGCCATCGGGCTGTGCAATTGTGGCATCTGTCGTTGAACTTGAATAGAGATTATAATTTAATGCCGGATCTTCCCTGTTCCAAAGCGGTTTTTGCGGACTGCTGTTATGCGGTGTATGGCAGAATACACAAATCTCTGTTTCACTTTCAGCTTTTATTGAGCCTGATCCGGAAACTGAAAGGTTGTGCTTCGTGTTTACTATACTCTGCGGACAAACGATAACAGGAATTAGAATAACAGTAAAAACTATTTTGATAATATTTGCTTTCAATCTAATCACCGCATTCAAGTTTGAATACTTGTATCCGGGAATTAAAACTGTCTGCCACATAGATTCTATTTTCATCATCAATAAAAATTCCGGCGGGTAGTAAAAACTTTCCATTCTCACTTCCTCTTTCTCCAAAGAAACAAAGGAGATTTCCGCTCTGATCAAAGACCTGAACATTGTTGAACAGTGCATCAACAACATAAATATTGTTGAATGTATCGGTCGCAATTCCTTTTGGTTTAGAGAGATCACCGCTTCCGTTACCGTTCTTTCCAAAGCTGCCGACGAAATTACCATCGATTGATAAAATCTGAACCCTGAAGTTCATGCTGTCATTGATATAAACTTTTCCCAACTTATCCTTCCAGATAAATGTTGGAAAATTAAATTGAAGAGTGTCTGCTCCTCTCTCTCCTATTACGCCGATAACTTTCCCCGATGAATTTAATCTTGAAATCCTGTGCATTCCTGTTTCGCATACCCAGAACTCATCAAGTTCATCTAGATAAATAATTCCTGTGGGCTGTTTTATGGAAGAATTAAGTGTAACAGTCAGTTCCGATTCAAAATCATAAATAAAAACTTCATTCAAACCGGAATCGGTAAATACAAGTTTGTCAGAATATGCACATAATGCTATGGGCGAATTTAAAGTTGCATCATTAATGAGTAATTCAATTTCTTTTGTCTTCTCTGAATAAATAAAAATTGCCTTTTTATCCTGATCAATAAAACAAATTTTATCGTCAGGAAATGAAACAATAGAAAAGGGTTTTAATATGGTGAGATCGTCGCCCCCAAAAATTATTTCTGTAATTGAGTTTAGGAAGCTTCTGCTGCCCGAATCAATAGTCTCGTTGGAAATTTCACCTATCCAAACTATGTGGGGAAGCGGACAGTATTTATTTTCGTTTGCATTGAAATCCGCAGCAGTAGAATCAAAAAAGAATTGGATGAAGAAAGAAAATATTATGAAATAATTCAGAGATTCTTTTCTCATTTGCCCCGTTATCAACTTTTAATCTGCCAGACTTTTTTATCCGGATTTATTTAAGCAAATCCTTCTGAGTCTATTTTTGAATTTATCAACTGATCGAATAATTCCTGCCAGTTGATGTTCACTAAATTTTAAAGTAATAATTTTTATAGAAAGATAAGTAAATAACCGTTGCCAATTTATTCATTGTTGCCAATGGTTCAATGTTGCGATTCTATTTGCAAAAATTTTGGAATTTACTTCATTGAACTTCCCTGGAATGACAAGAGGGTGCAACCTTCGAGCCTGTCTGTTCGGCAGACAGGATTGCTCGATGAGATGGGTCAATAACCTCTAAGGCTACTAGTCACGCTGCCGAAGTATTCCGAACAGGAGAATTCCTGTTGCAACGGAAACATTGAGCGATTGGATTTTGCCTGTCATTGGAATCTTCACCAGAAAATCGCACTTACTTGCAGTGAGTTTCCTGATTCCTTTTTCTTCATTGCCGACAATAAGAACAATGGGAATTTTGTAATCCACTTCTGTGTAATTTTTTGCATTCTCCAGTGATGAACCAACAATCCAGAAACCTTTTTCTTTTAGTTCATCTATCGTCTGTGAAAGATTATTTACCTGGCAGATTTTCAAATGCTCAGTTGCACCCGCAGAAACCTTTGTGACTGTCGAAGTAATTGTTGCACTGTTGTGTTTCGTAAGAATAATTCCATCCACCCCACTGCATTCCGCTGAGCGAAGTATTGCACCAACGTTATGTGGATCCTGAATTTCATCAAGAATTAAAATTAAAGGAAGGGGATTTTTTTTTGCTTCGGTTATTATTTCATCGAGGGAAGAAAATTTGAAATCCTGCTTGAGTGCGATTACACCTTGAGCATTTTGACTTGGTGCATAAGTTCTGAATCTTTCGAGCGGAATCTGGTTGCATTTTATTCCCCGTTTTTTTGCAGCAACACGGATTGCATTGATGATATTCCCCTGCTGTCCGAAAAGTATGTAAACCTGTTCAACTTCTTCATTTGAATTCAGTGCTTCAAGTACAGGTTTTCTGCCGATGATTATATTCATTTTTTTAAGTCAATAGAAC
This sequence comes from Ignavibacteriaceae bacterium, assembly GCA_014860115.1. Taxonomy (GTDB): domain Bacteria; phylum Bacteroidota; class Ignavibacteria; order Ignavibacteriales; family Ignavibacteriaceae; genus IGN2. The sequence continues at coordinate 13,412 of JACZKK010000124.1, forward strand.
GCAGATCAAGCAGATCTGCGCAGATCAGTAAAATCAGCGTCATCTGCGTTCCATTATTTTTTTATTGTGGAAATTAATTCGTGAATTTTTTCTAAAGATAGAATCTTTTCAGCACCATCACTCATATTTTTCAATTTAAGCAATCCTTCTTTGTATTCATCCCCACCAATGAACAAAACATATTTTGCATTCAGCTTATTCGCTTCCCTCATTTGAGCTTTAACGCTTCTCTGCAGATAATCAAAATCAACTGACAGATTTTCCTTTCGCAATTTTCCAGCGAGTTCACTTACAACAGATTCTAAATCATTATCAATTCTGATCAGGTAAACATTAATTGTTTGTTCCGGGACAGTAAAACTTTTCTCATTCTCACAGGCAAGAAGTATTCTTTCTATCCCCGCTGCGAATCCCGTTGCTGGAGTTGGTTTCCCTCCAAGAGTTTCAATAAGCAAATCATATCTTCCACCACCACACAAGGCTGTTTGTGCACCAACGCTTCCACTGTCAATTTCAAAAGTAAGTTTTGTATAATAATCCAATCCACGAACAAGCGAAGGATCAATTGTGAACGGAATTCCAAACTTTGATAGCTGATTTTTAACAACTTCAAAATCTGCTTTGCTTTCTTCATCGAGATGATCAATTAACTTTGGTGCATCTTTAATTATTATTTGATCGGATTCAATCTTACTGTCAAAAATTCGGAGTATGTTCGTTTCAAATCTTCTTCTGCTATCTTCTGAAAGTTTATCCTTTTTATCAGCTAAATAATTTTTTAATATTTTTTTGTAGTTCTCTCTTGTCTTCGGTGTACCGAGCGAATTTATTTTTATAGTCAGATTTTTTAATCCGAGTGATTTGAGAATTTCATAAGCCATCTGGACCATTTCAGCATCCAGCAATGGCGAAGGACTACCGATTGCTTCTGCTCCAAACTGGTGGAACTGTCTGAATCTTCCTGCTTGTGGTCTCTCCTGCCGGAACATCGGAGAAATATAAAATAATTTTACCAACGATTGCTGAGCACCAAGTGAATGTTCAACATAAGAACGTACAACTGCTGCAGTCATCTCAGGTTTTAAAGTCAAGCTGGTATCACTTCTGTCTTTAAAGGTGTACATTTCTTTACCAACTATATCAGTCTCTTCACCAATTCCTCTCGCAAAGAGAGATGTCTCTTCAAAAACAGGAGTGCGAATTTCTTTATAATTAAAATTATTGAAAACGTTTTCAACAGTTTTCTCAAGATATATCCAGCGCGGAATATCTGAGGGAAGAATATCTTTTGTTCCTGTTACAGATTTTATCATCTTAAATACAGAAATGTGCTTGAGTAGGTTAGACTAAACATCAGAATAGCTCTGTTCTTCATCCTGGAATATTCTAAGAATTGAATCGGGACTTTGGGCTTCAATAAGTTTTTTTCTGAATTCTTCATTGTTCATCAGGCGTGAAATCCTGCTAAGAAGCTTAATATGCTTTGCAACAAGATTTTCTTTACCAATTAATAAAAATACCAGATGAACCGGTTCGCCGTCAAGTGAATTAAATTCTATTGGCGTTTTACTTTTTCCGAAAGCAGCAAGAATATCAGTGACAGAATTAGTTTTGCCGTGAGGGATTGCGAAACCTTTTCCCACTCCGGTTGACATTTTTTCTTCTCTTTCGAAAACGCATTTTCTAACTTCTTCAAGATCAACTATGCGTGGGTCACCATTAAGCAAATCAACTAATTCATTGATCACATTATCTTTATTTTCACTGTTAAACTCAGTAAGAATGTATTTTATATCAAGTAGTTCGTGAACTTTCATAATGAATACTTCGTTAGAATATTTTGAATCATAATTGTGAATTTAGTTATCAAGCTTTCCTTTAACAAACTTTTTGCTCTTTCAATTTGCTGGATGATCCTGATGAAACTTCCTCAATCGTTTTTCAAGATCAGGGAACTGGTTCCGTTGAACAAGTGAAACACAGGCTCTTATTCCTTCAAGTTTCTGACTTCCTGTAATTGCAAGAGAGATGGCACTTATTCCGTAATATATCATTTCTTCAAGAAGTCTTTCACCGGAGAAATTTGGATATGCGTATGTAAAATAAAAACCATCTGCAATTGGGTCATTTTCATCTTTATCATAAACAATATAAAACCCATTATCTGTGAACAGTTTTTTCATAATTTTTGCTTTTTCACCGTACTCTTTTACAATATCAACAAAATTAAATTGATTGTCGCTTGCAGCTTTAAGCATCGCGGAAAAAGCATATTGAACTGAATGAGTAACTCCCGCGCTTAATGGATAGACGGTTCCAAAGATCATCGCTCTTCCGAATAAATCCATAGTGTAAAATCTTTTTAGGTCGGGACATTTTCTTTCATACAGTTTATCTGACATAATCATCAGACCTATTCTCTGTCCTGCATAACTGAATGCTTTGGAGCTTGAGATGAAAAGAATATAATTATCTGTATACCTTGCTGCAGTTGCCTGGAACGGCGGCTCGCCTGGATGATAAAGATCTTTCCTGAAATCCATAGCCACATAAGCAAGGTCTTCAAGTATCACAACATTGTATTTATCAGCAAGCCCAGCAATTATTTTTAATTCTTTTTCTGTGAAGCAAATCCATGAAGGATTGTTTGGATTTGAGTAAAGTAAAGCAGCGATGTTTCCTTTCGACAAGAAGGATTCCATCTTGGCTTTAAGTTTATCACCGCGATAATCATAGACATCAAATGTTTCCCACTTCTGTCCCAGAACTTTCAATTGCTGTTTGTGAACAGGAAATCCGGGATCAAGAAAAAGAATTGTATCTTTTTCCTTATACATCCGGCTTGCTGTAATGAAAGCAGCAAAGCTTCCCTGCATCGAACCAACAGTCGGGATACATCCTTCAGGGTTTACGTCAATGTTAAGGAATAATTTTACAAACCTGGAAGCTTCAGATTTTAGCTGGGGAATTCCCTGTATATCAGGATATGTATTTGCAATGCCTCTTTTCAGCGCATTTATTTCTGCCTGCACACCGATATCTGCGGCAGGTAAACCAGGGATGCCCATTTCCATCCGTATAAATCTTTCACCGGTTTCCTTTTCGATATCATCGACAAGCTTTTTTAATTCACGTATCGATGCTTTCCCAATATTTTCGATGCGGCTTTCTTTTATTTTTCTTGAAACGACTTCGTAGTTGATTGGTGTGTCTTTCATATGAACTCTCAGAATAACTGACAATATTTTGATAATTAAATTTAAGCAGAATATAGTTCAAATTCTTTATTTTGATTTAAATACCTCAAATCTGGATTTGTTTATTTATTGGAAATGCTTATAATCAGATCCAGAATTTTAATAAAACAGAAAAATTTAACTACTATAGAAATTTAGCTTACCGAATTATCTCTCTGTAATTCAGCCTTGTTCAAGGTTTAATTAAAAATTTATTTTTAAACTAATTCCAAAATTTTATGCTGAGCAATAAAAGCGGAATTTTCTGGACCACATTTTTTTCAGCTGTTTTATTTTTATCCAAACCGATAAATATCTATTCTCAAGTTATGGAAAATGACCTTCCGGAGATGAAGATACCGCTTCATCTTCAGACTGTAATAAACCCACCAATGCAAAATGATCTGTCAATTTTTATGGAGGATGGTTTAAATCTCGCAGCCGCTCCATTCAATTTCACAGGTGCAGACTGGATGAAAACCGGTGCTTTTGTTTTGGCTTCAGGTTTAGCATTCTCGCTTGATCCAAAAATTAAAGAAGAAGTAAACTCTCAGCATTCACCTTCTCTGGATAATGCAACTGGTTTTAGTGAAAAATATGGCAGCATTAGTTATGCAGGAATTTTTGCTGGTGGAATGTATCTGACAGGAAAAATTTTGGGTAATAAGAGCATAGCAACAACAGGCAGAATGCTTACTGAATCGGTTTTATATTCAGGTTTGGCAGTATCATTACTCAAGTATACTGTCGGAAGATCTCGACCATACACAAATGAAGGACCGGTGACAATGTTTACTTATTCATTCCAGGAAGCAAACGTTTCATTCCCATCAGGTCACACTGCAACAGCATTTGCTGTCTCAACTGTACTAGCAAATCGGATAGACAATCCGTTTGCTACGGTTGCTTTATATGGATTGGCAGGTTTTACCGGTTACCAAAGAATTTATGACAATAAGCATTGGTTTTCGGATGTGTTTGTTGGAGCTGCAATTGGTTATTTCATCGGAAGCGGTATTGTTAATTCAGAGGAGAAAAGAGAGAATAAAAATTTTTGGGGAAGTATGGATATTATGCCTTCGGTCAGTTCAAATGGACTGGGATTAAGTCTCCATATGGATTTTTGACGTTAAACATTTCTATGTTCGCAGTTTGAGCTTTGAGCAGATTTTTCAATTTGAATTGTTGAATGCTCTATTCCAAAACGATTATGAAGTTCTCCACAAATTTTTTTGAGGAAATAATCATCTTTAGTTTCATTCGGGATTACAAGATGTGCTGTCAATGCAGTTTCGGTTGTACTCATCGCCCAGATATGTAAATCATGAACTTCAACCACACCATTAATTCCTTTTAAATAATTTCCGACTTCTTTCAAATTAATTCCATCCGGCACAGCATCCATCGAAAGATGGAAAGAGTCTCGCAGCAATCCCCATGTTCCGATAGTAATCACTAAAACTATAACTAGACTTATTGCAGGATCGATCCAAAGCCAGCCTGTTGAATAAATAATAAATCCGGCAAGTACAACTCCGAGTGACACCCCTGCATCTGCAGCCATATGTAAAAAAGCACCTTTTATGTTGAGATCTTCTTTTCTTCCTTTCAAAAAAAGAAATGCAGTGATTCCATTAATTACAACTCCGATTCCAGCAACGATCATCATAATTAATCCCTGAACCGGTTCCGGAGAAATAAATTTTCTGATTGCTTCAATTGTAATTGCACCGACGGCGATCATCAAAAGAATTGCATTAAATAGAGCCGCAAGAATAGTTGACTTCCTAAAACCATAAGTTCGTTTTTCAGTGGTTGCAGTTTTTGCAAGATAGGAAGCACCCCAGGCAAGAAGCAAACCAAGCACATCACTGAAATTATGTCCTGCATCTGCAAGCAATGCCATCGAGTTTATCATCAAGCCATAAAACACTTCAACTAAAATGTAAATTACATTTAGTGTAATTCCAATTATGAAAGCTTTATTGTAGTTTGTCTGAATGTGAGTATGTGTGTACACGATTTACGAAGTATCTAATTATTTTTAAAAAGACTGTCGGCAGCTGGAATATCATGTTCACAATTGCAGAGAAGATTTCCACTTTTCGCTTTTTCAAATGCTTCTTTACCTTCCTTAAATGCAAAGTAAGCTATTCCCAATGATCCTAAAATATCAAAGTATGCAATATTAAATAATTCGTATAGTCCGCTGGCGGCTAAGAGAATAAATGACAGATAGAAACAAGTTTTTGTGCAGTTTGCATCAGCAATAATTGCATCGGATTTTAAAGCTTTACCGACTTTTAACTTTGATGTCATCAGCCAGTACATCGTCAGGATTGAAATACTGGCTATTATAATTCCCGGAAGAGTTGATTCTGGTTTTACATCATTTATTATATTGAGTGCAGAACCAATTATTAAACCAGCAGTTAAGAGATAGAATGCAGTGCCTGTAATTCTTAGTGCAGTTTTTTCAAATGTGTCACGGGTTTCAACTTTTGAATATTTCATTCTTAGGATCATATGAGCGATTCCTATCCCGGAAATCACCTCTACAAAACTATCTACTCCAAAACCAAGTAATGCCAATGCATCATCTGAAACACCAAAGTAAACTGAAATGATTCCTTCAGCTATGTTGTAAATGATAGTAATTAAGCTGAGAAGAAATGCTGTCCTGATTAAATTTTTCATTCTGGTACAAAAATAAAAAAAGGGATGCATAAAAATGCATCCCTTATTCTTAAACTAACTGCCTATAAATTTTGAACCATCTTCATTAAGATTCTTCATATACTTTTCAGGATCTTTTTGAAATTTGGAATCACATCCTGGGCAACAGAATCCTATTGTCTTTCCGTTGTATTCGACTGTTGGTGCATCCACATCAATTTCTTCACCTTTTACCGGGCAGACTTTATTCCAAATCTGAACAGACACAGTCTCACTGCTTTTTTCCATATTCACTTCGCTGTGACTCTCTTTTGTACCACAGCAGCTTTTTGAACATTCCTTCTTTTCTTTCTTTTCTGTTTCAGGTTTTTCCTGTGCAAAAGAAATCACACCGAGAAATGCGATTACTGAAAAGATGATCATGAGTTGTTTGAGCATTTTGTTTTTCCTTTTATTTATGATTTGATTAATGATGAATTATTTTCTACCAATGAATCTTGTTCCGTCTTCATTTAAATTCTTCGAATACTTTTCAGGATTCTTTTCATACTTCGCGTCGCAGCCGGGACAGCAAAATCCATAAAGTTTTCCATTGTATTCTACGGTTGGACCATCAACATCCACTTTATTACCCATTACCGGACATACTTTATTCCAGATTTCCATTTTTAATACTGTTGCTGTTGTATCAACTTTCTGCTCTTGATTGACTATTGTATCCAGCTTAGTTCCTTGATTTTCAATTACTGGATTTTCCTGCGCAAGTGTTAATGAGCAGAGAAACACTGCGAAGGGTAATATTATTAATAATTTTTTTAACATTTTGTTACTCTTTATAATTTTACTGTCACATTGAGCTTGTCGAAATGTGACGGCTTAAAATTTAGTTGTCATCCTTCGACAAGCTCAGGATGACTAAGCATAATTACAAAACACTAAGTCTCAAACCAAGATAAAACTTCCGTCCGTCAACAGGACCCCAAACAAGCGAAGCATCAAAATATTCACCGAACGGATCGTCTGATGCAATTATCGGATTATCCTGTGTGAAATCCAAAAGATTCTCTACACCAAAATATAAATCAACTACATCAATTTTTTTTGTAACCTGAGCATTTATGTTTACAAATTCAGAGAATGATTCTGGTCTCTGATACTCGATCGGATTTTCCAGAGTTGAAGGAACTCGTCCATCTCCATTCAATAAAACTGATGTGTCAAAAAGCCAATCAGGCTCTTCAGTTGCGTACGAAAGTGTTAGTAATCCTTTATACTTGCTAATAAGGGGTTTAGTTAAAAGTTTATCTTGGTACTGGGTCTTGACATCAGAGTATCTGAATGCAGCAGTAAAGTCTAATCTCTGAAATAATTCATAAGCAAGTTCAATCTGATAATTATTTGAATATGATTTTCCATCCAGATCATAAAATCTAACCTCTCTAACATCACTGTCAATATCTACGACAGTCTGTTTGATAAAATCGGTTCTATAAAAATCAGCAGTAACTCTCAAGTCACGATTATTTATTGAGATGTACCTTGTCAGATTTAAACCGTAATTCCAACCTTCTTCGTAAGTTGGATTATTTATTACCACAAATTGACGAGAACTTGCCAGGTAATTCATATTTTCAGCTAAAAGATTTACTGAACGGTAACCTTTCCCACCAGAAATTCTCAGAGTTGTATTGTCATCTATCCCGTACTTAACATGAAGTCTTGGAGTAAAGAAAGTTTTGTATAAATTATGAAAATCTACACGGGCACCAGGCACAACAGCGAGCTGCGGAAGTGGTGAATAATTATACTCTGCAAAAAATCCGGGTATGGATTCCTTTCTGAAAAAATCAATTCTATTATATTCTTCTTCATATTGGTCAAAAACATAACTGCCGCCAAGTGTTATTGCATGAACATCATCCTCAGTCTTCGTTTCGAAGATAAGTTTTGAATAGAATGATCTCAGTTGCGAGTCATATGTTCTTAATCCAAACAAAGAATTTTGATCCTGATATTGTCCATTTAGAATTAAACCCATACTTGTGTAAGACTCACTATTGAATACATACCCATTTTTCGCATACACTTCATATCGTTTCGTATCGACATCGATATCATAAAGATGTCCGGTGTGACTGCTTGAATGTGATTCAGAAATTTGTCCGGCATTTCGCTGTTCATCAATTATCTGTATACCGAATTGCGATTCATATCCTGTAAAGGACTGATAATGCCATCTATTCATAAAATTGAACTGCTTCACTTCGGGCTGATCTGCAAAGTAATCATGATTATGGTCCAATGTTTTCGTTACGAAATCTGAATGAGCTAACAAAAGTGTTGAAAGATTTTCAGAAAGCTGCACAGCAGCATTCGCATTCAGGTCAGTCTTAAAATGCGAGCTCTGAAAAGCATTGAAGTAGTACCTTTCGATGTCATCTGGCTTTTTATAATCAATGTTGATTTGTCCGGTAATCGATTCATAGCCGTTTACAACTGATCCGGCACCTTTAGAAACGCTGATCGCTGTCATCCAGGGACCAGGGACATAACCAAGTCCAAATGTATTTGTAATGCCTTTTAAAGTCGGAACATTCTCAAACATAATATTTGTGTAAATACCAGCAAGACCTAATAATTGAATCTGCTTTGCACCAGTCACCGCATCCTGAAACTGAACATCAACACTTGCATTGGTTGTAAAGCTTTCTGAGAGATTACAACAGGCGGCTTTTAATAATTCTTTGCTGGTAATAACTTCAGTCGGTTTTGCATCAAGTTCATCAATATATTTTGATAATGATGTTCCGGTTACTACTACTTCTTTCAATTCTCTATTAACAGATAGAACGATTTCAATATTATCCATCGATGAAGGTACTTCAACAGTATCCGGCTGATAGCCGATAAAACTTACTATTAAATGAAGATGATCCGATTCTATTTTCTCAAGTTCAAATAATCCTTGCTTATCTGATGTAGTTCCTATCTGGGTTCCTTCCCAGAAAATGTTTGTCCCAATGAGAGGTATTTTGTTTTGATTCTCATCAATCTCGTACACTATTCCTTTTAACGTCTGTGCCATTCCAGCATCGATCACGAGAAAAGTGAGAATCATAATTATTAATGATTTCATTTTTCCTGTCCTATGTTTTATACTTATTTGTGCAGCAGATAAAAGCTGCTCGGAGAAATTCTTCAATTAATGAAGAAGATCAGCAGACAGGTAGATCGAGTTTAAGCTGGTGGATTGTATTAAGAAGTTCTTTACCGAATTTCGGCGGGGGTAAATTGTAATTTGAGTTATTTGAATATTTTTTTTCGGCTTCAGATTGAATAGTTGTAAGATTATTCTCGGCAATAATCAGAGTTAATGATACAAAAACTATATTACTGCTCTGCGAAAAATTATCTTCAATCTTTTTAAAATCGAATTCATCAATACAGCAATTTGAGTTTGATGAAGAATACTGCAACTGATTATCCGGGATATTTTCTGAACAACAGGAGGTTACCTCAACCTCCTCAATTTTGCAGTCACCACATTCAGTCAGAGATTTTTTCCCCAACATTTCACAGTAATGCGACCAGATGGGCATCCCTGTTGTCGAAACCAGGAAAAGAATTGTTAGTAATAATATTGATATTTTTTTCTTCATCATCTGTGAGCAAACATAAATAATTCATTAATAGCAAGCAATGATAATGCCGGGTAAAATGTTGCAGAATTTTAGTTTTCTTTTACACTTAATTTTCTAAATTACCTGCATTTGAAAATAAAATCATTCTTTTCTCAATTTTGAAACTTATGAATGGTTCTAATCATTTTCTTCTATTTTATATATAAACAAATAACCTTGTCTTTTTCTTGCTTCATCATCCCACTTAACTGTTGTGGTTTTCAGAAACTCTTCTTTATCAGCTTTCATTTTTTCGGGATTCAGTCCGATAAATCTTTGAGCTTTGTCTTTCGTTGAAATGTCTGGCATCTCAACAGGATAATTCCATCCATGTTTTACAAATAATGCGGCAAGTTCTCTTATCGCCTGCTCTCCTTTTTGAATTGAAGTTCCAAGAACTCTTAATGCTTCTACGGGTGCGTGAAAACCAAGTGCATTAGCTGCAGCAACCCAATCCCATCTCCATTGTGCATGACGAATTAAAGTCAGAATTAGTTTCATCTGACTTTGAGTTGCACCATTATCCCAGGCAACTTTTGCTTCGATGTGAGCGGCAGCCAAAGTTTTTTCTGCGATTCTTCTTATCTCTTCAATTCTATCCTGTCTGTCGTACACGTCTTGCATTAATCTATCTGTATCTTCACGATGACAAACCTGGCAGGTGTTCGCAACATTGTTCAACGGTGACTGAATGTGATGATCTGTAAACTTAACTCCTCCTTCACTTTTATAAGGCATATGGCAGTCAGAACAAGAAACTCCGCGAATCGCATGAATACCTGTCATAAATAATTCGTAATCAGGATGCTGTGCTTTTAACATTGGAGCTTTTGATAATGCGTGTGTCCAATCAGTAAATTCAATCTCATCAAAATATTCTTCCATATTATCAGCTCTGAAACCATTATCCCAGGGAAATGTTAAATATTTTTCTTCACCTTTAAAGTAATATTCAACATGGCATTGTGCACAAACAAGCGAACGCATTTCCTGTCTGGTAAAACTGTTGATATCTTTTCCTTGTCTCTGCATTGCTTCGATTAATGCAGGGCGAGTAATTCTTAAGTTCATTGTTTTTGGATCATGGCAATCCTGGCAGCCAATCGGATTCACAACCTCCGCACCTAGATCTTTCCACTTTCCTTTGTAAAAATTTTCCGTACCCACTTCTTTTAATAATCTTGGTACATCAGTGCTTTTACACGTCCAGCAGGTTGCAGGCTGTGGTGAAAATTCATTATCACCGGTTCTTAAAATATTCCTGATGTCTTCAATTGCATGAGCATGACCTCTTCCCTGGTTATATTCTCTTGAGAAAGCATAACCTGCCCACAACACTACAAGTTCAGGATATTTTTCAAGATAATCAATCATCACGGAACCACCGTGCTTACTGGCAAAATCAGTTTTAAGTGTATTCAAATAAGTTTCATACTCACGTGGAAAATTTTCTCCCCAAACTTCATTACGTGGTTCCCAATCATTTATCGGTTTTAGTGTTTGCAAAGTATAAATCGACTCAGTTCTTCTTTCAATTATCGTTGAAGCAAGTAGTCCGATAAAAAATACTATAACTATAGTTGTGAGAAATATAGCCCAGGCAACCCATGGTTTTTCTTTTATAATTTCATTGATTGATTTCATAATAATCCTTTAAAAAAAATAAAATTAATTAAACTCTCTCTGTATCTCTCTC
>JACZKK010000125.1 GCA_014860115.1 Ignavibacteriaceae bacterium
ACAATACTCTCAGGCATTGCTTGAACTGATTTAACTAGAAGATTATGAAATACAGACACTACATTCTCCGCAAAAATTTGTATACAAAATTACAGCATTTTTACTACTGTAAAAAGTGGTAATGATTTTGAGTGGATAGAATTTTTAGCTTAAGGTTGGCTTTAGCAGGTTGACAAGTAAAATAGCTTTTCGCTTTAGTTCATCTTTAGAACCATCGTTAGTAAAAATAAAGTCTGCTTTCTTCTTTTTACTTTCCTGATCTATTTGATTGTTATCACGCTTGATAAAATCCTCTTCTGAAAATTTATTAGTCATAGTTGAACGCTTCATTCTTATACTTTTGTCGGCCGTGACAAGCACGACATAATCATACATATTTTCAATCTTTGATTCGAAAATCAAAGCAGCTTCTACAAAAACAATATTGCTTGTTTTAAAGTATTCCTCTGAGAGGTAGTCAATTCTTTTTCTAACTCGGGGATGAAGAATTGAATTTATTTTATTGAGTTTCTTGGGATCGGAAAATATATTATCTGCAATATATTTTTTGTTGATTTTATTTCCCTGAAAAGATTCTGCTCCGAATTCATTTACCACTTCTTTTCTGACTTCGGGATCACCAGCTAGAATTTCCTTAGAAATATCATCAGCGAGAATTACTGGATATCCGGCTTCAAAAAGAAATTTAGTAAATGTAGATTTTCCGGATCCAATGTTACCCGTAATTGCAACTTTTATTTTTTTTCCATTTGACATAAATCAGAAATAAAAAGGGGCAGATTCCCCTTTTATTTGGCGTAACCAATTTTTCTAACTTCACGGATAACTGTGACTTTTATTTGTCCAGGGTATTCCATTTCATTCTCAATTTTTGCAGCAATTTCTTTCGCAAGTTTATCAGCAAGAAGATCATCTATCTTTTCGTGTTCTACAACTACTCTAACTTCTCTTCCTGCCTGAATTGCGTAAGTCTTTGCAACACCTTCAAATGATTTGGCAAGTTCCTCAAGATTTTCCAATCGCTTTACATAACTTTCCAGGGGTTCTCGTCTTGCACCAGGTCTTGCTCCGCTTATTGCATCCGCTGCCTGCACCAATGCTGCAATAGGGTGTTCCATTTCAATATCTTCATGGTGAGAACCTACTGCATTTACAACAATTGCGTTCTCGTTAAATTTCTTTGTGAATTCATATCCAATAAGTGCATGAGGACCTTCAACACTTTTATCAACTGTTTTTCCGATATCGTGCAGAAGCCCAGCGCGTTTTGCCAAATTAGCTTCCATCCCAAGTTCAGCCGCCATTATACCAGTCAAGTATGCAACTTCAATACTATGCTGCATTAAATTCTGACCAAAGCTTGATCTGTATTTCATTTTACCGATGTGCTTAATAAGTTCGTTATGCATATTGTGTAATCCAAGCTGCAAAACTACATTTTCACCATCACGTATCATTTCTTCTTCAAGTTCCTGTTTGACTTTTTCTACAACTTCCTCAATTCTGGCTGGATGGATTCTCCCATCAGAAATTAGTCTTTCTAAAGAAACGCGCGCAACTTCCCTTCTGAATTGATCGAAAGAAGAAAGTATAACTGCTTCAGGTGTGTCATCTACAATCACATCCACACCCGTAGCGGATTCGAAAGCACGAATGTTTCTACCTTCCTTCCCAATAATTCTTCCTTTCATTTCATCATTTTGTATCTGAACAACTGAAACTGTGCTTTCAATGGAATGGTCAGCTGCGGTTCTCTGAATTGATTGGACGATGATTTTCTGGGCTTCTCGTTTGCCATCAGCTTTTGCCCGGTCAGTAATATCTTTAATGATTGATGCTGATTGTATTTTGGCATCATTTACTAAATTCTCCATAAGAATTTTTTTGGCTTCTTCTGAAGATAGACCTGATATTTTTTCCAGTTTTGCGTTTTGTTCATGTTCAAGTCGATCTATCTCCTCGAGCTTGTTTTCAATCAATTTACGCTTCTGGTTTAACTCCTGCTCAAATTTTTTATTTTCTCTTTCCTTCTGTAAAACCAGATCAAACTTCTTCTCACTGTTCTCTTCTCTCAGCTGGATCTGTTTTTCAAGAGCACCAACCTTTTGTCTTTTTTGCTGAACCTCTTTATCAAATTCAGTTTTCTTCTTATACCACTCATCTTTAACTTCTAAAAGTTTTTCTCTCTTAATATTCTTCGCCTCTTTATCTGCATCATCGAGTATCTTCTTTGCCTGCTCATCAGCAGTAATAATACTTTTTTTACCAATCCGGGAGTTCATCATCCATCCCAGGTAAAAGAAAACAATAATAACAACAACGAGCATCGGTATTAATAACAGTACGTCCATTTTTCCTCCACGCTTAAGTTTTATTTTTTAAAGACCGCACTCGCTGCCCCGTAATTAATAGGAAAAACCCTATTAATCACAGTGGGAATGTTCCCAGTCGCTTTTTACTTCCACTGCTATCCCATAAATGGGAGAGTCCTCAACCAAAATTGAAGATGAGGCCTGTAATACACGCCGGAGTAATACTCCCAATTAGTTTATGTTAGTTTTTCACTAATTATTAGGAGCAGCGAAGCGGTTATACTTAAGATGGGTCAGCAACCTGCTGTTCTGATAGAAGAAGTTTTATCTTTTTAACTTTATCCGAAGCCTGAATCAAAAATTCTCTGTTCTTATTCTTTTCAATAAAAAGATCGTATGCAATATTCAAACACGCAATAATAGCTATTGTTTGAGCCGGTTGATCCGGAAGCTCATCCTTTGTCTCTTCCATTACTTTATTAACATATATAGCAAGCTCTTTTGCTATTTCTTCATTTTCGACAAGTAAAGAATATTCTTTGTCAAATATTTTTATTTTCAGCTTCTTTTTTTCCATCAGTCTTTCTGTGCTTACCCACTAACAAATTATTTAAGAACTAATTACTTCTATTTGTCCTGATTCAAATTATTGTGACCAATCAGAGGACAAGTGTTTATCTATTCTGGAAATTAAATCTCTAATTTTAATTTTTAACTCTTCTCGTTCTTCTGAATTTAGTTTTGTTTTTTCCTCCGAATTAAGTTTTATTTCTTCCAATTCTGATTCCATCTCGAAAATTTTTTGGTGAAGAAGACTTTTATCTGCCTGTATTTCATTCAATGATACTTCTAATTCTTTGTTTCTTCCAAGTGTATCGCCGTACTTATTTTTAAGTATTTCTACCTGGGACTCAAGCTTGCCTAGGTCACTTATTAAGGTTTCGTATTTAGCAAGATCTACCAATTATTTCCCTCTCAGAATCGCGTTAAATTTTTCAGTTACTTTGGTTATTAAGCTTTGAAAATCTTTATCTACTTCTTCATCAGTTAATGTTCTGTTATAATCATAATACTCTAAATTGAATGCCATACTCTTTTTATCTTCAGCTATCTCCTTACTCTCAAAAAGATCAAATAATTCAACAGATTTAAGAATATCAGTGCCTCCACGTAAAATAAATTCCTTTACGGTGGTATAATTTATCGATTTATCAAACAAAAACGCAAAATCACGGTAAACTTTGGGGTATTTTAAAAGTTCTTTGAATGTTCTTTTTTTGCCGGATAAGTCTCCAAGAATTTTCAAATCACACTCAAAAGAAAATACTGGCTGATTGATATCAAACATTTTAAGAACGTTTTTGCTTACTCTACCACCAACACCAAACATCAAATCTTTAAAGTTTACGGTGAATTGATAATCGTAAATCTTATTTTGTATGGAATTATAAGAATCATTTAAAACATTGTCAAGCGAAATTTTTGAAAAAAATGAATTTATCAGACCTTTCAAATCAAAAATATCATAATCCAATTCAGCTGAATACCATTGACGGCTTTGCTTTTTACCGGTAATAATGAATAACAGTTTCTTTTTCTCTTCAAAATCAGAGAATGAATTAAGATCATCTTTCAGTTTTTCAAATACATTTCCGATTTCGAAAACAGCAATATCTTTCTCACCTTTTTTAATATTGTTTGATATGATGGGCAGAACTGAAACTAACAACGATGTTCGCAGATATGCCATATCCTGGCTTTGTGGATTTGCTATTTGAATTGGATTGCCCGTTACCCTTGAGTCTGATTCTTGTATTAATGGATTATTGACCATCTCATTAAATCCCAAAGCAACTGCACTTTCTCTGATTTTATCTTCGAGGTCAAAGTCATCTTTCCTTTTATGCAGAGTTATACTAACCTTTTCAATAGCAGGAATCTTTTCATAACCAGCAATTCTTGCAACTTCTTCTATTAGATCTGCTTCTCTTTCAATATCAGGTCGATGAGTTGGGACAATCACTTCAAGAGACTCGCCCATATCTTTTAATAAATTAATTCCAAGCTTTTGAAATATTTTAATCACATCTGCTTTGGGAACTTCGTACCCCAGCAACTTTTTCATTCGGGCTAATCGAAAAGTCATCTCTTTCTGCTTAATCTTAACCGGATATTCATCAATGACACCTTTAGCAATTTCACCGCCAGCTATAGACGCAATTAATTGAGCAGCTCTTTGTGCAGCAAATACCGTATTGGATGGATCAGTACCTCTTTCAAATCTGTAAGAAGAATCAGAAGACAACTGCAATTTTTTCGATGTTCTCCTGATTGAAGTCGGATTAAAGTAAGCTGATTCGATTAAGATATTTTTTGTTGATGCTGTCACCTCAGAATTTTCACCACCCATCACTCCGGCAATTGCAACTTCGCGTTTGCCATCACAAATCATCATAGTTCCCTTTGGCAGGATTCTCTCTTTTGAATCAAGAGTAGTGAACTTTAAATCCTCAGAGAGACTTTTTACAATTATTCTTTTGCCTGATAGTTGATCAAGATCGAATGCATGTAAAGGCTGTCCTAATTCGTGCAGTATGAAATTGGTCACATCAACTACATTGTTAATTGGTCGCAATCCGATTTTGGTCAATTTATTTTGAAGCCATTCTGGTGATTCTTTAATCGTAATACCTGTTACAACTTTGGCCGAATAACGAGGGCAATTTAATTTGTCTTCTATTTCAACACTGGCAAGCTGTTTAATGTCTTGCTGTGATTCCTGAAAATCGAGTTTGGAAATCCGCAAGTCACGATTGAAAATAGCTGCCAAATCTCGTGCTACACCAATATGTGAAAGTGCATCCGGACGGTTTGGTGTGATTGCAATTTCTAACAGAACATCATTTAACTTTAAGGCTTCACTAATTAGAGTGCCGGCTGATAGATCATCAGCCAAAACCATTATGCCTGAATGATCATCGCTCAATTCAAGTTCATCTTCAGCGCAGATCATTCCGTTTGATTCGACACCACGGATTTTAACTTTCTTCATTTCCATATTCCCTTTTGGAATTATGGAACCGATAGGAGCGAAAATAACATTTTGTCCTTTCTCAACATTCGGTGCACCACAGACAACATTCAAATCATTTTTTCCATCGTACACAGAGCAAACGGTTAGCTTATCAGCATTTGGATGCTTCTGCACATCTTTGACTAATCCCACAATAATCCCGGAATATTTTTTATTCTGATCGATGAAATCTTCAACCTCGAGTCCGGACATAGTTAACTTATCCACGATCTCTTCAGTAGAGATTCCATCGAGGATAACGTAATCTTTAATCCAGTTAAGCGATATCTTCACAAATTATCCGGTTAAAATTGTTTGAGGAATCTTAAATCGTTTTCAAAAAATATTCTGATATCATCAATTCCATACTTAAGCATAGCAATTCTCTCTATCCCCATTCCAAATGCATAACCAGTATACTTTTCTGCATCATAATTAACATACTTGAAAACATTTGGATCAACCATTCCGCAGCCAAGAATTTCAAGCCAGCCTGAATGTTTGCAAACTCTGCATCCTTTTCCTTTACAGATGTAACACGTAATATCCATTTCAGCACTTGGTTCGGTGAATGGGAAAAAGCTTGGTCTGAACCTATATTTAAATCCTTCACCGTAAAATTGTTCGGCAAATGATACAAGTGTTCCTTTCAATTCAGCAAATGAAACATCGGTATCAACATAAATTCCATCCACCTGATGGAACATACAATAGCTCCGTGAACTAATAGCTTCATTACGATAAACACGTCCGGGCATTATGGCTCTGATTGGCGGCTGTTCTTTTTCCATTATACGAATCTGTACAGGAGTAGTGTGAGTACGAAGAAGAAATTTATCACTTACGAAGAATGTATCCTGCATATCTCTTGCGGGATGATCAGGAGGAAAATTTAATGCTTCAAAGTTGTAGTAATCAGATTCAAGTTCGGGTCCATCATAAACTGAAAATCCCAATCCCTTAAAAATTGATTTAATCTCAAATAAAGTTTGAGTGAGGATATGCCTGCTGCCAATCTTAATACCTTTACCTGGAAGGGTAAGATCTATGCTGGATGAATCGGGAAGTTGATTCGATTCAATAATTAATTTTTTATTATTGAATGATTCTGTTACTTCCGTTCTAAGATTATTTAAAAGTTTACCGAAGACTGGTTTATCTTCGCCGGGCACTGATTTCAGTTCATCAAACAGCTTTGTTACAATTCCATTCCTGCTGAGAAATTTAATTCTGACTTGTTCAAGTTCTCCAGATGTAGATGCTTTTTCAATCTCCTGATCGAAATCCGATTTTATTCTCTCTATTTCCGAACGCTGCATAATGGGAGTGTTGAATATTTAAAATAATACCCTCAAAGAAATTCTATTAATTCTATGAGGGTTTGAATTAGTTAGCCGAGAACTTTACAAGTTCAGCGAAGGCATCAGGATTATCAACAGCGAGGTTTGCAAGCACCTTACGATTAATTATTACTCCTTTTGTATCAAGAGCACTAATGAATTTTGAATAACTTAATCCATGCGGTCTTACGGCAGCATTTATTCTGGTAATCCAAAGTTGCCTGTAAATTCTTTTTTTGGATTTCCTGTCCCTGTAAGCATGAACAAGACCTTTTTCAACAGCATTTTTGGCAACAGTAAAAACATTACCACGATTACCCCAGTAGCCTTTTGACTGTTTTAATATTTTTCTTTTTCTTTTTCTTGAAGCAACGTTATTCTTTGCTTTTGGCATTTTACTTTTCCTTTTTCTTTATTGAACCATTAAACTTACACTTTTTTGGTCAGCTTTAGAGACCAATGTCGTAGTCCTCAAATTTCTTTTTCTCTTTGTAGATTTTGAGGTTAGTATGTGACTCTTATAAGCCTTTTGTCTTTTAAATTTTCCCGAAGCGGTTTTCTTAAATCTTTTAGAAGCACCCCGGTTACTTTTCATCTTTGGCATAAATTAATCCTGTTTTATTATTGTTTTTTCTTCCCTTTTTTAGAAGCCGGAACCACAATTAAGCTCATATTTCTTCCTTCCATCTTTGGTTCCACTTCAATCTTAGCTACATCCTGCACTCTTTCTAAAAATCTTTTAAGAAGATTTTCTCCAAGTTCCGCATAAGCCATTTCTCTTCCTTTAAACACAACGGTTGCTTTAACCTTATTACCATCCTCAAGAAAATTTATCGCGTGTCTTGTTTTAAAATCAAAATCGTGAACATCAGTATTTGGATGAAATCTTATTTCTTTAAGTATTGAAACCTGCTGATTTTTCTTTTGGATTTTTTCCTTCTTCTGCTGCTCATATCTGAATTTTCCAAAATCAATTATTTTACAAACAGGAGGTTTCGCCTGAGGAGCAATCTCCACGAGGTCTTTACCTCTTTCACCAGCTAATCGTCTGGCGTCCTTTATTAAAAATACACCAAGCTGTTTTCCCTCAGTATCAATAACTCTAACTTTAGGAGCCTGGATTTCTTCATTTACACGGATGCTTTCTACTTGCGCGATGAATAACCTCTTTAAATTGTTGTGTAATCTTTGTTTTTAATTTCAATAGCAAGTTTATCAATAAAATCGCTTAATGTAAAAGCCCCTAGATCACCTTTTTTATGCTGGCGAACTGAGATATTGGCTGCGTTTTGCTCCTTTTCTCCAACAATAATCATATAAGGGACTTTTTGGATCTCCCAATCCCTGATTTTATAACCGATTTTTTCATTCCTTTCATCCAAATGAGTACGGATACCACCTGATACCAGCTTCTCATTTATGGTCTGAGCATATTCAAAAAAGTTTTGAGATACAGGAATGACCACAGCTTGTACAGGTGCTAACCAAAGTGGAAAATCTCCAGCGTAATGTTCAATCAGAATTCCAAAAAATCTTTCGATCGAACCAAGTAATGCCCGGTGAACCATGAAAGGTCTGTGTTCTTTTCCATCTTCACCAATATAATTGATGTCAAATCTTTCAGGCAAATTAAAATCAAACTGGATTGTACTTAACTGCCACTCTCTTCCAAGTGCGTCTTTAATTTTGATGTCTATTTTTGGACCGTAGAATGCACCGCCGCCCTCATCCATCTCATAATTTAGTTTTTCTGCTTCAAGAGCTTTGCGTAGAGATTCTATTGCTTTATCCCACAATTCAACTTCACCAACAGATTCTTCCGGTTTAGTTGCCAGATAAAAATTCATTTGCTCGAAACCAAAAGTCCCAAGAATCATTCTTGCAAAGTTTAAAGTTCTTCTGATCTCTTCTTCAATCTGTTCGTGAGCACAAAAGATGTGCGCATCATCCTGTGTAAATCCACGAACCCTCAACAATCCATGCAGCACACCACTTTTTTCATATCTATAAACAGTTCCAAGTTCCGCCCATCTCAGCGGCAAATCACGATACGAACGCAGATGAGCTTTGTAAATCATAATGTGAAATGGACAGTTCATCGGTTTGATGTAATAATCCTGTTCATCTATCTTCATTCCTGAGTACATACTATCTTTATAGAAATCCAGATGACCACTGGTTTCCCAAAGCCAGCTTTTTCCCATATGAGGAGAGTAAAGTAATTCATAACCGTTTTTTAAATGAGCATCACGCCAGTAGTTTTCAATTTCCATTCTGATTCGTGCACCTTTTGGATGCCAGTAAACCAAACCCGCACCAGCTTCTTCGTGAACGCTGAATAAATCAAGCTGCTTACCAAGTTTTCTGTGATCTCTCCGTTTGGCTTCTTCAAGGAAGTGAATGTAATCTTCGAGCATTTTTTTCTTCGGAAAAGAGATACCATAAATTCTTTGCATCTGTTTATTGTGCTCATCACCTCGCCAATATGAACCTGATACGCTTAACAATTTCACATATTTTATTTTTCCAGCAGATGGAAGATGCGGACCTGTGCACAAATCAGTAAAATCACCCTCATTATAAATGCTGATCACTTCATTATTTTCATCAAGCTCGCTTAATATTTCCAGTTTGTATTGATCATCCTGCTTTTTGAAAAAGTCTACCGCTTTTGCTTTCGGTAACTCTGTTCTCTCAAATTTATGATCTTCTTTTGAAATCTTTTCCATTTTCTGTTCAATTTTAAGAAGATCTTCTTCATCGAGCTTTTTGTTGATATCAAAATCGTAATAGAAACCATTCTCAATTGCAGGACCAACACCAAATTTCGCCTCAGGATAGAGTGACTTAATTGCGTGCGCCATAAGATGAGAAGAAGAATGCCAGTATACTTCTTTTCCATCTTTATCATCAAATTTTAGGAAGTGAATTTCGGTATCCTGATTAATTGGTCTCTGCATATCTATGACAGACCCATTCACTTTTGCAGCGAGTACCTCATCGGCAAGTCTTTCAGAGATTGATTGAGCAATCTGAAAAGGTGTTACAC
>JACZKK010000126.1 GCA_014860115.1 Ignavibacteriaceae bacterium
ATTTTACTCTATTTGATTATTTATTGCTGGAATATTCTAGAAAACGTATAGAATTATTGATTCTGTTCAGTGGATTGAGTTGATATGTATTGCTTCTGTGAGAAGTCATAACCGTAGCAAGAATATTTTTATGTTTCACAACTTAAGAAACAATAAATAAGAAAAGTTACCTTTTTACTTTAGGTTTTAATGACTTTGCTATAAAAATAATTCCGGCTATGACAAAAGGAATGCTTAGGATCTGACCCATATTTAAAACCATTGTTTCTTCAAATCCTGATTGATTTTCTTTCACGAATTCAACAAAGAATCTGAACGTAAAAACAAGTAATAGAAATATTCCGAAAAGCAATCCGTTTCTGTTCTTTTCAAATCCTTTATAATAAATGAATAACAGAATAAGGAAAATTATCAAGTAGGCTATTGATTCATACAGCTGTGCCGGGTGTCTCGGTAGCTCATCCACTGCTGTGAAGATGAACGCCCAGGAGACATCTGTAGGTTTTCCGATTATTTCCGAGTTGAAAAGATTTCCCAATCTTATAAATGTTCCGGCTAAGGCAACCACAATTACAACCCTGTCTAGTGTCCAGAGCATCGGATAATTTTTTTTCTTTTTTGAAAACAAATAAAGTGCAGTTAAAATACCAAGTGCAGCACCGTGGCTGGCTAATCCACCCTCCCACACTTTAAATATTTCAATAGGGTTAGATAGATAATATTCCGGATTGTAAAACAAACAATGGCCTAATCTTGCACCTATAACTGTTCCGAAGATCATATAAACGGAAAGCTGTTCAAGGTCGGTTCTGAGTCTTCCTTCTTTTTTAAAGACCCAGGTCATTATAAAATATCCTGCAACGAAAGCCATTGCAAACAGGAAGCCGTACCATCTGACAGATATCGGTCCCAAATGAAATATTTCCGGGCTTACGCTCCATTCTATAAAAGCTAAAAGCATATTTATTTGTTAGATTAAAAAGTTTACTCTGGAAAAATAATCAATTCTATTCAGTCAAAGAATTAACTACTTAAGTTTTAGTTCTACTAAATCTTCCTCTTCGTTTAGGTTTTGTTTTTGCTTCTTCAGCTAATTTGACACATTCGTCATATGTTAATGAAGAAGGATCACGATCTTTGGGTATTTTTACATTTTCTTTTCCTGCTTTGAGATATGGGCCCCATCTTCCATTAAGTATTTGAAATTCTGGATTCTCCTCAAAAGTTTTAATTAATTTCTCTGCGTCGGATTTCTTTTTAGCTTCGATAGCAGCAATCGCTTCATCAATTTCAATGTCGTGAGGATCATACTGGTCTTTTATCGAATAAAATTTTCCATCATATCGTACATAAGGTCCGAACCGACCAATTGCTGCTACAACTTCCTGATTGTTGTATAAACCAACAACTCTCGGAAGCTTAAATAAATACAATGCTTCTTCAAAAGTTATGTTTTCCAGTTTTTGAGTTTTTCTCAAGCCAGCATATATGGGTTTATCGTTTTCATCTTTTGGATTGCTTAATGCTGCTACAGGTCCAAACCTTGCCATTCTTACCGAGACCTGTTTGCCTGTAGCTGGGTCCGTTCCGAGAATTCTTTCTCCTGATACTCTTTCGGACGTTTCAATTGTGTGTTCTACTTTTTCTTTGAAGGGAGGATAAAACTCATCAAGCATTTCATGATAATCCATTTTACCATTTGCAATTTCATCAAGTTCATCTTCAATATGAGCAGTAAACTGGTAATCCATGATTTGTGGAAAGTGTACCAGAAGAAAATCATTTACAAGCATTGCTACATCATTTGGAAATAATTTACTTTTATCCGCGCCTGTAATTTCAGTTCTTTTTTCTTTGCTGATTTTCTTTGATTCATTCAGAGTAATTACAGCATACTCTCTTTCAGTGCCTTCACGTTCCTCTTTATGAACGTATCCTCGTTTCTGAATTGTACTGATAGTTGGAGCGTATGTTGAAGGTCTTCCGATTCCAAGCTCTTCAAGTTTTTTTACCAGACTTGCTTCAGTGTATCTTGCAGGAGGACGTGTAAATCTTTGAGTAGCTAATATTTCAGTGAAAGAAATTTTCTGTCCCTTAGAAATATCAGGCAATATTCCACTCTCTCCGTTCTCACCATTTTCATCATCAGAAGATTCAATATATACTTTCAGAAATCCATCAAACTTTATTACTTCACCTTTTGCAACGAACAGGTCATCCGCTTCACTAACATTAATCTTGAGAGTTGTTCTTTCCAATTGTGCATCACTCATCTGAGATGCAATTGCTCTTTTCCAGATTAAATCGTACAAAGCTTTTTCTTCTTTTGAACCGGCTACGTTTTCTTTGCTGAA
>JACZKK010000127.1 GCA_014860115.1 Ignavibacteriaceae bacterium
CCCGGTTTGCATTTTATTGATTTATGGTTTTTTAGTTAGCGGAAAAATTACTTTAGGTGTTAATGTATTTTACAATTTCACTCTGACAGCTAATAATTTTGAAGGAAATTATATTGATGCAAACAGCTCGATAAATGATTATGTTACGTATATGGTTACAGAACCGGCAAAGTTTATAAAGGACAGGTTTCTATCTTTGTGGGATTTGTGGGGTCCACTGGCATCAACAAACAAATGGGAAAAAGCAAGCCTGCACTATAGAATAATAGCCGGCTTAAGATTCCCTCTTCTGATATTAGCATTCATTGGTTTCCTTAAAATACCTTTAAGCTCTGAAAAAATATTTATGGGCGCAGCAGTCTTAATTTTAACCTGCATACACTTTTTTTACTTTTCGAATTCAAGGTATTCGCTGACAGTTGAGCCATTCCTGGCAATACTTGCAGCAGGAGGTATAATGGCAGTCTATGTTAAGCTATTTAAAAAAGGAGTTTCACACTCAGCTTAATGTATATTTGAGAAGAAAAATATGATATTTTATTATATAAATATATCGGAGAAATAATTTGTACGTACTCGGCTTAAACGCATACCACGGTGATTCTTCTGCCTGCCTGATGAAAGACGGCAAGATAATTAATGCAATTGAAGAAGAAAGAATACGCAGGATAAAACACTGGGCAGGATTTCCCAGTGAAGCAATTAAGTTCTGTCTTAAAGATGCCGGATTAACAATCAGCGATATTGATTACATTACAATCGGCAGGAATCCTTCTGCACATCTTGGTAAAAAGATAGTCAGCTCGTTAAAAAAGCTGGCGAACTTTCAGTTTATTAAGGACAGAGTTGCTAACATTAAAAAAGTAACTTCACTCAAATCAGAAATTGCAAAAGGACTCGGAGTAAGTGAAAGTGATATCCGGGCAGAAATAAAAAACATTGAGCATCACCGGTCGCACCTTGCTTCTGCTTTCTTTGTTTCCCCATTTGATGAAGCAGCAATTCTTTCGATTGACGGGTTCGGAGATTTTTCTTCCACAATGATCGCTATTGGCAAAGGAAATAAAATTGAAGTACTTGATTCTGTTACCTATCCGCATTCGCTTGGAGTTTTCTATACAGCATTTACACAGTTCCTTGGTTTCCCCTGGTATGGTGACGAATACAAAGTTATGGGTTTGTCACCCTACGGTGAGCCAAAATATGTAGATAAGCTGAGGCATATTGTTAAGCTGAAAGATAACGGACTCTTCGAATTGAATGAGAGTTATTTCATTCATTCAACCGAAGGCGTTGCAATGACCTGGGATAATGGTGCACCATTTATAGGTAGAATTTTTTCAAACAAGGTCATTGAAGAATTTGGTCAGCCTCGCGATAAGGACGAACCATTAACTCAGTATCATAAGGATATGGCCGCTTCTGTTCAAAAGCATTGCGAGAATGTTATTTTTCACGTACTTAATCATCTCCAAAAAAGAACAGGATTGAAAAATATTTGTATCGCAGGCGGTGTTGCACAAAATTCTGTAGCAAACGGAAAAGTTCTTCAGCTCACTGCCTTTGAAAATATTTACATACCATCTGCCGGTTATGATGCAGGAACAGCAATCGGATCTACTCTCTGGCAGTATCATCAGAATCTGGGAATGGAAAGAAAATATTTTGTAAGAGATGCTTATTTTGGTGCTCAATACACTGATGATGAAATTGATTTGGAATTAAAGGAAGCAAATGTTAGCTACAAGCGTTACTCATCTGATGTTGAAACAATAGAAGTAACAGCACAAATGCTTGCTGATGGTGCAGTTATCGGATGGTTCCAGGGAAGGACTGAGTTTGGTCCACGTGCTCTCGGTAACAGGTCTGTGCTTGTTCATCCCGGCAGACCCGATGCAAAGGATCTTATCAACTCAAAGATCAAAAGAAGAGAATCTTTCCGTCCGTTTGCCCCGTCAATTCTCCGGGAATATGTAAATGAATATTTTGAGCAGGAAGATGATGTTTACTTTATGGAGAAAGTATTTCCTATTCGACCGGAAAAAAGGAGCGGACTGCCTGCAGTTACTCACGTTGACGGAAGCGGAAGATTGCAGACTGTTCACAAAGATGTATCTCCGAAATATTATGCATTGATTGACAAGTTCAGGGAAAAGACCGGTCTGCCGATTTTACTGAATACCTCATTCAATGAAAACGAGCCGATAGTTAATCATCCTAAAGAAGCGATTGATTGCTTTCTTCGCACAGAAATGGATGCAATTGTAATGGGCAATTGTGTGGTAGTTAGAAATAGTAAGAAGTAAATAGTAGTTAGTAAAGAGTAAGTGGAAAACAGAAAAAGGTAAGAAATGGTATGAAGGATAAAAAGGATTATCGTGGATTTCGGGATCTGATTGTTTACCAATTATCATATAAATTATCTGTCGAAATATTTGAATTGACCAACACATTCCCTAAAGAAGAGAAGTATTCGTTAGTTGATCAAATAAGGCGATCGTCAAGGTCAGTACCAACTAATATATCTGAAGCCTGGAGCAGAAGGAGATATCCTAAATCTTTTGTAAGCAAATTAATCGATGCAGATGGTGAGGCTTCGGAAACAACTGTCTGGATGGATTTTTCAAAGGATCATAAATATATAAATCAAGAAAGACATACTTACTTTACCTATAAGTACATTGAAGTTTCAAAGATGTTAAATAGTATGATTAACACACCGGAGAAATTTTGTTACTGAAAATTTCTATCTACTTACTACATACTATTTACTAATTACTTGCTAACTATGCGTTTCTCAATAATTACAGTTACGAAGAACAACAAAGCTGGTCTTCTCCGTGCGATTGAATGTGTACGAAATCAGACTTATAAGGATGTTGAACATATTGTTGTGGATGGAGGATCGACGGATGGATCGGGCGATATTCTTCGATCCAAGCAGAAAGAAATTAATAAGGGGCCTGTCATTCCTGCAAACGAAGTGCGTCAGGAATCTACGGCAGATTCCGGACTTCGCCGGAATGACACCAACTCTAAAAAAACCGAACCACTCACTTCCAACCTGCCTACCGGACAGGCAGGCTACCAACTACTAACTACTAACTACTCACTACTAACAATCAGTGAGCCGGATGAAGGAATTTACGATGCGATCAATAAGGGAATTAAACTGGCAACCGGGGATGTAATTGGTCTGCTGCATTCGGATGATCTTTATGCTGATGAAAATGTTTTAGAAAAGTATGCTGATTCATTTAACCAACCAACAACCACCAACCAACAACCACCAATTATCGACGCGGTTTATAGTGATCTTGTTTATGTGAGAAAGAAGCAAGAGGCTAGAAGTCAGGAGTTAGAATCAGATTCTGGACCTGTCTTCACTTCGTTTCGCCAAGGCAAGCAAGCCAGAATGACGGAAACAAAGACTTCTCACTACTCACTACTAACTACTCACTATTCAACTATTAGATACTGGAAAACACATGTCGAAAAATTAGATTCCGGATCTTCGTCCGGAATGACAGCTTCCGGTCACAGATCACTAGTAACTGATCACTTGCTAAAGAACGGCTGGATGCCTCCACACCCTACTCTATTCATAAGAAAAGAAGTTTTTGAAAAGTACGGTTATTACAGCACGGATATGAAGATTGCCGCTGATTATGAAATGATATTACGGCTACTTTATAAGCACAAAATCACTTCTC
>JACZKK010000128.1 GCA_014860115.1 Ignavibacteriaceae bacterium
CATCATAACAATGGATGATGATAATTTCAGTGAAATAACTTCTCTTGACAAAAGCAATAAATACAAAGACAAAGTTTTGAAAATGGTAAGCTTTGGGACGAAACTAAGAGTTGATGAAGTTCCTGATCCTTATTACAGTGGCAGCGATGGATTTGAATATGTTATCGATATTCTCGAAGATTCAATTGAAGGATTACTAAATAAAATTGAAGATGATATTCGAAGAGAAAATAAAAGCGAGAATTGAAGAAAAGCTCGGCAGCAAAATTAAAGGCTTCACCTCCCTTTCCGGTGGATGTATTAGTGATGCGTTTAAAGTCACTATGGATAATGGTTCAAATTTCTTTTTGAAGTATAATTCATCTTCCTCGAACGATATGTTTATTAAAGAGGCAAATGGATTAAAAGAATTATCAAAAGCCAACGCGATAAGAATACCTGAAGTTTTGAGTTTTAATGACGATTATATCCTGCTTGATTACATTCCAACGGGAAGCAAAAAGAAAAGTTTCTTTGAGGATTTTGGAAGACGATTCGCTGAAATGCACAAATATGCTGCTGATGAATTTGGTTTTTATGAGGATAATTACATTGGCTCCAATCCTCAAAAAAATATTCCTGATGCGAAAGAAAAAAACGATTGGGTAAGATTCTATTTTAACAAAAGAATTCTATTCCAGCTTCAGCTTGCTGAGAAGCTAGGAAATTCCACAGATGCTCTAAGGAAGGGAATATCAAAGCTTGAGGATAAAATCGAAGAAATAATTGGCGATTCAAAAGAAAAACCATCTTTGTTGCACGGCGATCTCTGGGGCGGTAATTATATGGTTGATGAAAATGGAAATGCAGTTTTGATTGATCCGGCTGTTTATTACGGTCATCGTGAAGCCGACCTTGGAATGACAAAACTATTTGGTGGTTTCAGTTTAGAATTTTATAGAGCTTATGTGGAAACTTTTCCACTTGAAGATGGATATGATTATAGAGAAAACATTTATAAACTATATCACGTTTTGAATCATCTGAATCTTTTTGGAGGTGGATACTATTCGCAGGCATTAAGCCTTATAAAGTTTTATGTTTAAGATTTTCAGTTATTTCTCAGTGTCTTTGTGCCCCTGCCTACCGCAGGCAGGTTAGTGGCGATAACTTCTTTGCCACAAGTACACCAAGTCACTAAAATTCACAAAGACTATTTTATCAAATCATAAAGCTATTCGACTCGCAATGAATTATATTTAGCCAGTTCAATAAATTGAATTTGAAATGAACAAAATATCTGTAACAGTAATCACAAAAAATGAAGAGAATAATATTTCTGACTGCCTGAAAAGTGTAGCTTGGGCTGATGAAATAATTATTGTTGATTCTGAAAGTACTGATAGAACAGTTGAATTAGCAAAGCAGTTCACTGATAAAATCTTCATTAGAAAGTGGGAAGGTTATGTTCCTCAAAAGCGATATGCATTAAGCCTCGCAGCCAACGAATGGGTATTAAGTCTAGATGCAGATGAAAGAATCACACCAGAACTTAAAGAAGAAATTATTAATCTTTCACCTGGTGATTATTCTGGCTTTAAAATCAGAAGAAAAAATTTTCTACTAAAAAAAGAAATAACAAGCTGCGGCTGGGAGAAGGATTATCAGCTAAGACTATTCAAAAAAGATAATGCTGATCTGAATGATAGGCTCGTCCACGAAAAGTTTATCGTTGACGGTAAAGTTGGGACATTGACTAATCCAATGCTGCATTTCACATTTTCTTCATTCGAGGAATATCTCTCCAAAATAAACAGCTATACCAGCTTAAAAGCGCAGGAACTCTTTAAAAAGAAGAAAAGAGTTGGTGGGTGGACAATTTTCTCTCACACTATTTCAGCATTCTTTGCCTTTTTTATAATCAGGAGAGGATTTAAGGACGGAGTTTATGGATTGATAATTTCAATGCTTCATGCAGTCAGCACGATGATGAATTACGTTAAGCTTTGGGAACTTCAGAACAAAAATAAATCAGAAACTTCTGCATGATTGCCTAGATGCATGATTGCATGCGGACATGCAACCATGCACTAATGCAAAATTCTACTTAATATCAATCACTTCAGTATCAAAAATCAGCGTAGAGTTAACAGGTATTTTTTCAAGCACCATCTCACCGTAACCAAGTTGAGGTGGTATTATGAATCTTGCTTTATCGCCTTTCTTCAGAAGCTGCATACCTTCATCCCATCCTGGAATTACCTGACCCTGTCCAACAACAAACATAATTGGTTCATCTCTTTCAACTGAACTGTCGAACATGGTTCCATCCTGCAGATAACCTGAATAGTGAACTGTTACTACTTTACCTACTTCAACTGCAGAACCTTCACCCTGACTGATAATCGCATACTTGAGTCCGCTGGCTGTAGTTTTAAACAATGTTGAATCAACTTTCCACATTTCTGCAACTACTCTGTCTTTAACTTCTAAAAGTTCAACAATAACTTTTAGATCAGTGTTTGGAGGTATAAAACCAACTCCGGCATCACCATACGCAAGTTTTGAAGGAATGATCATTGTTCTAACTCCGCCAACTTTCATCCCAACAATACCTTCATCGGTACCTTTAATGAAAGAACCTGAGTTAAGAATAAATTTTATAGGTTGATTTCTCATTTTCGAATCGCCGAGTGAAAGTGAACTTTTACTCTGATCGGCAGACCAGTCTGAAAACAGCTCAGAAGCTGTATCCTTTGGAACCATCCACCCTTTAAAATGAATGGAAACAAGTTCATCTGCTTTTGCTTCCCTGCCTGTTCCCAGAGAATCATCCATATACTGCAAACCAGATTCAAGAGTTACGACTTCCGGGCCTTTATTGCAGCCAATCAAGACGGCAGTTATAATTACAAAAAACACCAACAATAATTTTTGCATTTTAATCCTTTTTAATTTTTTGACGGCCAAATATATTCATAATATTTGTCATCTTTTCAATGCGTATTAATTTTATCCTATGATTTAATAAAATGAGGCTTTACTTTTGTCACCAAATTCAAGTTAAATCAAAATTATTTTTAGCCAGATGTCTAATACCAGAAAAATATTCTTTCACACTTTAGCATTAATGATTTTCATTTTACCGGGAGCAAATTGCGAGAATGTCCTAAGTCAGGATGAAGAACAGGGTTTTGTCATTGATTCCGATGTTGCATTTGAGGAAGCCGTTGGTGGAATATCAGTTCCTCAAAGTATTCTGGAAAATCTTCGGCTCGTTGATGTTTATTATTATGGATTTGACGAAAAGATTCATAAGGGGCAGTTAGTTGTTCATAAAGATGTAGTGCTGGATGTAATAGAGATTTTTGAACTTATAAGAGAATCACGTTTTCCAATCGGAAAAGTTATCCCAATAAGTAAATACGGCTGGTCAGATGAGAATTCAATGCGGGATAATAACACTTCTGCTTTTAATTATAGATTTATTTCCGGATCAAGAGTTATCTCAAATCATGCGGCTGGCTTGGCCATTGATATAAATCCTGCTCTGAATCCTTACATAAAGAACGGTAATAGTTTACCAGAAAATTGTGTTTACGACACCACAAAAGTTGGAACCATTTCATCTAGTTCAGAACTTGTTAAAGAATTTAAACAGCGAGGCTGGGAATGGGGCGGAGATTGGAAGAGTCTGAAAGATTACCAGCACTTCGAGAAAAAGTTAAAATAGGCTTTTGCCCTTTTCTGTTCCGAATATAAAAATTAGCGCGTGCCAAATATTTTTAGCCCAATCTCTTTCACTGTGAAGTGATCTTTCACCTTTATGAAAGTAAAAATGATCCCCTTCGATATAACCCTGCTGTTTTAATACTACCAGCATTTCATCAACACCCGGCTGTAACATTGAATCAAGTTCATTATCACCATTATACATATATAATTTAAAATTTTTCAATTTTCCTTCATAAGATTTTACATTATCAATAAAATCGTATTGATCAATTTTAAACGCAGGTGAGAAACAAATAGCTTTAGAAAAAATATTTGCATGTTCCCACATCAACATAAATGAAATCAATCCACCTAAAGAGCCACCACCATTTGCCGTATTCATCCTGTCCGGTTTCGTTCTATAATTTCTATCAATAAATGGTTTGAGCGAATCCGTGATAAATTTCATATACAATAATCCTAGCTTATCTTCCGAATATTCCTGGTTCCTATCTGGCGTATTATAAATGCCAACGATAATAATTGGCTTAATCAGCTCTTTGCGAATAAGACTATCCGCTGCCTCATCAATTTGCCAATCAACCTGGAATGAAGATGTATTGGGATCTACAATATTCTGTCCGTCGTGCATATACAGAACCGGATAATTATTATTCAAATCTGCTTCATATCCTGGAGGAAGCCAGACAATAATATCTCTCGGCTGGATACCCTCTCCTTGAAAATTTCTATGATATTTTATTCTTCCTGTAATCTGACCTTCAATTTTTCTTTCAACCTGATCTGCCCAGAGTTTTATATTGTAAGTAATTGAAGTATCACTTGAAACATTTATAGTATAGTTAATTGGATTTGAGCCATCATCATTAAGTGCTTCATTTTCCCAGCTCCCGCGAGTGATTTTAAACTCAAGCTTTTTACCTTTTATAAAGGAAAAACTTCTCGACCACTTCCCTCTCTCAATTTCGCTAAGTGCAATTGAATCTGGCTCCCAGTTGCCCATCTGATCATCATTTCCCGTTATATAAATTTTTGATCCCTCAGGTAAATTATCGGCAATTACTTCGATGGTTATTTTCACATTATTTTGTGAACAGAAAGAAAAAAAAAGCAATATCGGGAAAGAAATACAGAGCAAATATTTTTTCATACTAATTTGATATAGATAGTTTATTTTTTATCCGGGTAATAATTTGTTTTGGCTTGAATAAATTTTCTATGAAATTTTCTCTTTCAAAAATAACAATTATCATATTGCTTTTATTCAGCAGTTGCTCTGACAGATCGCTTTTCACTGATCCAAATGATCCGGGATTAGGTGGAAACTATTCAATTATTAGCGGCAGGATATCAGGTACATTGCTTAAGAGTAAATCGCCGTACTATGTTACAAATAGTATTTCAATAGATTCAGGAAAAATATTATCGATTGAAGCAGGGACAATAATCTTTTTCAAAGCAAAAACAGGATTTTATATCAGTGGTGGAATAAGAGCTGTTGGGAAAAAGGATCTGCCAATTATTTTTAAAGGAGTTAATAAAGAATGGGATGGAATTCATTCGGCAAATCCAACTGATAGGTTGATTTTTATTTTTTGCAGAATACAGGACGTTTATCTTCCTCTGAGCAGTTCTTACAGGTACGGTGCAATTGATGCAGCCAATGCAAACCTGATAATCAGAAATTGTTATTTCTATTACAACTGTGCACAAAATGGAGGAGCTTTGTCTTTGTCCAATTGTAATTCAGAAATATCAAATAATATATTTTATCGTAATCAATCTTTGGATTATGGTGGAGCTATACTTTCACAAAAATCTTCAGATAAAATTATCAACAACACATTTTACAGAAACTACTGTCTGAATTTTGGAGGTGCACTAACTCTTATAGATCCTGTTTATGAGGAGATTCAGAACAACATTTTTTATAAAAACTTTTCATATCACGGAGATGCCAGAATTCATCTCGTATCAGGGGATAGCACAAATCTTTTTGAGCAATACAACTTTTTGGGCCCTGACAGTTTGGATCTATACTTTACTTCACCGACTGATTTTCATCTCCAGGAAAACTCACGCTGCAAAGATGCAGGTAATCCGGCACCAGAGTTTAATGATTCTGATGGTTCCCGCAACGATCAGGGTGCTTATGGCGGCCTCGGCGGGGATTGGTAGGATATTTCAT
Organism: Ignavibacteriaceae bacterium; assembly: GCA_014860115.1. Classification (GTDB taxonomy): domain Bacteria; phylum Bacteroidota; class Ignavibacteria; order Ignavibacteriales; family Ignavibacteriaceae; genus IGN2. The sequence continues at coordinate 5,903 of JACZKK010000128.1, forward strand.
TTCACAATTTTCTTTACTTTTGCAATATGAAAATTTCTTTTGGTGAGTTTTGCATACGCAGCTACGAATATTCCGACCTGGAATCATTGGTCAAGTATGCAAATAATTATAATATTTCAAAACTGCTTCGAGACCAATTCCCTTTCCCCTACACTAAAACTGATGCTGAAACCTGGCTAATTCACGCCTGCAATCAGGAAATAGAAACTAATTTTGTTATAGCAAATGAAAATGAGTTAATTGGTGCAATTGGAATAAATCTTCAGGAAGATGTGAATAGATTTTGTGCAGAAATCGGATACTGGCTAGGTGAACCATATTGGGGAAAAGGAATAACTACCAGAGCTTTAAAAATCTTCTCGGAGTATGCTTTCACTAATTTTAATCTTAACAGAATTTACGCTTATGTATTCAAAGGTAATCCTGCTTCTGAAAAAGTTTTATTGAATGCTGGTTATAAAAAAGAAGGCACATTAAGAAATGCTGTATTCAAGGAAGAAAAATTTATCGATCAGTATATATATGCCATACTAAAAGAAGAATTACCGGAAGTGAAATGAACGAAGTTATTGAAAATTTAAAAAAACTTTATAGAGAATGGGCGAATGAGGAAGTTATCAGTGTATCTCCAATAGTGCAATCAGGTTCGTACAGAAAGTATTACAGAATTTCAGGAAAAATAAAAACTGCAATTGGTGCATTCAATCCTGATGAAAAGGAAAACAAGGCATTCATCTCTTTCACCAAGCATTTTTTAAAAAAGGGATTGAATGTCCCTAAACTTTATGCTCAGCAGTTAAAAGAGAATATTTATCTAATTGAAGATCTCGGTGATAAAACTCTTTTCTCATTGATCGGGAAAGTAAAAGCGAGTGATTCATTATCCGATCAGTTATTTAGTTATTATAAAGAATCATTGAGCCATCTTATTCGTTTTCAAATTGATGGCGGAAAAGGATTGGATTATTCAGTTTGTTACCCGAGGGAGAAGTTTGATAAACAGTCAATGATGTGGGATTTAAATTATTTCAAATATTACTTCCTCAAACTTGCAAAAATTCCTTTCGATGAACAGAAGCTGGAAGATGATTTTAATGGTTTCTCTAAATTTCTTCTTTCCGCCGATTCAAAATATTTTATGTACCGTGATGTCCAATCAAGAAATATTATTGTCCATAATGATAAACTTTATTTTGTTGATTATCAGGGTGGAAGACAGGGTGCATTGCAGTATGATGTGGCTTCATTATTATTTCAAGCAAAAGTAAATCTATCACACGAAATCCGGGAAAAACTTTTGTCCTATTATCTTGATCAATTGAGTAAGCGAACAAAAGTAAATACCAAAGAATTTAAAAATTATTATTACGGATATGTTTTTATCAGATTGTTGCAAACACTTGGTGCGTATGGATTCAGAGGTTATTATGAAAACAAATCACACTTTTTATTAAGCATACCTTTTGCGTTAAAAAATCTTAAATGGTTATTGGATGAAAATCTAACACCCAAAAAACTTCCTGAATTGAAACGTGTTTTAGTTTCAATTATAAATAATGAGGAATTAAAAAAGCTTGAGTCGAGCAAGTCGGATAAAAAACTATTAGTCACGATCAACAGTTTTTCTTACAAGGAAGGTATCCCGAAAGATTATTCTGGCAATGGCGGTGGATTTGTGTTCGACTGTCGTGCCTTGGAAAATCCAGGAAGATATTCTGAATATATGAACAGTACCGGATTGGATGAAAATGTAATCCACTTCTTAAACGAGAAGATTGAAGTAAATAAATTTCTTAATTCTGTATACGAGATTGTCGATGAATCAGTAAAAAAATACATTCAGCGAGAATTCAAGAACCTAATGATAAACTTCGGTTGCACAGGTGGACAACATCGCTCAGTATACTGTGCGGAGAATCTTGCTGGACATGTAAGAGATAATTTCGATGTTTCAGTTTTTGTGAATCACACACAGCTTGCCCAAAAGGGTAATCTATAATGCGTGCAATGATTCTTGCTGCAGGGCTTGGTACAAGGCTCAAACCACTCACTGAATCAACTCCAAAGGCATTAATAAAAATAAAAGGGTACACTTTACTTGAACTTCAAATCAATAAACTTAAAGCAGAAGGTTTTAATCAGATTATAATTAATATTCATCATTTTGCAGAACAGATTAAAAACTATCTAAAACAAAATAATTTTTTCGATTGCACTGTTGAGATATCGGATGAAAGCTCAAAACTTCTTGATACTGGAGGCGGATTAAAGAAAGCCATACACTTTTTTTCAGATGGAAGCCCATTTCTTGTTTATAATGTTGACATACTATCAGACATAAACCTGAAAAAGTTAATGCAGGTTCACGTTGCATCTTCAGCTATCGCAACATTAGCTGTACAGGAGAGATTATCGTCACGCAGGTTTTTGTTTGATGAAAAATTGATATTAGGTGGATGGGAGAATGAAAAATCCGGAGAACAGATTATCTCACGGAAGAGCCAATCAGAATTTCGAAATTATTCTTTCAGCGGTATTCAGATAGTTGATCCAAAAACATTTAAGTACTTCCCTGATAAAAATGTCTTTTCTTTAGTCGAGTTATATTTGCTTGCTGCGAAACAAGAAAAAATAATCGGTTATGTTCATAATGAAGATGAATGGATGGATTTGGGAAAGCTGGAAAATCTAAATAAAGCAGAAAAGACCTTTGATAAGATCAGGTATACCTATCAAGTCTGAACTTCTCCCCTAAATAAAGTTTTTTAACTTCTTCATCGTTTGCAAGAACATCAGCGCTACCTTGCTTAAAAATTACACCGTCAATCAGAATGTACGCCTTATCAACAATGCTCAGTGTTTCGTGAACGTTGTGGTCTGTTATTAAAATTCCAATTCCCCTGTTTTTAAGATTTGCTACTATATTCATGATATCCTCTACCGCAATGGGATCAATTCCTGCAAATGGCTCATCAAGCAAAATAAAATTTGGATCGGTTGCGAGAGCACGGGCAATTTCAGTTCTTCTTCTCTCCCCGCCGCTTAGCTGAAACCCTTTGCTTTTTCTGATTTGAGTAATTGATAACTCATTTAGCAGAGTTTCACATTTTTTAAGCCTTCCATCTTTATCAAGATTCGTCATTTCAAGAACTGCGAGAATATTTTCCTCAACTGTAAGTCGTCTAAAGATTGATGCTTCCTGCGGCAGATAACCGATACCCATCCTTGCACGTTTGTACATCGGCACTTTAGTTATTTCCTCTTCATCAAGAAAAACTTTACCGCCATCAGGTTTAATCATTCCTGTTATCATATAAAACGTGGTAGTTTTACCAGCACCATTCGGACCGAGAAGCCCAACAATCTCACCTTTGGAGACGCCAACTGATGCTTTGTTAACAACAGTTCTTTTCTTATAAATTTTGACCAGTGATTCGCTTCTAAGTGTTTTACTCATCTTCCCTTTGCTGATTCAAAATAAAATATTTTGAGATTGGACGATTTTCCTTCAAAACAAATTTAGGTAAAGTAAATGTTCTTTCTAAACCTTCTACTTTAACTTCAGGATGATATTCACTTGTCGGAGAATCAAACAAACGTACCTGATCTATTTCATTTTCTAAAAAAACTATAACTGCTTTATGTGCAGTTGACTTCACGAGGCCATTAGGGACATCATCATCATATAGATAATAAATCGATTGCACTTTACCAGAAAACTCCGCTTGCTCTAATCGATTATTTGAGAAGTAAAGATGCACGCTGTCTGAGGAAGTCTGGTCAAATCTTTTATCAAAAAATTTATTCCGAGAAAGCATAAAAGAATTATAATTAACCAAAAGATTTTTAATCTGACCTTCCTCAAGATAAATTGTAATTGAATCACCCATAAGCTGAGAATTCTCGTACCATAGGACAGGTCTTGAGGCATCATCGCTTATTTTATCTGTGATTATTTTTTCTTCATCACGATAATAGGTTGTCAGGTCATTAACGGAAGCAAATCCTCCTCTTAAAATTTTTACCGAGTCAGTTGCTTTGAAAACATTTGTACCACTGCGGAAGCTTTCCATCACATCGCTCTTAATCAAGAGAGTATCAATAGAAATTCTCCGCTCATCAACTTCATCAATATTAAATGTAGTATCAACCTGCATCAACAGAGGATTCTTATTTATCAGAGTATATTTTAATTGACCATCATCTTCAAGATGTTCACCAAAAATGGTAAGGTTATCCTTCAAGTTTTTTATACTAACATTTCCATCAGCAAGGCTATACTTAGTCTCCCTGAAGTGAGTTAATGTATCGGCTGTGATTATATTATCTCTATCATTGATATTTACATTTCCAATTGCAATCGATTTATCAAGGTTTTTAAAGTAAGTTAGCTCGTCAGATGTCAAAGTCGTTGTAGAATCAATGAGTTTAACATTTGTTTGAAAGAAGGCACGTGATTCATCAAAAAAATATTCTCCGCTGTCAGCAGAGAGAACTACCTCAGTGTCATCCAGAATAATTCCCGAAGTGCTTTTTGTTTTCCTGAGATTTCCGAAGTAATAACCTTTTTCCGTTTTGAGAGTTACACTATCCTGTGTGGCAATTACGTTTCCAATTAATTCGGCTTCATTGCGGGCGAGATACTGGATAGCTTTGTTACAGTTTACAACCACATTCCCCTGAACTAATTTTACATTTCCAATAACCTCACGGACAGACTCGCCTTCAACAAACTTTCCTACAAGACTATCTCCAATTACCGTAATTTTCTCATCTTCACTTTGCGAATGAAGCGAAACACAAAAAATAAAAATGTAAATAAACAGAAATGACAATCTAAGCATTACTCTTTTTTTGCCCTGGTAATATATGTGATGTTGTAGATAATATAATTCCTGAGATGCTGATCAGATTCAAAACCATAACCTTCAATATGTTCGTCTGGTGACTCTATGGTAACAAATTTATCAGATACAATTTTTTTATCCTTATCACGCCACTTCAGCTCATTAGTTTTTACAACGATTCCACTATCGTTAACAGCAACTACACTGTCAATTGCATACAAGTCGTTTGTTTTTTCGTCAACTCTGCCGCGTTTGGAAGTAAGTGTAGTGGTTTTTACTTCGAATGAATTGAAGAACTCTACTTTCACTCCATCCTTAAGTATGGTTTCTCTTCTAGTATTAAATACTTGAAGATGCCCTGTGTATAATATCGCAGCAGTTTTTCCTGAATCTGTAAAGAAGATTGTCGAGTTCCAGCTTTCATGAGCAGGTAATTCTTCAACAATAAAAGTAGAATCAACTTTTGGTTTAACATCTTTGCTTGTGCAGCTTATTAGTGTTAACATCAAAATAATAGGAAGAAAAAATTTCATCTTCTTTGAAGTCCGATATTAATAAGATCGTGAAGATGAATTATACCAATTGGTTTTTTCTCACGGTTGGCAACTATTAGTGAAGTAATTTTGTGACTCTCCATAATTTGTAATGCAAAGGATGCAAGATAATCTTTATCAGTAACCTTAGGATTCTTCGACATGATATCGGTTGCAACGAGATTTTTAACATCCATTGTTTTTTCAAGTAGTCTTCTTAAATCTCCATCAGTTATTACACCTGTTAATTTGCCTTCTTTATTTACAACGCAGGTTGTTCCTAATCTTTTACTCGTCATCTCAAGTATGATATCTTTTATTGAAGAATCTTCTTTAACAACAGGAACTCCTTCTCCTTTTGTCATTATTTCATCAATCTTTAGAGATAATCTTTTTCCAAGACTTCCGCCAGGATGAAGCAAAGCAAAATCTTCCGCAGTAAAACCTCTCTTCTCAAGTAATGCAACTGAGAGTGCATCTCCCATTACCAGAGTAGCAGTAGTAGATGAAGTTGGAGTAAGGTCGTGAGGGCAGGCTTCTTCTTTGACACTGATGTTAAGAAAAATATCGCTGTCCTTTACAAGTGATGAATCGGGATTTCCAGTCATTGCAATTAACTTCACACCAAGTCTCTTAAACATTGGGAGCAGTTTAGAAATTTCATCGGTCGAACCACTCTTGGAAATTACTATCACAACATCTTCTTTCCTCACCATTCCAAGATCACCGTGTAAAGCATCGGTTGGATGAAGATAGATTGCAGCAGTGCCTGTTGAGTTTAAAGTTGCAACAATTTTTCTGGCAACCAATCCTGATTTTCCCATTCCTGTTAAAACTACTCTTCCTTTAGAGGCAAAAATTGTATCAACAGCTTTTACAAAATCTTTGTTTATGCTCCCTTCAAGATTGGCAATAGCTTCCGCTTCTATTCTTACAACACTTCTGCCGGTTTTTATTATTTCATTATCTGTCAAAATATTCCTTTAAAAATGTTTTTGCCGATTTGAATTCCTTATTTAAAATTTTTAACGAGAGAATCTATCTGCTGAATTTCAATCAAGAGATTTTCAAGTTCACTAATATGGAGTTGACTTTCAGCATCACTCAGAGCATTAGCCGGATCTGGATGAACTTCCAAAAAAAGTGCATCGATGCCGATTGCTGCGGCAGCTTTTGCAAGTGGTTTTATGAATTTCGGCTGCCCACCGGTTTTACCACCAATTCCCGGTAATTGTACAGAATGAGTTGCATCCATCACGATTGGATAACCAAAAGATTTCATTATCACCAGCGATCTCATATCAACAACTAGGTTGTTATAACCAAATGTAGAACCACGTTCAGTCAGCAATATTTTTTTATTACCAGTCGATTCAACTTTCTCAATTGCGTGCTTCATATCTTCAGGAGCAAGGAACTGACCTTTCTTGACATTAATTGCCTTTCCACTATCACCTGCTGCAACTAACAACTCAGTCTGCCGGCATAAAAAGGCAGGTATCTGAAGAACATCCGCAAACTCAGCTGCACTCGTAACCTCCTCAATTGAGTGAACATCTGTCAACAAAATTAAATCGAATTCTTTTTTGACGTTAGTAAGAATATTTATTGCTTCCGAATCCCCTAATCCTTTAAATGATTTGATGCTCGTGCGGTTTGCTTTTTTATAACTTGACTTGAATATAAACGGTATACCCAGTTTTGAAGTTATTTTTTTTATCTGCTCAGCTGTGGTAAAAGTTATTTTCTCACTCTCCACAACGCAGGGTCCTGCAATAAGAACAAATGGCAAATTTGACCCCAGCTTAACATTTTTTATTTCAATCATGATTCTGTTTAATTAATTACTCTAATGACGTGTAAATATAAGAAATTATAGGCTTTTTTTGTCCCCTAATAGTTACAATTATTTGCCTATTGAACTTTTTAACGCTGAATTATTTTCAGTCAATAAGATTAGATTTATTCCCAGGACTGTCAACTTAAAAAAAAATATAGTTTTAGAATTTTTATTGAATTATCAGCAGTAATCATTAAATTCTTATCCAATTCTATCAATATTTCGAACCAGTAAAAATATGTTTTATGCTTAATAAAATTTTCTTACTCCTCATTATTTCGACAACATTTACTTTTGGTCAGCCTGTCGAGTCTCTCAATTCATCAGAAATCAAAATCGCACTGAAGAGATTAAATACACTAGGCACAGTGCTTTATGTTGCAGCTCATCCAGATGATGAGAACACAGCATTCCTTTCATATTTTAATTTTGCTAAACATTTAAGGACAGGATATTTTTCTTTCACAAGAGGAGATGGCGGACAAAATCTTATTGGCGATGAGCAGGGTGATTTACTTGGAGTTATAAGAACACAGGAACTTCTTCAGGCACGAAATATTGATGGAGCTGAGCAATTTTTTGCGAGAGCAGTTGATTTCGGTTACTCAAAGACTCCTGAAGAAACTCTCGGGAAATGGGGCAAAGAAGAAATGCTTTCTGACATCGTTTGGGTAATCAGAAAATTTAAGCCCGATGTAATTGTAAATCGCTTTCCGACAACGGGGCAAGGAACACACGGACATCACACTGCTTCCGCTATTCTTTCTGTTGAAGCATTTAGACTTGCTGGCGATCCAACTGCATTTCCCGAGCAACTCAAATATGTTGAGCAATGGCAGCCGAAAAATATTTTTTGGAATGCTTGGACACCTGCACTATCAGCAATGGGAATTAATCCTGATACATTAATCAAAATAAATTTGGGAGAATACAACAATCTGCTTGGGAGATCTTATACCGAAATTTCCGCAGAAAGCAGGACGATGCATAAAAGTCAGGGCTTTGGATCTTCAGGACGGAGAGAGAATTTATATAATTACTTTTTCCAACTGGAAGGTCAAACAGCCAAAAATGATTTGTTCGATAAACTTGATTTAAGCTGGAACAGAGTTAATCGAAGTGAAATAGTTTCAAAACTTTTAAAACAGGCTGAAGCAGATTTTAATTTTGAAAATCCCTCTAAAATTATTCCCTTGCTTATCGAAGCTTATGCCGAGCTTCAAAAATTAGAAGATAAATATTGGGTTGAAATTAAGTCAGCCGAGCTTCTTAAAGTAATAAAATCCTGCGCTGGAATTTGGGCGGAAGCAGTGATAGAAGAAAACTTTCTATCACCTGGTAGTGAAACTATAGTTAAAGCTGGTTTTGTTATCCGTTCAGATGTACCGCTAACTCTAAAATCCATTCATATCGATTATCAAACAAGCGATTCAACTTTAAATTCAAAATTGATCAAAGGAGAAATGATATCAGTTGAACGAAAAATCTCCATTCCGTCTGATGCAAAATATAGTCAGCCATATTGGCTTGAAGAAGGAAATCATAAGGACATTTACATTGTAGAAGATCAGAAACTAATTGGTCAGCCAAAAACTGATTATCCTCTTTATGCAACATTTACAACAGATTTTAATAGAGTTGAAATTGATTTCACTATTCCAGTCTTCTACAGAAAGAATGATCCTGTTGAAGGAGAAGTTTATAAAAGAGTTGAAATCGTCCCTGAAGCAGTGGTCAATTTTGATAAAAACTTATACCTGCTAAAAAATGGTGAAGAGAAAGAGTTAACTGTTTTCGTTAAAAGCATAAAAGGAAATTTACACGGAAATCTAAAAATTCTCTCGGAGAAAGGTTGGAATATTTCTCCAGCTTTTTATGATTTCAATTTTACAGCGCAAGGTCAGGAACAGGAATTTAAATTTAAAATAAACTCAACCAATAATAATTTATCAACAAACTTAAAAGCTGAACTTGAGATTTATGGAAAGAAATTATCAAAAAGTCTGGTGACAATTAATTTTCCACACATTCAACCTCAAACTGTTCTACCTGAAGCTTCAGCAAAAATTCTTAAGCTCAATCTTCAGAAAAAAAATATTAAGAAAATTGCTTATATAATGGGTTCCGGAGATAAGATACCGGATTTGCTTCGCGACTTAGGATTTTCTGTAGATATATTTACCAAAGAACCTTTGACGACAGAGCTTCTTCAAAATTATGATGTTGTAATCGCAGGTATCCGTGCTTACAACACTTATCAAAGACTTACAACAGATCAAAAAAATATTTTAAAGTATGTAGAAAACGGCGGAACTTTTATTGTTCAGTACAATACTACAGGAGATTTAATAGCCAATCCTTCTCCCTACAAATTGACTATTTCGAGAGATCGTGTAACTGAAGAGGATTCACCCGTAGCAATTACAAATCTAAATCATCCTTTAATGAATTATCCTTTCAAGATAACTCAGACAGATTTGGAAGGATGGATTCAGGAGCGCGGATTATATTTTCCAAATGAATGGGATGAAAATTTTACTCCACTTCTTGAGATGAATGACAAAGGTGAAGATCCAAAGACTGGATCACTGCTGATTGCGAAGTATGGAAGTGGGACTTTTATCTATACAGGTTTATCATTCTTCCGTCAACTTCCTTCAGGAGTTGAAGGAGCGTACAAACTTTTTATTAATTTATTATCTGCTGGAATAAGTGAATAACGATAATGATCTAAATGAAAATGTCGAAGACTCTCCTCCGCCAATTTTAGGAAGCTGGAATAAAATTTACGGATTTGTTTTCTTTACACTTGTCATTTTAATATTCTTCTTCTATCTCTTTACAAAGGCTTTTGAATGAGCACAATCGATTGGATTGTTATGTGTGGCTTCATTGGATTTGTAGTTCTTTACGGAACCTGGAAATCGAGAAATGCAAAAGATGTTGACACATATTTACGAGCAGGAAGAACTTCCAGATGGTGGCTGGTTGCATTATCAATTATGGCAACGCAAGCAAGCGCAATAACTTTCCTTTCAACTCCTGGTCAGGCTTATGTTGATGGAATGCGCTTCGTTCAATTCTATCTTGGCTTACCAATCGCTATGATAATACTTTCAATCACCGCAGTACCAATTTATAACAAACTAAATGTCTACACAGCTTATGAGTACCTGGAAAAACGTTTCGACTTAAAAAACAGAATGCTTGGAAGCGCACTCTTTTTAACTCAGCGAGGTTTGGCTGCTGGATTTACGATTTATGCGCCCTCACTTATTCTTTCTGTGATCCTCGGTTGGGAAATGAATTTTACTATTATCGTTGTTGGCACAATGGTAATTATATACACAACAGTTGGTGGTACTGTTGCCGTTAATAAAACTCATTTTCTTCAGATGATTATAATAACGGTTGGAATGTTTGCAGCATTTTACGTGCTGATGTCTCTTTTGCCGGAAGATGTTTCGTTTATCGATGCGGCTTATGTTGCAGGTAAAATGGGGAAACTGAATGCGATTGATTTTACATTTGATTTAAGTAACAGATACACATTCTGGTCAGGGATAATTGGCGGAACTTTTTTGATGCTATCATACTTCGGAACTGATCAATCGCAGGTGCAGAGATACCTTGCAGGAAGTTCCGTAGCTCAAAGCCGATTAGCTTTGCTCACCAACGGATTAGTTAAAGTACCAATGCAGTTCATTATTTTGTTTATTGGCGCTATGGTATTTGTGTTCTTCCAATTTGTGACTCCACCCTTATTTTTCAATCCTGTTGAAGAAGCAAAAGTTAAATCAGGTGTGTATAGTTCCGAATATGAGTCCATCGAAAAAGAGTATGTTGAGATTCAAAATCAAAAGCAGAGTGAACTTAAAGCACTTGTTTCATCAATTGATCGTGGAGATGAAAGCAAGTCAAAAGAACAAACAGAGACTATAATTGAGCAGCAGAAAAAAGCTGATGAGTTAAAAAGCCGTGCAGTTGAAGTTATCAAAAAATCAGATCCAAAAGCTGATGCAAATGATACCAATTATATTTTTCTCTCTTTCATTATAAATTTTTTACCAATTGGATTCGTTGGGTTACTGATTGCCGCGATCCTATCTGCTTCAATGTCATCAACTTCTGCAGAACTCAATGCGCTCGCGTCAACAACTGTAATTGACTTTTATAAAAGATTGATAAAGAAAGATGCAAGCGATCTTCAATATGTTAAAGCCTCGAAGATCGCAACTGTGTTCTGGGGTATTTATGCAATCATCTTTGCCCTATTTGCCAAAGAGCTCGGATCATTGATTGAAGCTGTAAACATTCTCGGTTCACTTGTTTATGGTACTATCCTGGGAATTTTCCTAACTGCATTCTACATGAAGAAAGTTACAGGCACACCAACATTTCTCGCAGCCTTAATCGCTGAACTTCTGGTTTTTTATTGTTTCTTGTTTACTGAAATTCCATTTCTGTGGTATAATGTAATCGGTTGCCTAGTAGTTGTAGTTGTTGCATTTTTGCTAAGTAGGTTTTTTAAAGTATCTGTAAGAGGCGCCTGATTTAACACGGCTTGCTTAATTCTTTAGAATTCATATATTTTTATTGAACATCAAATAAAATTTGGGGTAAACCATGAAAAAAAATAATTCTAATTTATTACTATATGGCCTCGTCATTGGAGGACTAATCGGTGCCGGACTTACAATTTACTACAGCTCAAGATTTATTAGTAAAAACAATAAACAGAAGCGGGAAAGAAAAAATAAATTTTACGAAGGCATTGATGATATATTTGAGGAAAGCGCTCAAAATAATATAGCTGATGACTCCCGGATTGATAAGGAAACCGAAAAAGGAATAATTGACGAATTATTTTCCAGACCCAACTAAGCAGATATATATTGGCCAAAGGAAGACAGGAAGAAATTATACGTGCTGCGGCAAAACGCTTCGGGAGGCATGGATTTAACAAAACCACTCTCGAAGAAATTGCTCGTGATGTTCGAATCGGCAAACCTACTATCTATCACTATTTCAAATCAAAAGACGAACTTTTTTATAGTTCAATAACATTTCAGTCGGCTCAATTCATTGAAGATATAAAGGCAATTTTTAATAACCAGGATTTGCCTGTTGGAGCACGGCTCCTCGAATATTTTGCATTTAAGGAATCTGTTCATCAACGCTACAGTCTTTTATATGCGTTGATGTTGTCGTTATTTAAAGATGATTCTCTTGAAAAAGAAAAACAAATTCTCCAGAGTTTATTACAAAAAGAATCTGAAGTTGTCGGACTGATACTGAGTTCAATTTACACAGGACGCATTGAGAGCATGAACTTATCACTCCCCTTCTACATTGTTCACCTCAGTTGGGGATTAATGTTCAGCACAATCATCAAAGAATTTAATCCTGAAAGCAAATCAGCAAGTATGAAAGAATTGATGTTTAAAAGTTTGGAAACGATTTTATCCTGAGACGATATCAAATCAAATTCGGGAACATTTAATACTGATTTAATTTGAAACTTTAAGACCTGATAACTAACTTTCAATTAAGAATTCCTAAAAATTATCTTTTAAAAGTTCTGAAAAATGCCTTCTTTTTTTAACAGCTGGCTTCCATTCATATACCTTTACGGGGTTGGTGGACTGTTTTTTCTGATGGGTATGATAATAATCAAAAAAAGTGGTGCACTTGACCCGGCAAAAAAATCTCATCGACGATGGTTTAAAATTTTACTTTTTGGTTTCTTTTACTTCACTTTAATTCACGGAATTTTAATCATTGCTGCATTATACTGGTAAATTATGGATCTTGAAAAATTTCACAATATAGGTACAACCGCAGACTGGGCAGTAATGGTCGTGTACTTCATCGCTATTATGTTATTTGGAACATACTTCGGACGATATAACAGAAGCACGAAAGATTTCTTTTTTGGAGGAAGACGATTTACATGGTGGTTAATTGCGTTCTCTATTGTTGCAACAGGGGTCGGCAGTCATAGTTTTATAAAATATTCTGCCAAAGGATTTGAAGCCGGGTTCTCTTCATCCATGACTTATATGAATGACTGGTTCTTTGTTCCTTTCTTTTTGTTCGGATGGCTGCCAATAATTATTTATACCAAGATACGTTCTATTCCTGAATACTTTGAAAAACGTTTCAGCCCTTCTGCAAGATTTCTTGCAACAATTCTTTTATTGTTTTATATGATTGGGTACATCAGCATCGGATTTTTAACTTTAGGAAAAGCTATGCTGCCGATGCTTCCAACTGATTTCACTTTACTTGGAGTTCACTTCGAAGTTACCTTGATGGGCGTTGTAATGGTGATTGCAGTTGTAACCGGTATATATATAACCTTCGGCGGTCAAACTGCTGTAATCTTTACCGACCTTCTGCAAGGATTCATTCTACTATTTGCAGGATTTTTGATTTTCTTTTTTGGGATTTCATACATAGGTGGTTTCGATATTTTCTGGAATATGCTGCCCACTGAATGGAAACTTCCGCTCGCACATTTCAATAAACCATCCAGCTTTAACTTTGTTGGGATTTTCTGGCAGGACGGTGTCGCAGGTTCAATCGGTTTCCTCTTCATGAATATGGGTTTGATAATGAGATTCATGGCGACAAAAAGTGTTGATGAAGGAAGAAAAGCTGCCACATTTAATATATTATTCATGCTTCCCTTGTCTGCAATTGTTGTATCGAATGCTGGGTGGGTAGGTAAAGCGATATCAGTAGAATTCCCTGACATTATTCCGCCAAACACAGACCCTGATCAGATATTTGTTGTTGTTGCAAATGTTATTGCCCATCCGGGAGTTTTTGGTTTTGTAATGGCTGCGCTTACCGCGGCGCTAATGTCAACCGTAGATACTCTCATTAATGCAACTGCAGCTATATATATAAATGATGTTCACAGACCAATCAAGAAAGTTTTAAAGCATCTTAAAGAAGATGATAAGATTACAGATAGGAAAGAATTATTCTCCGCGAGGGTAGCTTCTGTTGTTATAACGTCTCTTGGAGTAATCGGTGTACTCGCTTTCAGAGATTTTCCAACCGTATATGAAGCACACGGATTTTTTCATTCGACACTTACTCCCCCGTTAGTAATTGCAATATTTATGGGTTTGTTCTGGAGAAAGTTTACCCCGGCTGCAGTAATTGTAACATTCATTGGCGGAGTTGCCCTGATGATTCTTGGAGCAAACTATCCGGGTATACTTATTAAACCATTTGCACATGGAACTCCAATGGATGAACGACATCCTTTCTCATACATCAGAGCACTTTACAATTTATTTGTTTGTTTCGGTGTAGGTTTTATAGCTGCACTCACTACAAATTATCAGCAGAGATTTGTAGCATGGATTAAAAGTAAAAATAATGCTAAAGAAATTATTTACAGTTTCCTTGTAATTTGTATTGTGCTTTTTGTTGGTGTTGTATTCAGTTCATCACTAATCGTTCTTCATCCAGATTCAATACTTGAGATTTTCTTATTCCTTTTTGCTACTCTGCTAATGAGTGCATTTGTGACAATACTTGTTACTTATTTTGTTAAATACGATCCTGAAATGAATACGCTTGGATTGACAGTTTACTCTCTCAAGAAAGCTAAGGAAATGTTTAAGGGCAGTAAGATTAACGACCGCGAAGGTGAAAAGATTGCCATTAATTGGAAGTTGAAGGATACAGATGAAGATATTCTATATTTTTCTAAGAATGATATGAAACGGATGGAAGCTGACCCGGGTGATTTGGTTTACCTCACTGATGCACGCAATTGGATGGGCGGGCTTAAATCAGTTCACTCAGTATTTGGTGAACCTCACGACGAGGACGGTATTGTTTATGTAACCAGAGAAAATTTTGAGCAAGGCCAATTTGTAGAAGGCAAAAAGTTACGCGCTGAAAAAGAAATGTAAATAAAAGTCCCTCTCCTCCAATGGAGTCCTTTGGACTATCCTCTAACTAAAGTAGAGAGGAAGTGAAGAATAAATTACATTAGGAAATAATTTTTGTCTCTCCTAAGTTTACGCCCGTAAAATGAACATTTAATAGTTAACCGGATTATTAATTTCCAAAGAATACATTTCATAATTTATATGCCAACATTTGAACAAACCTGGCTGCCCTATTTTTACCTCTATGGTGTTGGAGGTCTATTCTTCATTATTGGAATGATCACTATTAAAAAAAGCGGGGGGATAGATCTCACAAAAAAACGTCATCGCTACTGGTGGAATGTGATGATTTTCGGAATGATTTATTTTATGATATTTCATGCTGTTTTAATATTGATTGCACTCTACTTTTAACCATATACTCAAAAGTTATTTTTCACAACCTTTGCACTTCATAGCTTCATTCGATCATTCAAATTAATTTTAATACCAATTAATTGTAATCGAATTATCTGATTAATTTATTTTTTTTCAAATAAATCGGGTAAAAATATTCTTAAGCGAATGAAAAAGTATTAATGAAATTCGTAAAATTTTCTACGACACTGATGGTAATATTGAAAGTCAACATTGGCGACCTGGAGATCATTGAACAAAAAAAAGTGCTCTATAGACTCGTATCGCTTAATTATGCCATTTGAAGAGGAATTCATCAAGACGGCATAATATATGTATAGTATGCTGCATCAAATAATCATTATATTTATAAAAATAGTCTCTTTGATCTAATGAAGAAATTATTTTTTACAAATTTAGTTGTGCTAATTCTTGAGTCTTATATTAAGTTTAAAATTTCATAGACAAGTCTTTATGATTAATATTGTTTATAATTCTGAATTATTGTCAAACATTAAATTGAGTTGTTATTAAAAAATATTTTTACAATTTTTGTTCAAAGTTAATTTGAGATTATAATTTTCCAACATCAAGAAATTGGTTTAATTCTTAAATGAACATTCCAATCTAATAATTCATTCACAATCTTTAAGGAGGTTATATATGAAGTCATTCATACACCTGTTCATTTTTCTAACATTTCTCAGTTTTCTAAACTCAGAGAATCTTTTCGCACAAGAGGAACCTGGTGTTTTTACTACGACGGTTCAATCTAAAGGTAACAATTCCATGGATCCTGATGATGTATCCAGTTTACCTGAAGTGTGGGAAAGAACTGCCGAAGAAAATCAGATTATAAATGAAATCAGACAGCTGAGAGAAACAAATGATAGAAGTAAGCTCAATCAAATTCTTGAGCTTGAAGATCAACTTGAATCTTTAAATCCAAATTCCGTTTCAAAACCCGCTGAATATAATGAAGGCGGAGTAGCACGTGCAAATAGTGAGAATCATCCCTTCATACCAGAGGCAGTTGGAAATGTTGAAATCTTTAACTCAGGATCAAAATTTGTTTCTTCACTTGCCACCGCTACAGAACAAAGAGGAGCAACCGCCGGCAGAATTTGGGTTGCCTTTTCGATCAGAACCACTTCAGCACGTGATACAATAAGGGTTTATTATTCCGATAATGCTGGTATGAGTTGGATATATTATGCTTACGCATGGCTTGGAGGAACTGACCAGATAAACTATGATGAAATGGATATGGAAATAATTGAAAACACAACTGGTGAAAAATATTTATGGATGGTTTACGGTTATAGAACCGATGCAAGTGCGGGTGCTTGGCGAACCGGTGGATTTGTTTTGCAAACACCCACTTTTGCTGGAAATCTGTTTGGGCTAACGTGGCCCGGCGCTGATGATACTAAACGTTATTATAGACTACGCATTACTTCAGATAACGCCTGGTACCCATCCTTATCATACGTTTATATGGTTGCTTCTTTTGATTCAGCTGGTGTTAGCGCACGTGTAAATACTCAGAAAACTGTTAGATGTACAAATCCTTATTTAACAGCACCAACATTTTCTTATAAAGGAGACAAATTTTGGTGGTACTCAGCTACAAATAATTATCAAAGAGATCTGCATTCTGATATCGCATTCTTCAGAAATGGAGCTGATTCAATTATTGTATCATTCTCAAATGTTCCTGATTCAACGAAATTATTTTTTTCAAAAAGTGATATTAGTAATGGTCCCGGAACTGCAACTGGTGCAGGTGGACCTATTGGAGGTTCACAACCAGCAGACCATAAACAATTTGCAAGATTGTCTTCGAATGGAAATGATAACGGAAGTGTATATTGTGTGTTCCGACAGAATACAAATTCAATTTGGAGAATTAAATATTTCAGAACAACTAACTTTGGTAATTTTAATTCTATAAATCAATCTACTCTCCAGGGAAGCGTAACGAGTAATTCTAACCTTCCCGAGATTGTCGGCGTTAGAAACAATCCGAAGCATTATTTTGCATGGAGGGTGGATGGTACCCCAGATTCATTACGCTACATAGGCACTAATAAATCTGGTAACTGGGATCAAAACGTAGCCATAATGAATGGACAAAGTACAATCTCTGGTTTAGTAGGTATTAAACCAGGATTCAGATACGCTGAAGATGATAGCTGTTTCGTAGTTTACTCTCTCTTCGGGCCTTATGATGTTTGGGCAGCTTATGGATGTTCAGGTCCGGTATCGGTTGAAAATAATGAGCCGGCTCCTATTAATTATTCATTGTCACAGAATTACCCGAATCCATTTAATCCATCAACTACTATAAAGTATTCTATCCCAAATTCATCTTTTGTTAAAATAAAATTATTTAACATGTTGGGACAGGAAATTGCTGAATTGGTAAATCAGGAACATCAAATTGGAAACTATGAAGTTACTTTTGACGGTTCTAATTTATCCAGCGGTATTTACTTCTACAGACTGGAAGCTGATAACTTTGTTCAGACAAGGAAGATGATCCTAATGAAATAATTTCTGTAATTATAAACTATATTCAAGACCACCATCAGCGGTGGTCTTTTTATTTTAAACTTGTTCCAACCGCTAAACCTTTATTATCTTCGCTTCACTTTATTTCAATAATATAAATCAAAAGGTGCTTTAAATGTACGATTTAGCAATCGCAAGAATTCTACACATTGTTGGGGTGATATTATGGATTGGCGGGGTTGCCTTTGTAACAACCGTTCTTCTTCCAACTGTAAAGCAATTCAAATCAAAAGAAGAGCGAATAGATTTTTTTGAAAAAGCTGAACACAGGTTTGCCCGACAAGCAAGACTAACAACTTTATTAGTTGGCTTAACCGGATTTCACATGGTTGCAAGATTAAATATGTGGGAGAGATTTCTTGATATTTCTTATTGGTGGATGCATCTGATGGTTTTAATTTGGTTAATATTTACTATTCTCCTCTTTGTTCTTGAACCGCTTTTTCTTCACAAAAAGATGAGAGAAAAAGCAGAGATTGATCCAGAGGGAACATACAGAAGAGTTTATAAAATGCATCTCCATCTTTTCATTCTTAGCATCATAACTATTATCGGCGCTGCTGCTGGAAGTCACGGTTGGTTATTTTTTTAAAAGGGGTCCCAGTACAGAAAAAGTAAAAGGAAATTTTTAGAAGAAAGTGTATATGAAAAAAAAATACCGAAAAGGAGCCATCGGAGCGCTTATGGATGAATATGAGCGTGCAGCTAAAGAGTTGAAAAATCTGGTTGGGAACATTTCCGAAAGCGATT
>JACZKK010000014.1 GCA_014860115.1 Ignavibacteriaceae bacterium
CACCATTCATCATTGCCCGTACAACATGATGATGAACATAATCTGCGGTGCCACCAGTTTGAGCCCATACCATTCCGCTTTCCAACAAAATAACTTTGTAATTATACTGCCCGCTTAAATTTGTTAGAGCTGTAAAATCAATGGTTGAACTAAACTCTCGCGTTGTTTTATTAAAGCTTCTCTCAACTTCAATCGCAACGGTAGCAGGGACAGAATTCCTGGTGTTCATTAAACCGTACCAGGCACTGCGGCTCTGTATTCCTGAGACACGATCAACAATCCCTGTCGGATATGCAGAAAAACCAAGTAAACCTATTATAGAATTTCCAGGGAAAAAGGAAAAAGGATCTGATCCATTTGCTGGACCATGATATCCGATAATAATAGCGTTCGGAATATTCGGAAGAATTGTGTTTTGAATTATTGTGTGGCCCTGAGGACAATAAACACACCAAGTACCTGTGCAATATTCCAGCACGGGGTTCCTCTGTGTTTGGGCAATTATATCCTGAGAGAAAGCAAGTGCAGAAATTACTATGCTTACAACGATCGCCAGGATTTGTAGTTTTCTTTTCATAACGACCTCTTTTTTATTATGTGATTAATTATTTTTTTCAATGATCATCCATTTTTCAACAATAATTTTACTTCAATAAATTCATCTTCTTCACCGAAGTAAAATCTCCGGCAATCATTTTATAAAAATAGACTCCCGAAGCTAGATTTTTACCATCAAAAGAAACCTGATAAACTCCCGGCTGCTTAATTTCGTCTACAAGAACAGCTGCCTCTCTGCCTATCAAGTCATAAACTTTAATTGAAACAGGTGTTGTGTTCAAAACTTGGAATTCTATTATCGTTTTCGGGTTGAACGGGTTTGGATAGTTTTGTTCAAGAAAATATGCTAATGGAACAACTTCTCCGGCAGGATTGTCCAGAACAATCCCATCTGTAAGCCAGCCAACTGATCTTCTTACCAAAGTATCAGCGAGCGTAACATCATTTAATTGTTCAAGAGCAAAACCAAAGTAAACCACTCTATAGGTTCCATTGTCCGCTTTAATAGAATTAATATTGGGTCCAGAGCCGAACTGAATTATTGAAGTTGTGAAAGCATCAATCGGTGAAATCTGATCAGGTGATCTTGTATAAACTGAATTTAGTGGGACCACCATTCCGTCTGTTATTGGATCGCCAGGATAACCAGTTAAAAAATAACTGCCGCCAAAGTCAGCAATATAGTTTGAGTGTAAGTAGTTGTTAAAGAAACTCTGGGCAAACTGACTTTGTCCACCGGTTTCAAATATATCTGAGCCAAGATTGTGTGCTGCAAGAAGAAGGTTTCCTCCTTGATCAAGGTAGCCCTGAAGGTTGTTCACTTCTTCGGGATAAAATGCCGGACTTGAATTCCCGCCAGCCCAGGCAATCATTGAAAAGTAAGAAAGATCAAGACCAGCAACATTGACAGCCTCTCTTGAAACCACTCCATATCTTCCCTCGTAAAATCCATCAAGTGAATTTGAGATGATAGAACCATAATTTTCTTCACTTGCATCTACAACAAGCAAGTGAACACCGGTGCTAGTAACAACATTAAAAGTTACATTCACAATAACTCCGGGATCGTTCTTAGATGCACATTCCAGTGTAATAACACCTGAACCATTAAAATAATTGGGATTGACTTCAATAGAAATTGACGTAGAATCCTCTACTAAAACCTGAATTGAATCTAACTCTCCAAATGCAAATGTTCCGTTTTCAGTTGTAAACTCTGCCATCCATCCAGTAGGGCCATCAAGAGTAGCTGTAATATTATAAGTATCGTTCATCAAACCCTGATTGTATAATGTTGCAGAAAATTCAACAGTAGAACTGTTTGAAACTATCACGTCAGGGCTGTGGGAAGACATAGCCGCAACGTAGTCAGGGCTAATCAATGTCATTTGAACGGCTTGCTGTATGGGTGCTGCAGTTGAAAGTGGAGATCCAACCTTGTAAACCAAAACTACTACATTGCAGCTATCCCAAATCATATCGGGACCTCCGCCTGTCGGTACAGGGACTGTATAGTTCATTGATTTTGTAATTACATCACCCTGATTCCATGTTCCGTTAATTACTTCCTGACCAGAGGCACCATTCATCATTGCCCGTACAACATGATGATGAACATAATCTGCGGTGCCACCAGTTTGA
>JACZKK010000129.1 GCA_014860115.1 Ignavibacteriaceae bacterium
GGTAAAGGGTAAAAACTTTTCTCATAGAGTGTGCTTTTTAATTTGTTGAGTCAGTATAACTAAATTCCTATATTAAAACTACAAATTTCTAAGAGTAAGTAATGAAATATACTGTATTATTTTTATTGTTTTTATCCTTTACAACTTTTGCTCAGGAACTCAATTGCAAGGTTGAAGTTAACTTTCAGAATTTACCTGTAAATAACCGCGAACTTTTAGTTGACTTTGCAGGTATTATTGAAAATTATATGAACACGACAAGATATACGAATGAAGACTATGCTCAGAAAATAGACTGCTCGATGAGCATTTTCTTCACAGGTGCCAGCAGCGATATTGATTATTCTGCACAGATAGTTATTATAAGTCAAAGACCAATTTATCGTTCAACAAATAACTCGCCTATTTTAACTGTCAACGATGGGCAATGGCAGTTCAAATATGAAAAGGGGCAGGCGCTTTATGCTAATCAAACATCTTTTGATCCACTAACAAGTTTTCTTGATTATTATGCATTGATTATAATCGGAATGGATATGGATACATTTGAACCGAGCGGCGGGACAGTTTACTTCAAACGTGCTCAGGATATTGTAAATTTAGGTGCGAACAGCGGGGCGAGTCTAGGATGGCAATCCAGCAGTTCTGTATATAGCAGATGGGGATTAGTGAATGACATTTTATCTGCGACTTATTCATTCTTTCGAAATGCAATTTTTGATTATCACTATGGCATTGACATCTTTTCTCAGAACAAGCAGCTTGGACAACCGAAAATTGCAAACCTCGTGGATGTTCTCTGGATTATGTATGAAAAATTAGGAAGCATTAATAGTGTATATGTCAGAACATTTTTTGATGCAAAGTATGGAGAATTAATTGATTATCTCAGAGATTATCCTGACCCTGAAATGTTTGCAAAGCTTAAAAAGATTGACCCACCACACTCCTCAAAATACGATGCGGTGATGCCTTAATAAATAAATTTAATTTTTGATTTATTAAGTAATTCTTAATCAAGGAAAAGATGCATGATTCACAATCAATGGCGTCGCTCACATTCATCTGAAAAATTAGCAGCATAAAAAAGACAATAGGGGTAATATCTAGATTTACTACCGAATCGTATCTAGTCAGCAAGCGAGAGCTCTGAGCTACCAGTCCACATGTTTTAAAATGAATCAGTCCGACTCATTAACTGTCATGATTAAAGATTGGCATAAATAAAATTTTGTCCCGTAGGCAAAGCAACTACTATACAAATAATTTCTTTTATTATTTTTATCCTCCGAAACAAATAACATATGTCAGAAAAAATAATTCATATAGACGGTGTTGGTAAAGTTCTTTTCAAACAAAGTAAAAGAACGCGTCATATAAGCATTTCCATTAAACCATTTGCCTGTGCAAAAGTTACAGTCCCTGCGGGAGTGGATGATGAAATCGCTTTCCGGTTTGTAAGAGAAAAAAAGCATTGGATAAATAAACATCTTGCCAGGATGAAGGAACTCGAAGCAATGCAAACTAAGTTTGATGAAAATTCATCTTACTCAACCAGGCATCATAAGCTTCATTTGAGAAAGACACAAAGAAGCGGCATTTCTGTCAGACTTTCAAAAGGCAAAATAAATGTAGTTTATCCAAATGTAATAAATCCTGATTCTAAAGTTTTGCAGCAGGAAATTAGAAAGGGGATTGAGCGGGCATTAAGATTAGAAGCGAAGCAGTATTTGCCGGCTAAAGTAAATGAATTAGCTGAGAAGTTTGGTTTCAAGTTCAATAAGCTAACTCTTAAAAATATTAAATCAAGATGGGGAAGCTGCTCAAGGAAAAACAATATTAACTTAAGTATCCATCTTATACGGTTACCGGATCATCTAATTGACTATGTAATTCTTCACGAGTTAGTTCATACAGTACACCATAATCATAGTGCAACGTTTTGGAAAATGTTGAATGATATCACAGGTGGATCCAAAGTTCTGGATGACGAATTCAAAAAATACCGGATATCGATTTATTAGATGCTCTTTGATTGCTTGTAAAATCTACATAATCAATACTTGATTTTAAGAAAAAGCTAATCTCGACGGGAAAGAATTATGCTTCCACTTCCCAAATCCTGTACTTTTTATATTTCTCTGCATTCATTAGTTCAAGTCCACGGTTCATCATGTCATTATCTTCCAGAACCCAGCTTGCTTCCCCCAAGCGAATTCCAATGTCAGCAGCTCTATTGACTATTTCCCAATAAAATATTGTATCCAGTCCTTTCTTTTGATGCTCAGGAATAATACCAAGAGTAAGGATGCGTGCCCATTTAATTTTTTTCTTTTGAGTGAATAGTTTTAAAAAGTGAAAGGGTAAAAGCTTGCCATTCATCTGTTTAAAAATAAAATTATAGTCAAGCATAACGAGCGCAGCCCCGATGAGCTTTCCATCTATTTCACCAAAAAGAACTAAAGAAGGTTCTGCAAGAGGTTTCATATCTTTAGCCATTGCATCAATTTGTTCTTCAGTCATTGGAACGAAACCCCAGTTTGGTGCCCATGCTTTGTTGTACACGAATTTAAATTTTTCAAGATCTTTCTGAAAATTCTTCATATCGAGTTGGGATATTTTCATATTGTATCTTTTCCTTACAAGCTCTTGCCCGCGTTTTAATTTTTCGGAAGCCATAATTTTTTCATTAACAATTTTCCAGGCAAACAAATCTTTTGCTTTTTTCATTCCGTAATTTTCGCAAAGCTTAATGTAGTATTCAGGATTATATGGCATCAATAATCTTGGTGAATCATCAAATCCTTCCACTAACATTCCATAAATATCATTGCTTGAAGGATTAGCCGGACCTCTCATATATTTCAATCCTTGAGCCTTGATCCAGGACTTTGCTTTATCAAATAATGCATTAGCCACTTGCTGATCGTTAATGCACTCAAAAAATCCAAATTGTCCCGAGGCATCATTATGATATTTAAGGTGAATATCGTTTTTTATCGCAGCAATACGACCGACAATTTCGCCATTTCTGTAAGCAAGAAAATATTCGGCAGTTGCAGCTTTAAAGAAAGGATTTTTTTGCTTATCGAGTAAAGTTTTTTGCTCCATTAAAAGAGGAGGAACCCAATGCTTATCATTTTTATAAATCTTCCACGGAAATTTTATGAACTGATTCAGTTCACTTTTATTACTAACTGACTTTACAGTTATTTCCTTCATCATAGTTCCTTTCATAAAAAAAGCATACCTCAGAGAACCCCAAAGTATGCCTTAAAATATGATTTGTGAATATTAAATTAATCCTAATGCTTTACCTGCTTTTTCGAAAAGATGAATTATCTCATCGAGGTGTTCTTTTTCATGTGTTGCCATGTAACTGGTTCTCATCATTTGTCTGCCTTCAGGAACTCCCGGCGGAACGAATACGTTTACGAATACTCCGCTGTCGTACAATATCCTCCACATTTTAAGAGCTAATTCATCGTTGCCGATAATAACAGGAACGATAGCTGTTCTGCCGTCAATTACATTAAAACCTTTTTCCTTCAAACCTTTTCTCATATAGTTTGCATTGCTGATAAGCTTTTGAACGCGCTCAGGTTCTTTTTCAAGAATATCAAGTGCGGCTAATGCAGCGGCAACGGAAGCTGGAGTTGGGGATGCGCTAAATATTAATGCAAGAGAAAAATGTTTTATATAGTTTATAACTCTTTCCGGGCCTGCAACAAATCCGCCTAACGATGCAAATGTTTTGCTGAATGTTCCCATAGTAAGATCAATATCCTTTTCAAGGTTGAACTCGCTGGCAGTTCCTCTTCCGCCTTTACCAATCACTCCAACTGAATGGGCGTCATCAATCATTACTCTTGCTTTATGTTTCTTTGCAATTTCATGTAATCTTGGAAGGTCAACAATCTCACCACCGGTACTAAATACACCGTCACTTACAACTAACTTAGCAGAATCTGGAGGCAACTTTGCAATTACTTTTTCTAAGTCATCCATATCATTGTGTTTGTAGCGAACAAAATTTCCTAACGCACCTTTGGCCATCAGGTTACCGGCTACTATACAAGCATGGTTATCTTTATCTGAAATTATATATTCGTTTCTTCCGACGAGAGTTGGAATCACTCCTTGTGCAGTTTGATAACCTGTACTAAAAAGTAAAACACTTTCCGCATTAAAAAATTTTGCAAGTCTTTCTTCAAGTTCAATATGTAAATCTAGTGTGCCGGTTAAGTAACGTGAGCCTGAGCAGCCAGTACCATATTTTTCAACTGCTTTTACGGCAGCCTCAACTACTTTTGGATGAGCAGTTAATCCAAGATAGTTATTTGATCCGGCCATAATTACTTTTCGTCCTTCAATTTGAACTACCGGACCTTCATTTTCTTCAATGGGACGGAAGTATGGGTAAACTCCTAAAGCTTTTACTTCATCTGCTCGTGTAAATTCAAAGCATTTCGTGAATAGATCCAAATGGAACTCCTTGGTTGGTTATAGAAAGCAATAATAAACTAAAAAGTTGTAGATTTTTGTTAATTTTGGAATAAAATGTATTACTAAAACGATTTAAAAGCAAACAAACTGAATGAATAGCAAACAAATTGCGGCCGTAACAGGAGCTAATGGATTCGTTGGCAGTCATCTTGTCGATTATCTTCTTGGAAAGGATTTTGAAATCAGATGCATAGTTCGCAAATCAAGTAACCTTCAATGGGTTGAAGGGAAAAACGTAAAGATTTACGATTGCGGATTGTTCGATAAGGATGGAATACGTGAAGCATTTAGAGATGTTAATTATATTTTTCACGTTGCCGGTGTTGTCAAGGCAAAAGATGAGGCAGGTTATTTCAAAGGAAATGTTGAAGCAACTAAAGTATTGCTCGAAGTAGCCTCCGAAGAAAAAAATAGTATAAAAAAATTTATTGTTGTAAGCAGTCAAACTGTAAGTGGACCGGCACTCGATGGAAAACCGGTAACAGAAGAAATGAAACCAAATCCTCTAACAACTTATGCACGCAGTAAACTTAAACAAGAAGAGATAGCTTTGGGTTATAAAGATGTTTTTCCAGTTACGATTTGCCGGGGACCTGCAATTTATGGTGAAAGAGATACAGAGATATTTATTTATTTCCAGGTATTTAACAAAGGCCTAACGACAATGATCGGTTTTGACAAAAAAGAATTAAGTCTACTTCATGTTTCTGATTTAGCTGAAGGTTTATACCTTGCCGCAATTTCTGATAAAGCAAACGGTCAAATTTATTTTATCAGTTCCGAAAAATTTTATAACTGGGATGAAGTCGGAAACATTACTTCAAAAGTTTTAGGCAAGAAAGCATTCAGAATAAAAATTCCACATTTCATAGTTTTCACAATTGCAGCATTCGCTCAGTTCTTTGCTATGTTCAGTTCAAAACCGGCAACATTGAATATAGAGAAAGCAAAAGATTTAACTCAGAGATACTGGATTTGTGATACTTCAAAAGCAATGAGAGAACTTGGCTACAGGCAAAAAGTTTCTGTTGAAGAGGGAATTAAACGAACTTGTGAATGGTATAAACAGATGAAGTGGATTTAATTAGTAATAGATACTACTTAGAAAAATAAAGATGTTATCTCTTTAAAACTTAGCGTTTTGTGTGATGTGTATTAATTATTCTGAGCTCCTTCTCTTATCCATGTTCTAATTCCATTAATATGATTTCTTTTCAGCCATTCATTAGGCGGCATTGGTGCATAGGGTGGTATTCTTTCGATTGTAAAAACTAAAATACTTGTGCTGTCACTTCCGGGGAATATTACAGTCGGATCTCTTGTAGCATTTACCCACGAAGATAAATCTAATCCTGCTTCACTTTTTTGAGAATTATGGCATGGCACACATTTGATTTCAAAAACAGGTGCAACGTGCATACTGTAGCTTACATTTGAATCCGGCATTACAATGTTGTCAATGTCAGTGGAAGTCAGCGAGTCGTCACAACTTTGTGCAATGAAAGTAATTATAGCTAATGAGATGAGGATAAAATATTTAAGAATATGGTTTTTCATTTCACGAGTAAAAATATTCCCGGTCGGGTTGTTTTTCAAAGGTTAAAATAAATACACCTTAAAGCACCTTCAAAATTGACAAAGGAGTAAAAGATAATTAGTTTTGTTTTAGGAAAAAGAAAAACTGGGGCTATAGCTCAGCTGGGAGAGCGCTTGAATGGCATTCAAGAGGTCAGCGGTTCGATCCCGCTTAGCTCCACCAGTCTTCGTTTTGAACAAAGTGAAAAAACAAAGACTGCCACGGCGAAGTGCAGCGAAGCCGGGCAAATAATAAAGAATTATTATTGCTTAAAACTTCGTCCTGGCATGCATTTCAGGCGTTGAATAGTTTTATATCAACGCCTTTTTAAATTCTAATTCAATATGAATGAAAAATAACCTCTCAATTATTATTGAGCTTAATTTTTATACTTTCGATAATTACTCCTTCATTTAATGAATCTGCTTCCTGTAAATAATTATTATAAAAAAATCCTTCAGGTGGCGCTTCCTGCGATAGCTGGATTGTCAACACAAATGGTAGTTTCGCTGGTTGATACGGCTATGGTTGGAAGAATTGATGATGCTACTTATGCTTTAGCAGCTATGGGAATTGGAGTTCTTGCAACATGGGCTTTGATAAGTTTTTTTTCAAGTCTAGCAACAGGGATACATGTTGTTGTCGCGAGAAAGTATGGAGAAGAGGATTACATCTCGTGCGGAGTAACTTTAAATAACTCGCTTCTCATAGCGGTGATTATTGGTACCATCGTGGCAATGGTTGGTATTTTTTTTTCATATCCCATTGCACATCTTTTTGCCACTGATGAAAAAGTAGGCAACTACGCAAGTGAATATCTCTATTACCGTTTTATGGGTATTCCCTTCTTTTTAATATCAGTTTCTTTCAGAGGTTTTTTCTTTGGAATCAGCAAAACAAAGATTTTCATGTTTTCAGGTGCCATTACAAATCTTCTGAACATAATTTTTAATTACATATTTATTTATGGTGAATTTGGTTTTCCAAAAATGGGATTGGCTGGTGCTGGGCTTGGTTCAACCCTTGCAACTATGTTTGATGGCCTTTTTTACATTATTATTATAATGTTACCCTCTTATCAAAAGCGATTTCAAAATCTAAAACATCTTTTGTTGAATAAAAATATAATTTCTGCAATAATAAAAATCTCTTTGCCTGTTTCATTTCAAAATGTTTTTATATTGATTGGCTTTCTTAGTTTCGTTTCAATAACAGGCATAATTGGAACTTTGGAACAAGCATCTACACAGGCTATAATAAGTACTCTCTTCATTTCATTTTTACCCTGCTTTGGATTTGGCATTGCTGTGCAGACTTTAGTTGGAAATAATCTTGGCGCAAAGAAATTTCTGCTTGCAAAAATATATGGATTTGAAACTGCAAAGGTTGCGACGATTTATACTATTATTCTTGGTTTTATTTTTATAATCATTCCACAATATGTCTTACTTATTATAACAAATGACCAGACAATTATTAATACTGCAGTCCCATCTTTAAGAGTTGCTGGATTTGCTCAAATCTTCTATGGCGTAGGGGTTGTACTTGCAAATGGCCTACAAGCGGCTGGCAGGTCATTTTATGTTATGAAATCAGAAGTGATAACAAATATTGTGATATTTGTTCCTCTTGCTTACTTTCTTGGAGTTTATTTAGAACTAGGATTAACCTGGGCATGGATGGCTTTGCCTGTATATAT
The DNA here is from genome assembly GCA_014860115.1 of Ignavibacteriaceae bacterium. Lineage (GTDB taxonomy): Bacteria > Bacteroidota > Ignavibacteria > Ignavibacteriales > Ignavibacteriaceae > IGN2. The sequence goes on from JACZKK010000129.1 coordinate 7,782, forward strand.
TATATTATATTCATTGATAATATACTTGAAATTCAATTCTGCGGATTGGCATACTAAAATTCCTCTTGAGAAATGAGTATATTTCTGCAGGAAAACTACAAAAGTTTGAACTCTAAAGGTTTACACAAAAGTATTGACATTAAGCGTGAAGAGAAATATATTAGCTCTATGAAAATGAAACTTTCGCAAATCTCTATAATTCTTTTGATTGCAACCGCAGTTTTCGCAGGAACTTTCCTTGAATATTTCCATGGACGTAGTGAGGGAGAGGATATCAGATTAGAATGGAAAACCAGGGAAGAAGTTAATCTTCAACATTTTAAGATTGAGAGAAAAACTCCTCAGAGCGCGTTTGCAGAAATTACAACAGTTCAACCTAAAGGAAGTAACTCCTCTTATTCTTACCTCGATCAGTCAACTTATAAAACATCAGATATGATTTTTATTTACAGACTTAAAATTGTTGATACAAATGGTCAGGCTTCTTATTCTAATGAAGTAAGTGTTTCTCATAATGTTTCTGGTGTTAAGCGTACCTGGGGTAGTATCAAGGCTATGTTTCGGTGAGTCGTAATAACTCAGGTTCTCTCCTTAAACTAAATATTTTTTCTTTCCTTAAGTCTCACATAGCTTCTAAATCACTTTTCTTTTTTCTAATCTCAATAATTCTATTTATGCTTTCCTGCGCACCTGCAAAGCGATTTCCTGAGAGTAAAGAGAAGGATGAAAAAATTGATAAGGTTGAGAAAATAGAGAAAGAAGAAATGCCTAATCCGGATTTTAGCTTTGCTGAAATCAGAGTTTCTATGCAAGGAATAATTCCTTCTGAGTCACTAATCATCGAATCACGCGTTTTTTTATACGATGATAAAAATAAATTATTTTTAGATGAAGTAGGAAATACAATCAATTGTTATGAGAATGATGGAAAAATCACTTTAGAATTTAATGAACAGAATTTCGATGGACAAAAATTCGTTCTTGTTTCGGCAGAGAGAGAAGAAATAATTAAAATAAATGGCAAAAAATTCAGGGGAAAAATTCAAATTTCGTCTTCGGGTAATTCCCTGGAAATAGTCAATATAATTAATTTGGAAGATTACGTTAAAGGGGTTTTGGCTAAAGAAATGCCTGTTGGCAAGAATGGGGAAAATTTTGAAGCTTTAAAAGCTTTAGCAGTTTGTGTAAGAACCTACGCAGTTCAAAAAATGAAAGCCGGTAAATTGTATTTTGATATTTATGCAGATACACGTGATCAAGTTTATGGTGGGTTAGACGCTGAAAAACCTATTTCAAATACGGCTGTTGATGAAACAAAAAATATTATTCTTAAACACCACAACAATCCTGCATTAGTTTATTACCACTCAACTTGCGGCGGCCAAACTGAAGCCTCTCAGAATGTGTTTACAAAAGTAAACATTCCTTATTTAATAAGCATAAAAGATGGATTGGATCCTTATTGTAAAATCTCTCCCAGATTTGAATGGACGGAAACCTACAGTAAGGAATTAATAATTAGCAGATTAAAAAGTTATTCGCTCCTCGATAATCAAAATTATAGTCTTGACGATATTTCTATAATCAATAGGTTTAGTTCAGGCAGAGTGAATGAAATGGAATTTACAGTAGTCAGTGATGGCGGAGAAAAAAAAACTATCATCATAAAAGGAAATGAAATCAGAAGTATTATCAGGACAGCAGATAATAAAATGATTCTTTGGAGTACTCTGTTTGATTTATCTTCAAAATCAAATTCGGTTATTTTAAATGGTAAAGGATTTGGTCACGGTGTTGGACTCTGCCAATGGGGGGCAATTGCATTGTCACGAAAAGGTTGGAACTACGAAGACATTCTAAACCACTATTATCCAGGAACGGAGACAGGTAATCTCAATGATTAAGACAAAGCTGCCTATTTATCTGGCATCAAAATCTCCACGAAGGCGTAAGCTTCTCAAACAGCTTGGAATAAAATTTAAATCATTCTCAGTGAATTCTTCGGAAGATTTTTTAGATGGAGAGCATCCGATCGAATGCGTCAAACGAATTGCTATGGAGAAGATGGATATTGCAAAAAAAAGAGTTAATAATAGCATAATCATAACTGCTGATACCATCGTTGTTCTTAGCGGAACAGTCATAGGCAAACCGACAAAAAAAATCGATGCAATAAAAATATTATCACTTTTGAGCGGGAAGGTACATTCGGTATATACTGGCTTTTGTGTATTCAATCAAAAATATAACAAGCAACTACTCGATTATGAAAAGACAGAAGTTGAATTTCGTAAGCTGACAAAAGATGAGATAGTTGACTATGTTGACGGTGGCAGCCCAATGGATAAAGCAGGCGCTTATGGCATCCAGGATGATTTCGGTGCTGTATTCGTAAAACGAATTAATGGTTGTTATTATAATGTCGTAGGTTTGCCTTTGACTAAACTTTACAATGCTCTAAGGAAAGTAACCTAACTTGCTGAAAAAACTTAGACAGAAAGTTATAATATCAGTTGTAATTGCCGGAGTTTTGTATCTTGCTTTTACTATCTATGCTGATTTCACGCAAGTAATAAGTGCTTTCGGGAAATTCAATTTACTTCTTCTGCCATTACTTTTATTTCTTTCATTCCTGAACTACTATACTCGTTTTCTTAAATGGGATTATTATCTCTCAATAGTAAAAGTTAAGATAAAAAAAATAGATTCTCTTTCAACTTTTATGTCGGGACTAATTATGAGTGTTACTCCTGCAAAGTTGGGGGAAGTTCTTAAATCTGTTCTTGTTAAAGAAATTACAGGCGAACCCATCAGCAAAACCGCTCCAATTATTCTTGCTGAACGAGTTACAGATTTTTTATCATTACTTTTAATTGCAATTGTTGGTGCATTCGCATTCGATTATGGTGGAAATATCACAATCATTGTGGCAGCATTTTTCGTACTGCTAATCATAATTGTCAGCAATAAAAAAATTGCCTTGCCGATCATCAATTTCTCTGAAAGAATTCCCTTCGTTAAAAAATACATTCATAATATTCATTCTGCGTATGAAAGTTCATACCAGCTTTTAAAACTAAAACCGCTCATTCTGATGACAATAATAAGTCTGATATCATGGGGATTTGAATGCGTAGGATATTATTTTATTCTGGCAAACTTTGATGCGGATTTTGGGCTGCTTTGGGCTTCTTTTAGTTACAGCTTTTCAACAATTGTTGGTGCAATTTCAATGTTGCCCGGTGGTCTTGGTCTAACTGAAGGATCGCTGACTTATCTGTTGATGCAAAAAGGAATTGAAGCCGATATTTCTGTTGCAACAACTTTTATTGTTAGAGCAGTCACACTTTGGTTTGCTGTGCTTGTTGGAATTGTTAGCTTATCGTTCTATCAAAAGAGATTCGGACAAATTAAAGTAGAATCAGTTTAATTCATTCTGCAATATTTTAGGTAGCTGGAAGAGAGGCAAAGACTTATCAATTTGCTGATATTTTAGTTAAGAAATCAGAGCGAAATCTGTTTAATAAGATCATACCTAATAATAAGGCGTATTTCCTTGATTTAAAGGAATATGCTTGGTATTTTTGTGTCCCACTAATAAATGAAAGGAAACGACTATGGGACAAGGAAATAATTTCAAAAAAGGTCTTTTGATAGGCTTTTTTACCGGTGGAGCCTTAGGTGCAGCACTCGCATTACTTTTTGCTCCCAAGAGTGGAAAGGAATTGAGACATGACATCAAAGAAAAGAGTGAAGAGTATCTTGACGAAGCTGATAAATATATCTCTCAAGCAAAGGAAAAAGCAGTGGATATGATCAATGAAGGCAAAAAGAGATCAGAAAGGCTAATCAAGGATGCAAAGGATAAATCGGATCAGCTTATGAAGGATGCAGAAAAAGTTTACAAAGATGCAAAGGGCAAAGTCTCTGATTCTTTAAAAACCGGTAAAGAATCTTTCGAAGATAAGAGAGAGCAGATTAAAGATGCTATTAAAGCTGGTGTTGATGCATATAAAGAATCTAAACATTCCGGGGAATAATTTTATTAATGACATTAATTGATGTATTAACAGTTGTTGTTCTGATTCTTGTTTCGGCTCTTATTGTTTTCTTAATTGTATATCTTGGGAAAATAACACGATCAATACAGGACTTGCAGAAGGATATAAGTGATCTTTCTGACAAGATGGAACCGTTAGTATCTTCTCTGTCAGATCTTACATCAAAGCTCTCGGAATTGAGCGATAGTGCTAAGAGACAACTGGAAGCTACAAAGGGCATAGTTTTCAGCGTGAAGGACAGAGTTGAAACGATTCTCGGATTTGAAGAAAAAATAAGAGCCGGAATTGAAGGGCTTGTAATGGGTGTCCTCAATCAGGTTAAAGCAATCTCGAACGGAGTAAGCACTTTTCTCAGCTACCTTAAAAAATAAATTTCATACTAACTAAATACTTCCAGGAGGATTCCATTGAAAGAGTATATTTCGGAGGCTATACGAAATATTGCATTTGTCGGTCACGGCGGAAGCGGTAAAACTTCACTATCAGAAATTATTCTTTATAC
>JACZKK010000130.1 GCA_014860115.1 Ignavibacteriaceae bacterium
TGATTTTTCTTTTGCTTCGGATGGAAGGTCTTTTTCAATTTTGATCTTGCTGAGCTTTACAATTTCATTTATTAATGGATAGAAAATATCTGTGTCATAATTAGAATTTGTTTTTTGCAGCACTGCGCAGATTCTCTCGAAGCCCATTCCCGTATCGACATGCTTTGCAGGAAGGTCGTGAAGTTTTCCATTTCCGTCGCGGTTATATTGAATGAAAACCAGATTCCAGATTTCAATACATTCCGGTGTACCTGCATTTACATATTCGGGATTTTCATAATCATCACCAACATTTATGTGAATCTCTGAGCAAGGTCCGCAAGGTCCCGTTTCTCCCATTTCCCAAAAATTATCCTTCTCTCCAAATTTTAAAATATGATTTGGGTTGATGTCAGTTTTTGATTTCCATAATTCGAATGCTTCATCATCATCTTTATAAACTGTAGCCCAAAGCCTTTCCTTAGGAAGTTTCCAAACATCAGTTAAAAGTTCCCATGCCCATTCAATTGCTTCTGCTTTGTAGTAATCTCCGAACGACCAGTTACCGAGCATCTCAAAAAATGTATGATGATATGTATCATGCCCTACTTCCTCAAGGTCATTATGTTTGCCGCTAACACGAATACATTTTTGTGTATCTACTGCACGCTTGTATTCTCTTTTGCCTGCCCCAAGAAATACATCTTTAAACTGATTCATCCCTGCATTTGTGAATAACAAGGTTGGATCATCAAATGGAACGACCGGAGACGATGCAACGATTTTGTGCTCTTTCCCCTTAAAGAAGTTAAGGAACTGATTTCTTATTTCACTGGAGGTCATTTTTTCCTTTATCATATAACATATCGGTAAAAATAATAAAATAGGCTGTAAGCATGAACCTTAATATCGTCTTGAAAATGGCATTTTAATTGCTATTTTCAAGGATTTAGTAAAGGTAGAAATTGTGGAAAAAATGTGGGGAGTTGAAAAATGAGCTCTAATGGTATGCCAACCGATGCAGAAATAATGCTGAAAATCGCAGGTTATGATTCATCTGCTTTAGAACTTCTTTATGATCGGTACGCACCGATGCTTTACGCTCTGATAAAAAAAATTATTCCGAATAAAGAACTTGCCGATAAAGTGCTTTCAGAAGTTTTTGTAATAACTTTAAAACAAATAGATCAGTTTGATTTTAAAAGCAGTGATGTATACACCTGGCTCGTTACATTAACTAGGAATAAGGCAATTGACTCAATGAGGAGACAACAGGGCAAGGAGAAAAGAGTGTATACCGAAGAATTTGAAAAGGACGAAATCATACCTAAGCTCTCACCCGAAATAAAAGCGATGGAATTTGCAGAGGTTGCGAGAATGAGAAATAATGTTCAGGCTGCTATCAGCAGTTTAACAGATGCACAGAAGTCTTTGCTTGACCTATCATATTATGAAGGGCTGGATGAGAACATGATAGCCGAGAGATTAAAAATTCCTGTCAGCAGTGTTAAGTCAAAGTTACGTTTAGTAAATGCCAGCTTGATGAAACAAATTTTTAATGACAGGATTTAACAGTGGATAGATTGAACAAAATTGAATTAATTCAGCTTTACACAGCCGGGTGCATTAGTCAACCGGATAAAATTATTCTTAAATCGTTAATGGAAAACGATGAAAATTTTCCGTGGGCTGAATTGGCGGAGTTTCAGAATTTAATTGCTATTCTTCCATCAGCAATAAATCCGGAAACACCTTCTCACGATGTGAAAGAAGAAATAGTGATTAAGATGAACAAGGTATTGCTGGGAGAAGAAATCGTGGTTGGTGAAAGCAAAGCATCGCAAAAAGCACCAGTAATGTTTGAAGAGCAACCAGAAAATAATGAATCAAAAAGTAAAATTGATTGGGGCTCATTTTCTGTTTTAAACTCCTCATCGGATCAACCCAAGACTCCAGAAAAAGTAGAAGAGCAGCCAACGATAACTGGTGATGCAGAATTACAGGAGGATCTATCTGACACTAGTTCACATTTAGTATTTGAGGCTGTTACGACATCCCCTGAGAAACCTGACAAGGAAAAATTACAAGAACGTTTTTCAGCTCTACAAGGAATTAGAAAATATGCTTTAGTGTTCGGCGTAGTGACAGTACTCGCTGTAATAGTCTTCTCTTATTTTAATCTGATAAAGACTTCTGATAACAATTATCTTCAACCTGAAATCCAAAAACCAGTCAACGTCTCAGTCGCACAAAAGGATGCAGCCGTTGATGATTCAGTACAGGAATTTGTTATTCCGGAGAATGTTCAATTAATCGAAGAAGAAGAACAAACCCAGGCAAAGGAACAAGTAATTAAACAAATTCTTCCCACACCACCGCCCGAATTACCTATGCCAATAGAAATTCCGGTGGCTGAATTCGCTGAGAACAATTCTGTTAAGGATGGAATTGAACAGAAAGATATAGCACAAGTAAATGAACAGCCCGCTCTTCCACCAAAGGAAGAAACTAAAATTGAAGAGGAAACAGTTTATTTTGTTGCTGTTGAAGAAATGCCTGAACCGCTTGGTGGTCTGAAAAGTATTCAGGAGAAAATTGTGTATCCTGAAATTGCTTTAAGAGCACGAGTAGAAGGCAAAGTTTTTGTTAAAGCCTTTGTCGATGAAACCGGAAAGGTAACCAGTGCGGAGATCGTTAAAGGCATTGGTGCCGGATGTGATGAAGCAGCAATAGATGCTGTGCTTCAAACAAAATTTAGCCCTGGAAAACAAAGAGGAAGACCTATTAAGGTTCAAGTCACAATTCCAATAGTTTTCAAGCTGTAAACTTCCAAAACTGCTCTGAAATTTTACTGGTAGTCATTTTTACTCCCAAACGGTTACTATTTGTTAATGATATCTTGCTCTCATCTATTTGAAGCCTGTATAAAATAAAGTGACAGTGGCACTCAAATTGCTTTTTTGAATTCATAACTTTACTTTTAATTATAGAAAATAAACCATTTGAAGGAATAACTGATTTGTCTGAAGTCAAGTCTTTAACCGATGCAGAAATAATGCTGAAGATAGCAGGATATGATTCCAAAGCATTAGAACAGCTATATGATCGCTATACTCCTCTATTATATACTCTGATAAAAAAAATAATTCCGGAGAAAGAATTGGCGGAAGAAGTGCTGTCAGAAGTATTTGTCTTAATATGGAGACAGATTGATCATTTTGATTTCAGGAGCAGCAACGTTTATACATGGATGGTAACCTTAGCCAGAAATAAAGCAATTGATGTAAAAAACAGGACTATAGGTAAAGTGACAGAAGAATATACGGATGATTATGAAAAGGAAAAGATACTACCCAAATTATCTCCTGAAATTGAGTCGGTTGAATTGGAAGAGGTTCTTGGGATGAAAGAAAAAATTGAAGGAGCAATGAAAAGTTTGACAGATGCACAAAAGTATGTAATAGAATTATCATACTTTGAAGGTTTGGATGAAAGTGGTATCGCTGAAAAGTTAAAGATACCATCGAGCACAGTAAAATCGAAGCTGCAGGTTGCGATTGGAAACCTGATGAAAAAAATTTCAAAAACAAATTAGAGACTATGGAAAAGAAAAAAGCAATAGACTTAATAAAGCTTGAAGTTTTAGACTGCTTAAATAATGCAGATGCCGAAACCCTTAGCTTATCAAAAGAAGTTGATTCTGATTTTCCTTGGAAAGAATTAGGAGAGTACCAAAATCTTGCTGCCTTCTTGTCTGTAGCATTACCACTTGAATTTCCGGTAAGCGAGCTTAAAGATAAAGTTGCTTTGAAACTTTATAATATGAGAGATGAAATAAAAGCGAAGCTTGATGCCAAAAAGAAGTTGGAGGAACCACCGGTTTTAGTTGAGGAAGAGAAAGAAATTATTGACGAAGAGTTCATTGTTGAAGAAATAAATACTCCGGTTATTGAAGAACAAATATCGCCTCTTTCCGTTTCAGGGAGAATAGAACAAAAGCGCACAGAAGAAATATCAGCAAAATCTGATCTTCGCAGCAAAGTAACTTTTGACAAGGAATTAGTTGAAAAGACTGTTAAGGAATATTTTAAATCTCATTTCGAACCCGAACTGAAATCAATAAGAAAAAGTATGAAAAGAAACTTCGTAATCAGTTTGGTTCTCTTTGCTATCAGCTTAATATTAATAGTGATTCTATTTGTAATGGATTTAATTTAAATATTATAAAGCCTATTTTCTCAACACTTCATTTCAAATTCAGAACCCACTTCGATCTATCTGGTCTTTAGAAATAGAACAATCAGCATAAGAATTATTAATGCCGGCCAAAGAAAATTTAATACTGGTAATAACGATTGAATAAACGATCCAATACTCCAATGACTGTTCATCAATAATAATGTTAGACCTGCGGTTAGAAGAATGATTGAAATTATTAAGAAAATTCTGTTTGTTGAAGTAGATATATGCAGTACTAACAAACCCGATCCAGCAAGAATAATGATGACAGGAATGCTTATTCCAACACTATTAGTCAGTTCAAAATTTTCTGAGACCAGAAAATAAACTCCCACCAGAAAAATTATTGAACCAAGAAAAACCGATAATCTATTCTGCCGGATGGATTCACCATAGACGAGAGCTATTCCGATTATTATTAATGAGTAAGCCAAAATATCCGCAAAAGCCATGGAGATTGTCTTGAATATTGAAAGAAAAAAAGACACAATGATGAATAGAACAACGAGTATAGCAAGGTGATTTAATTTCATCAAAGTATTCTCTGGCCCATACTGGATGCAATCAGTTCAGCAGTGAAAACGGCACTCTGGTTTTTGTGGTCGAGTATAGGATTTACTTCTGCTATTTCAAGCGAGGACATACAGCCGCATTCAGCAATAGTTTCCATGAGTAGATGTGCTTCGCGGTAACTCAATCCCCCAGGAATCGGTGTTCCAACTCCTGGTGCGACTAAGGGATCAACACTATCAACATCAAAACTTATATGAATGTGATCAATCTTTTCACGAAACTGCTTCAGGACTTTGGCGATAATTCTGTGTATACCAAGTTTATCAATGTCGTTCATCGTATAAATTGGAACTTTAAGTTTCATAATGTTTAACTTCTCAGCTTCATCAATACTTCTGATACCAATTAATGCGCAATTTTCAGGATGAAGTTTTGGTGAGAACCCCAAAAAATTTACCAGCTCATCACAACCTAAACCCAAAAGAGCTGCAAGCGGCATTCCGTGAATATTTCCCGAAGGACTTGTTTCATCAGTATTCATATCGCTGTGAGCATCTATCCATATAACGCCGAGTCTTAATTTTCTTTTTTTGCAGTATGAAGCTATTCCAGAAATGGTTCCCAGAGCCATTGAATGATCTCCGCCTATGCATAAAGGAAAACTTCCCTTTTCTAAAACTTTCTCGACTTTCTCTGCCAGCATCATTGACGTTTTAATAATTTCATCAATATACTTCAGTTTTGTATTCTTAATCTTCTGTCTCTCCATTATTTCAATTTTGATGTCACCGTTGTCCTCTACTTTATATCCGAGAGCTTCGAGTTTTGCTTGCAGTCCAGCTATTCTCAGTGCTGACGGACCCATATCAACACCACGGCGATCTGCACCGAGGTCCATTGGAAAACCAATTATTGAAACATTTTCTTTAGGTATGCTCGTCATTCTTTAAAGATAGATTTAATTCTTATTAAGCATTGTCAAAATAATTATAAAGCAGTTCATACTCAAAAAAACTCTCTTCATCATAGAAAACTATTCAGTATATTTTGTGCAGAATAATTAAAAATTTAACTCAAAGTAGCCTCAGAAATAATTATGCTATACGGAGAAGAACCATATATTAGCGTTGGAATTCTTACTGATAAAAAAATTAAATTTGAGTTGTACGGTGATTTCAGCGTTGTTGGGTCCAAGGATTCTTTCAGCGGTATATATACTGCCGAATTAAAAAATGATCGCATTGTCTGCAAAAGCAGCAAGCATGAAATTGTGGGAGTTAATCAAATAGAATTTATTCCTTCTGATCCTATCTCCGAATCTTTCCTTCTTAGAGATGTAGTCATAGGAAGTAAATTTCATTGGGAAAGAAAAGAGAAGCAAAGATTTATTTATTCTCTCCTTCTATTAAAAGCGGGGGATGATATTATTGCAATTAATCATATTCCTCTGGAAAGATATTTAACCAGTGTTATATCTTCAGAGATGAGCGCAAAAAGTTCTATAGAACTTCTCAAGGCCCAGGCTGTAATTGCAAGAAGCTGGGTGCTTGCTCAGATTGACATATCTGAAAAATTAATAGATAATAAAGAATCCCATGAAACCTCTCTTGAACTCAAAGATGAATTGATAAGATGGTATGACAGAGAGGACCATAACGTGTTTGATGTTTGTGCCGATGACCACTGCCAGAGGTTTCAAGGTGTAACTAAAATAATTTCAGATGCATCTTTTAAGGCTGTTGAGCAGACAAAAGGCATCGTTCTGTTAAGTGGTGGTGATGTATGTGATGCGAGATACTCAAAATGCTGTGGCGGAATAACTGAATCCTTTGAAAATGTTTGGGAGCCTGTAAAGCATCCTTACTTAATGTCAGTAGTGGATTATAAATTTGAGCCAGAAAATTTTGCTCTTGACTTTTCTGATGAGCAAAACACTCAAAAATGGATCACGAGTAATCCTGCAGCTTATTGTAATACCACCGACCGAAAAATACTTTCACACATATTAGTAGATTATGATCGTGAGACGAAAGACTTCTTCAGGTGGAAAGTTGAATATACCCAGGATGAACTATCATCGCTCATTAAAGAAAAAAGTGAAATAGATTTTGGAAACATTATCGATCTTGTTCCTGTTGAGAGAGGTGAATCGGCACGTTTGGTTAAACTTAAAATAGTTGGTACCAACAAAACTTTGACCGTGGGTAAAGAATTGGAAATCAGAAGATTGCTATCTAAGACTCACCTTTATAGTTCAGCATTTATCGTAAAAAAGATTGGAAATAATATCCCCGAAAAATTTGTTTTATACGGTGCTGGCTGGGGACATGGTGTGGGGCTTTGCCAAATTGGAGCTGCCGTTATGGCTGAGATGGGTTTCAATTTTGATGAAATACTTTTGCATTATTTTAAAAATTCAGAGTTGAAAAAAATTTACTGATAAGTTTTAATGAAGATACTTTATTCCTGCTTATCAAAAAGCTGGGGAGGATTGGAAATGATTACAATCACCTCTATACAACAGCTTTTAAAAAGAGATATCAAAGTTGAACTTATCTGTTCCGCCGAATCAAGAATTCATATTGAAGCAAATAATATGGGAATTATGCTGCACCCGATTAAAGCAAGCGGTTATTTCCATCCTATAAATACTATAAGCCTTTCTCTTCTTATCAGGAACAGTAATTACTCACTTGTCCATTCACAGGCTTCCAAAGATTTATGGCTGCTGGTTCCCGCATTATTTTTAGCGAACAGTAAAATTCCGCTCTTTCTTACCAAGCATGTTGGATCTTTTATCGTAAAGAAAGACTTACTTCATAAATATTTATATAAACGGATTAACTTGCTTTTTGCTATCAGCACTGCCATTAAAAAAAATCTGATTGAAACCACACCAGTTAAGCCAAATAATATTATTAATCTGCCGAACGGAATTGATACAAGTAGATTTGATCCCGATCAAACAGATGGCAGAAAAGTAAGAGAAGAATTTAAAATTAATCCAGGAGAAATAGTTCTTGGTATGCTGGCACGATTTACTCCCGGAAAAGGACACGAGGAGTTTCTTTGGGCAGCAAAGGAGTTGAATAAAGATTATTTGAATCTAAAGTTTTTAGTTGTTGGTGAACCAAGCAGAGGGGAAAATGAGTACGCGGAGAAAATAAAACAGCTTGCCAGGGAATTTGAATTAAATAATTTGATTTTCACAGGATACAGGGAAGACATACCTGAGGTGTTAGCTGCGATGGATATTTTTGTATTCCCTTCTCATTCGGAGTCATTTGGAATTGCACTAGTTGAAGCAATGGCAATGAAGAAGCCCTCAGTTTGCTCAAATTCGGAGGGTGTACTTGATATTGCAGTTGATGGCGAAACGTCTTATCTCTTTGAGAAGAAAAATGCTGCTGATTTAAAAGTAAAACTTAAACTGCTAATTAAATCTAAAGCGAAGCAGATTGAGTTTGGTGAAAATGCGAGGAAGAGAGTGATAGAATATTTTGATATCGAAAGTGTGACTGATAAAGTGTTAAAAATATATCAAGATGAAATTAGTCGAGTTTCCTGATCAATGGATAAGAATAAAAAAATAACCGCCGCAATATTTTCTATTAATAGTGATCTTACTAATCGAATAATTTCTAAGCTGAATGAAATTGAATTGTTTGATAAAATAGTTGTTGTTTCTAAAAATGAACTTGAATTTAATAGCCCGTTCTTAATTAGATCAGATCATCCTTTTAGCAGTGAAGCAATCAAAAAAGTAATTGAAAAAACTTCAACATCTTACTTGCTATTAATAGCTGGCAGCAAGTATGTTGAGTTGACTAACGATGCGGTTAATAATTTTATTTTTGAAGCAGGTAAAACGAAGGCGGGCTGGATTTATTCGGATTTTTTTGAAAAACAAAATGGCAAACTGGTTTTGCATAAGCTAATTGATTATCAAATTGGCAGTGTTAGAGACGACTTTGATTTCGGAAATTGCTTTATGGTCAAGATGGATGTGGCTAAAGATTATTTAGAAGAATTATACTCGGCAAAAAACGATTTACGCTATTCGAGTTTGTATGATCTGAGATTAACAATTTCGCGTCACTCATCAGCGGTTAGAATTAGTAAACCACTTTACTCAGTTTGGATTAATGATGAATCAACTGCAAAAGAGAAGATATTTGATTATGTTGATCCCAAAAACCGGGAAGTGCAAATAGAAATGGAACAAGTTACGACACATCATCTTAAGAAAATTAACGCATATATTAATCCTGCGAGTAAAAAGTCTGTTAGGATTGAGAATAAATTTAGCTGCGAAGCTTCGGTTGTAATTCCTGTAAAAAACAGACTAAATACTATTGGTGATGCAATCAACTCAGCGTTAAGGCAAAAAACAAAATTCAACTTTAATATTATAGTTGTTGATAACCACTCGGAGGATGGAACAACAGAATTAATAAGAAATAAATTATTTGAAGATAAAAGAGTAATTCACATCGTTCCTGAAAGGACTGACCTGGGAATCGGTGGATGCTGGAATGAAGCAATCTTTCATCCCGAGTGTGGTAAATTCTCCGTTCAGCTTGATAGTGATGATTTATATTCAGATGAAAACACGCTGCAGAAAATAGTTGATAAGTTTTATGAAGAAAATTGTGCGATGGTTATCGGCAGCTACAAATTGACTGACTTCAACTTGAATGAAATTCCTCCCGGCATTATTGATCATCGTGAATGGACGGATGAGAATGGTCACAACAACGCTTTAAGAATTAATGGACTCGGTGCGCCAAGGGCTTTCTATACTCCAATCATAACCGAAATAAAATTTCCAAATGTTAGTTATGGTGAGGATTATTCTGTTGGACTTGCGATATCCCGACAGTTCAAAGTCGGAAGAATTTATGAGCCGGTCTATCTATGCAGAAGATGGGAAGGCAACACAGATGCTTCGCTTTCACTCGAGAGGCAGAATTCAAATAATTTTTATAAAGATTCGCTTAGGACTAAAGAAATTCTCTTACGTCAGGAAATAAATCGAAATAATTAATTATGAAGGTACCAGATAAAAAAATATTAAATGATGTTGAGGTTCGGAGTTTAATCAGTAATAATGATTACACTTCTGCTACGGATTATCTTTTCAACTCCCAGATAAATAGCTGGGAGCTAATGAAAAAGAATTATGCTGCTCTTAAAAATATTCAAACAAAATCATTCTGGTTTGAGGGATTCAAACTGAAAGTTCAGTTTAATCCAGAAAGAATAAAATCAACATCAGCAGAAGTTGATGAGAATTCTGTAAAGAGCAGGGAGTGTTTCCTATGCATTGAAAATCTTCCGGAAGAACAAAAAGCAATTTTAATCGGAAATGATTTTGTAATGCTGTGTAATCCCTATCCGATATTTCCGCAGCACTTTACATTCAGTTCGTTAAATCATCAACCCCAGATGATTTTGGAATCTTTTTCTGAATTTCTTGAAATGTCCAAACTTCTTTCACCACGTTATACTTTAGTTTATAATGGACCAGCCTGCGGTGCATCAGCTCCGGATCATTTACATTTTCAGGCAGGGACCAAAAACTTTATACCAATAGAAGATGATATTCAACAATTGAAAAATGATTTTGGGAAGATCGTGCAGGAAGATGAATTCATCACAACTTCTTATATTGATGATGGCTTAAGAAAACTGATATTTATTGAATCCACTGAACAAGAAGAGATAGAAAAATCATTCAGAACAATTTATAAGGCTTATGAGAGACATCCTGGAGAGAAGTTTGAACCAATGATGAACTTAGTTTGCTCTTATGATGAAGAATTTGGCTGGAGCGTAATAATTTTTTTGAGAAGCAAACATCGTCCAGAATGTTTCTATAAAAATGATTTCGACAGAATATTGATCAGCCCTGCAGCAATTGATTTAGGTGGAGTTGTTGTTACTCCAAGAGAAGAAGATTTTAAAAGGGTTGATGAAGAGCTTTTACAGAAAATCTTTAGGGAAGTCTCTCTTGATAGGCAAACCTTTTCTGTTTTAACTAAAGAAGTTAAAAATGAATTTCGCTAATCCATCAATCCCGAAGGTGTTTGAGGAGTTGATATGAGCGTATTTAAAATTTCCCATTTCCTTGCAAGATTATCATCGGCTCCACCGTTTCTCTCCACATAATCACGAATAATTATATCGCCGGCATTATAAGTAACAACATAGCTTCTGTAAGTCTTGATAAATGAAAGATATTTCTCTGCTCTCTCCTTTGTGCGAAGTTGAAACTTTTGCAGCCAGGCCACAGTTTCATCTTTTGTCCAATCACCGTTAAGATAATTTCTGGCAGCCAGAACACCCGCACCATTAAGTTTTTCCTGCAAAGAGATAACCTTATAGTAGAGTTCAGCATTCGTTGTATCGAGTTTGGCAAGCGGGAATAAAACTTCTTTTTCAAACTTCATTCTTTCATCACCAGGGAAGAGAATCTCTTCACCAAAAACTGCAGTCCCTTCGGCAATAAGTGATTGCGGTGAGTAAAGCGGATAAACAGTGTATTCAACCCAACCTTTGTTTTTAACGAGATTTTGTTCAAGCAAAATATTGTAAGCGTGATGTCCGGGATAACCTTCGTGTGCGGCCAATCCAACTGGACTATCAATGTATACAGGAAAGTCAGTTGCTATCTGTATCACACTGAAAAGATTTCCCTTATACCAGTTATATGCACCCCATGGTTTTCCTGTAACATATTCTGCTTTGAACTTTTCACCAGCAGGAAGATCAATGTACTTGCTAGTTCTGCTTCTGCATTCCTTAATTGCTGTATTAAATACAGTTGCAATTTGATCTTTTGGGATCTCAAATTTCTTTTTGAAACTGGCAATTCTCTCTGAAACATCTCCTTTGCCGGGAAGTATTTTAACAAGCTCATCGACTATCATTTGTAAATCTTCTTCAGTTGTCTCGGGAGGGGAAACATCGTATAAAGCTCTAGATTCAAGATCGAATGGCAGGACAGAACCACTTAAAATTATTATTTTGGTTTTGACGGCGAAAAGCTGTTTGTAAAGATAACGGTACCTTAGAGTTTCAAGCTCAGTTGCATTGTATTCACTTAATAGTTCAAGCTCGTTTAATAGTGAATCAGCTACTGAAATTAATTTGACGTTTGCCGTTGAATCGAAAGAGAGATTTTCTTCTTTTAGCCTCCATTCTTTTGGTCCGTAGTATGCATCCACGTACATTGGATCGTATTTGCCAACTTCGAGTACAAGCTTAACATATCCTTCTGCAATGCCGTTCATTTTCAATTCCAGGTCACTTTTTGGTTTCTGATCTTTTTTTTCACCGCAGGATAAAGTCAGAAGAATAAAAATTAATAATAAAAAAATCTTATTCACTTTTTTTCCTTCTCGCATCAATAAATGATTTAATTGCAAAAACTAAAAATATCAAACATAGCACAGCCATTATTGCCTGAATCGTAATTGCAGATGGTCTATCAAATACTTCACCACCGATCATTCTGAAGAATTTGAACAAGCCACTGACTGTACCAGCGAACCCGAGCAGCATTAGAACAGCAGCAGCGTGCATAGCGTGCTTTAAATATTTTTCATTCGTTGCCAGCCAACCCAAAATTAGAATGGGAATTCCGAGAAATGTCGGGATCAGTGCAGTAATGCTTTCACTGCTGATGCCAAAGTAGCTTACAAGTCCTAAGATGATAAGTATTATTCCAAATGCGATTGAGAATTTTGCCATTGTATTACCCGGTATTTATTTGTTTGATGTGTAAAGTTAACAAATCAGACTTAATGATTTAATGCAATTCAGTTAACTCAAAAAGTGCTTTAATGGTATTAAGATTTCTTGTGGTTCCGAAAACTTTAAGTTTATTCTCGAATAAATTATTATTTAACTTAGCTTTGCCATAACCATTTGGGACAAACAAGTATATATACTTTTCATCAATGATGTACTCTTCTGGTGCGTAATCGATGGAGTTCAGCTTATCCATATTTTCAATTAGCGGTTTTTCTGAAAGGAAAACGACATACAATTTTTCTGCTTCTTTTTTCTTTTTGATGAAAGGATTCTTCTTAATAACTTGTTCAATCTCTTCCAGAGTTACAACAATCAACTGAACATCAAATCCAAATTGTTTCTTAATTGCTGATGATATTTTCAAAGAAAGCTTTTCCGTGGAAGTTTCTTTCGATGTAAAAATAACATTTCCGCTTTGGAGATATGTTTCAACACCATTAAATCCAACTTTCTCAAACAGAATTTTCAAATCGGACATTTTAATTAGCCTCTGTCCGCTTACATTAATTCCTCTTAATAAAGCAATGAATTTTTTCATCAGTTTAATTTTATGATTCGATAACCAATGCCTTTGGCATTTACTGATAATAAGTTGTTATTTAATTGAACCGGTTCAGCTGAAATCAGATCTTCAGCCCTTCCTAAATTATAAATTGAAGGAAGTGTCAGATTAACTTGCTGCTCTTTTTCACTCTTGTTCAGAATAACCAGTATTCTTTCATTCATATCAGAACGCAAGTAAGCATAAATATTTTTATCTGCCTGAAGAGTAAGGAAGTCTCCGTGACGGAGTGCAGAATGATCACCCCTGGAGCGAATTAGCTTGCTTACATCTTTGAACATCTGTTTTTCATATTCATTAAGATCGTTATCAAATCTCATCATCCTTCTGTTATCCGGATCGGAAGCGCCGGTCATTCCTATTTCATCGCCGTAATAAATTACAGGCACACCGGGAATTGTTAAAATATAGGCGAGATGAAGTTT
Source organism: Ignavibacteriaceae bacterium (assembly GCA_014860115.1). Lineage (GTDB taxonomy): Bacteria > Bacteroidota > Ignavibacteria > Ignavibacteriales > Ignavibacteriaceae > IGN2. The sequence goes on from JACZKK010000130.1 coordinate 13,537, forward strand.
CAACTTGTCATAGCTTGATGTATTATCAACCTTTGGTGGATTTGTCCAGGCGATTTCATTCGCTTTTCCATCATTTATTTCAAGGTCACCATCAGCATAAGCCATATATCGGATCTTGTCGTGACTGCTTACAAGGTTTCCCATCAAATGATTTACACCGTAAACCTGGAAAGTTTTTTGCATTTGAAGATCTAGCAGCTCAAAGGAATTTTCTCCATCAAGAAAAACAGGAATTGCTGTATCGTATAAATTAAAATTAAATTGGGAGTTTAGTTGTCCGTTACTGACGTATGAACTGATGAGATCATAACCACCGAAAGTTTCACCAATCTGGTAAACTTTTGTCTGATTGGGGATCTCAATTCGCTCTTTTATTTTCTTTGTGAGCAATCGCCAGAACTCATTAGGAACGTGCTTAACTGCATCGTGTCTGAAACCATCGGCTTTAGTTTCTTTCAACCACCAGACTGCATTGTCAGTCATTGTCTCCAAGGCAACTTTCGATCCAACATAATCGAATGACGGCATATAAGGTTCAAACCAGGTTGTTAACCGATACTCGTCCCACAAGCGAAGATTTTTTCTTCCATCAGGCAGTTCAAGAACACCAAACCAATCACGGTTTTCTTTCCATAATGGATGCTCTTCGTGAATGTGATTCGCAACAAAATCAAGAAGCACCTTTATATCATTATTGTGAGCTTTGCTTATAAGTTCTGTTGCAAGATTCATATCACCAAAATGCTCTTCAACACCTTCTAATGAAATTGGCCAGTAGCCATGGTAACCAGTGTAATATCTATGAGGCGGCGGATATTCCCTGTAAGCTTTGTTTGTGTTGTCTACAATTGGAGAAATCCAGAATGTGTTTATACCGAGCTGATCAAAATATCCTTCACTTATTTTATTAATTATACCCTGTAAGTCACCGCCATTATAATTTGCCGGAGTGAAAAGAGAATCATGATTTACGGGATTATCATTTGAAGGATCACCATTGTTAAAACGATCTATCATCAGCGAGTAAATTATTGCATCGTACCAGGTCTGCGGTGAATCATTATTAACCGGCCGGCCATCTATTATTCTTGTTGATTGGATATTTGAAAATCTACCTTCTGACCTTACCGCAACCCTTAATAATCTTTCACCATCAATGAGATCATCGGGAAATAATATGGATATTTTATTTCCATCAACCTTAATAAGACTGACGTTGATTTGCTGATTATCTAATAAAGCAACTATGTCAGTTTCTCTTTCCAGAGATGAATGAAATCCTTCCAAATAATAATTATATCGTTTTGTTTGATCTTCAGCTTCATAATTCAAAACGTGCAGGTACATTTTATCTTCTGCATCTGAATCGATTATGATTACCGAATTGTAATCTCCAAGCCCGTTTGGAACTTTCACAGGATTTTGAAGATCAATCAACTCCTTGCGGTCAACAAAAAACTTATATTCATATCTGCCCGGATCGAGTGGAATACTTATTTCATAAATTCCATCTCCGTCCGAATCACTCATCGGAAGACTGTTTCTGTCCCAGCTATTAAACTGACCAAACAGATTGACCTTCTCTGGTTTCCCTTTCGGCTTGTAAGTGAAATGATATTTTTTTCTCGACTGAAGTTTGAATGGTATTTGATATTGCTGATTTTCAAATGTAAACTCAATTACATCAAGACCAGCAAAGCTATCTTTTGCTTTTAGTTTTAAAATATGATTAACAGAGTCGTGAACGATCATCAGATTTTCATTTGGCGCGAATGTTAAATCATAATGCTCTGCATAAAACAAATCACTAATAACAATTTCCTTCTCTATTCCTTCTTCAAGATTAATTGGCTGGATGATATCGTGAATTTTTTTATTGTGGTTGTGCGAGCAACCAATGAAAAGCGAAATAATCAGCAGCAGGTTAAAAATATTTTTCATTTGCACCGGATTTTAAGTGAACAAATAATTATGATTGGCTGAGTAAAGTTAATAATTAGGAGGGAAAAATTCTGTAAACAATTTATTTTTTCAAGTCAGATATATCGGAATAAGTAAAAACAAACTCACTCTAATCTCTCTCTTAAAAAGAGAGAGACTTATTGTCGATATTGCTCTATATGAATTTCTTCGTCCGGTTGTCAAATTCAGGTCATTAGATTTAATGAGCCCTTCTCTTCGTAAGAGAAGGTTTGGGATGAGTTCAACTATGTAAGTAAAACACTAGAATATGTTAGTTACACAAACTATTTTTTTAGCTACTATTAGGACAATAATTAATTTCTTATTTCAACTCGCTGATATCATCAAGTATGAAACAATGATTATGCTTCTTCATTCCGATTTTGGGGTAGTAATCAATTGCTGCCGGAGCTGAAAGTAAAATGAGTTTTGCCTGAGGTGCCTGCTTTTTTGTTTCCTCGATCAGCCTTTTTCCGATTTCTTTCTTCTGATATGCTACATCGACAGCTAAATCAGAAAGGTAAGTGCAGTAAACAAAATCAGTTATTGATCTTGCAACACCGATAAGCTTTCCATCTAATCTTGCAGTTACAATCAAGTTGGCATTTTCGCACATCTTTTTTATTCTGCTGAAATCATCAACAGGTCTTCGTTCACCGAGAGTGCTTCTGTTTAAAACATCTATAAATTCAGAAGAATTGAGATTACTTTCAATCGCGTAGACAATGCCCGTCATAATTTTGATAAATGAATATCATCTATCCAAACGGTTCCAACACCATTAACAACAACATTGAGTTTTATCTGATCAGGCATTTCATTTTTCTTCAATAAGAAAACTGTTTTGATTGTCTGCCAGCCAGTCGTTCCTGCAATAGCTGAATCAAATCCTCTTGAAAAATATTCACCTTCATCATTGAACACACACCACATCTCAAGATATGCCTGTCCGTTCAGACTTTCTGACTTCACTTTCGCTTCATACATTAACTGAGTATCGTCGATACGCACATCATCAATTATAAAAAGTGGAATTGCAGCAGGACCTGCTGCTTCAATTTTTATTGAACCTTTGCCATCACTAGAAACTGCTTTATCAACTTGAATACCTGATTGAGTAACCATTCCATTTAAATCGTCAATTGGAAAATGCTTTAGCTCAACTCGTTTGGTTTGAATGCTGCAGGAGATAAAAAGAAAAAGCAAAAGCGGAATGGAAATGATAAAATATTTGTTCATTTTAATTGTTCCTTTGAATATTATGATTCGATAAATAAATCTGAACAAAATAAAAAAAGCGAAGAACAATTACTTATCCTTCGCTTAAAAATAAAGAGAGCTAAATTATTTCAGGACTGCATCTTTAGCAGCTTTGGAAATTCTGAATTTCAAAACTTTCCTTGCTGGAATTAAAATTGATTCGCCCGTAGCGGGATTTCTTCCCATCCTCTGATTTCTCTGAGCGACTTTTAGCTTGCCAAGACCCGGAAGCACAAATTCCTTTTTTGCTTCCTTGTATGAAAGTTTAACCAACTCATCCAAAAACTGTGCAGCAACTTTTTTGGTTTGTTTCGTTTTGGTGGCAAGATGCGTAATAATTTGACTCTTCGTCATTGATTTAGCCATTTGATCCCTCCGATTAAATGTTAATGATACTTACGGGCGAAAAATACTTAATATTTATTTGAAACAAAATTATTTATTAAAAATTAATTACGCTCAAACCCTTATAAATAGGGCTCAGAATGAGAATCAGGTTTGCCAGGGTTTCGGCAGTTTGAGTAGCAGATTTTTTGCTCTTTAATAATTCTCTATTTTGTTTATGTTAACTATGAAATTTTTCTCAAAGTACAATTAATGTTAAAACTTCTTTCATCATTCGTACTTTTCTCAGCTTTTATCCTTCCTAAGGAAGTTGATTCGTTATTAAATCAGAACATCCAGACCGTCACCGACACAAATTTTGTTGAAATAAATGATACAACAGCGGTTTTGGATACTTTAGTTACAACAGCAGTTAAAGCTGATACTCTTGCCCCAATCCAGGGAATGCCTTTGACTGATGTGAGCACAATCATAAGTAAAAGGACATTTTTGTTTGATCAATACAGATACACCGGTGATCTTCTCAGTTCATTCAACTTGAATTTTACAAAAGACTTTGGGTTTGTCGGCTATCCAAATGAAACATTTATCTATGGTGTCGGCAGCAGCGGGATAAGCTATTTGCAGGATGGCGTCTTCTGGAATAATCGGTTCACTAACTCGCTCGACCTGAATCTTATCCAGAGTGAAAATATTGACTCGATCGAAATCGTTCCTTCTCCACGTGGATTTTTGTATGGACCTTACAACAATCCTGTTACTGTAAATTTCATAACCAGGGATTTTATTCCTCCTCAGCCGTATGCACGCATAAGATATTATGAAGGTCCAGATGGCGAAGCAATGATTGACGGAAAATTTTCTGCGATGGTTGCAAAGAGATGGAATTATTCATTCCAGCTTACGAACAGACCGAAAGATGAAACTTATGAGAATACAAATTTGAGTCTCTGGCAGTTTAACACAAAGTTGAAATACTTTTTATCCAACTCAATTAACCTTCAAGCATATTATTATTATGTTGATAAGCAGCAGGGATTGAATGGCGGAGTTGATTACGATAGTCTCACACGAAGCTCCGAAGATCCAACTGCTGATTTTTACGATCCGATTGCGGCACCGGTTTTCTCACCAAACCAAAAGCTTAATATACTGCACCACAATGTTGGTTTAAGAACACTCGCAAAACCTTTTGATGATTCGCAACTGGATTTATCGATTTATTATAGGTATGGACTTGATGAGTTGAGCGACGAACAAGATAGTATTAGTATTTCAAGGGATGTAAAGGAAAAAGTTTTTGGAGGACAAATTAATTACTACCAAAGAATCAATTCTGTTTCATTACAATTGCTTTCATCTTACGAGAGTAATACCAATATGAATAAAAAGCTAAAAATTCAGAATGGATTTACATTTGATGAAAACAATGAAAATCTAACCATTGACATTTTTAATATTGGAGGATTATTTACTTTATTTTTACTCGATGACAACTTTCAAGCCTCAGCATTTTATCGATACAACAGTTTAACTACTGGAGATTATAATTTGGGAAGATCGGGCATCGGAATAGATTTGAATTATAGACTACTTAATAAATTAAAATTTTATCTCGGTACCTCTAGTTATGAAAATTATAATTCTCAGGATGCAGGTTCCTTTGAAGCAGGTGCGATGTTTAATTATTACAATTTGCTTGTCGACTTAAAGTATTTTGATTCAGACTATAACTTATATATGCCTGAAATATTTTATGGCCCAGTACCTTTGGAAGTAATACAAACTAATAAATCTCAGGGTCTGGGATTATTATTAAATTATAAAATCTGGCTACTTCTACTGGAAACGAATACCTCATATTACTTTAGGTATTCAAGGAGTATACCGGAATGGCAGTTCAATGGTGGACTTTATATTAATGATATGTTTTTTAATGATAATCTGGATTTGAAGGCAGGATTCAGATTTTATTATACTGGTGAATTTTCCGGAGGATATTATTTATTTGAAGATGGGGATATACGATCAAAAGGAAGTGTTGAACCCACCAACAAACTCGATTTTAATTTAGCTGGCGAGATAAAGAATGTTTTCATTTTTTATTTTCAGTGGGAAAATTTATTCGGCAATCAATACTACATCACACCCTATTTCCCAATGCCGGAGAGAAATATCAAATTCGGTTTAGCGTGGGAGTTGTTTAATTAGTCCCGGCTTGTCATTGCGAGGATCCACCAAAGGCGGAGACGAAGCAATCTTTATATGCAAAAGAGATTGCTTCAAGACTGTTTTAAAAGGTTCTCTCGATACATTTCATTACTCGAGAACCTTTTATGCTTTTGGTTTTCGAGTTTTTTTCTGATGAAATCAGAAAAAATTATCGAGAAAACATTGACAAATTCAGATTCCGGATGTCGCTGCGCTCCTCCGGAATGACAACGCATCAGAGACTCAGCATATCTTTAAACTTAACAGCTTGCCTTCTGCTAACTTCAACTTTGTGTCCGTCTTTCAGCTTTACGAGCAAGCCGCCATTGAGCCACGGCTCGATTGAATCAACCCATTTGAGATTGATGATGTGTTTCCTGTTTGCACGGAAGAACACTTTGCTGTCCAGTCTTTCGTCGAGGTAGTTTAATGTTCGTAGGATTAACGGTTTGTTGTCTTCGAAAAATAATCGCACATAATTTCCTTCTGATTCAAGCAGTCTTATTTTTTCCAGCTTGACGAACCAGCATCTGTCGCCGTCCTTCACAAAAACCTGGTCGCTCTCAGTAAGAGTTTCTGCATCCGTTTCAACAGCGACTTTCTTTCTTCCTCTCTCAATTAACTTGTTCACCGTTTCTTCAAGCCGCTTTGGTTCTATTGGTTTTAGAAGGTAATCAAGTGCGTTGTACTCAAATGCTTTTAGTGCGTATTCATCATAAGCTGTTGTGAAGACAACAATCGGAACGCTGTCCAATTCTTCCAGAAGCTCAAATCCGGTTTTGCCCGGCATCTGTATATCAAGAAAGATGAGATCCGGTTTAAGCTCGTTAATTTTTTCGAGCGCATCTTCTGCGTTTACTGCTTCACCCACAACCTGCAAATCTTTAAAAGGTGTGAGAAGTCTTTTTAATTCTGTACGAGCTAATCTTTCGTCGTCAACTATTAAAGCTTTCATTTTATTTCCCTCTTAATTGTTTATGCTTGACCCTGTTGGAATTTCAATTTCTGCAAGAACAGTGTTACCGTTCTCATTCATTATGGAAAAATGTGCTTCATCACCAAAGAGAAGATTGAGTCTGTGCTTAGTGTTACTGACACCAAACCCATTTGAATTTTTTAACTGCTCTTCGCTGAAGTGTCCGCTGTTCCTTATTTCAATTTTTAATTTCGGACCATTTGATGTTGTGATCATTTTTGATTTTAACTGAACTTCACCGCCCTCAGTTCGTTTTGCAATTCCGTGCTTTATACTGTTCTCGACCAATGTTTGAATCATCATCGGAGGAATTTCAATTTTGTTCGTGACTTTGTCAATATCAATTTTATATTTTAATCTCTCTTCAAACCTGATTCTTTCAAGATCAAGATAATTTTTTACAGTTTCAACTTCATCTTCAAGCGGAACTCTTTCCATTCTTTCCATCTGTAAAGAATACCGTAGTATATTTGAGAGTTTTGTAATTGCAACTTTAGCCGATTCGGGATCTTCTTCAATCAATGCACGGATGCTGTTCATCGCATTGAACATAAAATGAGGATTCAACTGCGACTTGAGAGTTTTCAGTTCGTAATCTTTGACTGCGGCTTCCCAGATCAATGATTCAATCTCTTTCTTCTTGTAATTTTCCGTATAGTGAACCACGTAATAAATCAGGCTCCACAAAAGAATCAGAATGCCTGTGTTTGTAATTCCTGCAATTACTCTCGCGACATTGTATTCATCCTGCTTAAATGTTCCGGCAACGTAACTCGCAGCGAAAACAAGTGCATAGATAATTATTCCCGTAATTATGCTTGCGATTAAAACTCTCGGAATTGTTTCTTTGAGCGGAAGATTGAGCCAGTTTCTTTTACGGATTATTGAACGGAGAATGTGAGTGAATACGATTCCAAGAATGCCGAGAAAAGCCCAAACGAGAACTCTCTGCCAGCTTACTTCTTCGAATGAGGAGATGATGAACAGGTTTATCCCGACAAAAAAGTACCAGCCGGTAATCTGGCTGATCCAATATAATTGTTTACGGTTTAATTTCATTTCTTTTGAAGGATGCTGCCCTTTTAAACTTTCTTGTAATCCTAAAGGTATTTTTTTCTCTCTTCTCATCAAATATAAACTTATTCGGGATTAAGGTAAATTCAACTTAACCTTGTGTCGTGTAATGACAAATAAGCCCCGTTTACTTTACGGGGCTTGTTTTACTGATCAAACTTATTGAGTTAACCGGTGAGCGGCGGATTAATTTTTATAGCAGGTCGTATTTGAGGATAGGTGGATTTATCCAGTTATTTTATAATCTGAATCTTACAAAGAAAGTATATCATTATAAATTATAAATACCATCAGCAGCAGCAGCAGAACAAAGCCTGTGTTGTTAATTGCTATTTTTACCTTAACAGGTATTTCTCTTCTTGCAATTGTTTCAATAATTATCATCAAAAGATGTCCGCCATCGAGAACAGGGAAGGGCATTATATTAATTAACGCAAGACTGAGACTGAGTACTGCAAGGAAGAAAAGGAAGCTTTCGATTCCAACATCGGCAGATTTTGCTGCAAGCTGTGCTATGCGTACCGGTCCGCCGAAAGCTTTTCCAAATTCAACCTGGCCGCCAATAACTTTGCTGGCAACACTGAAAGTAACTTTAGTAAGGTTAATAAGATCAGCACCGGCAATATAAAATGATTCAAAAAATCCAAAAGTTTTATATTCAGATTTTCCTTCGAAAATATCGTTGATTGCAATTCCGATTTTGCCATCACTCCCGGGAACAACTGTCAAACTAAGAGTATCAGTTCCTCTGAGTATTTGTGCATTCAACTCAACTCCGGCATTTTGAGAAACTATTCCAATAAATTCAGATGAGTTTCCGAGAGATTGTCCATTAATTGAAAGAAAAATATCGCCGGAAAGAAGTCCTGCGGTTTCAGCCGGTGAATCTTTCATTACTTCAACCGCATAAGGTTTGAAGCCTTCTGGTGTTATGAGTTCACCTTTCTTTTCAATGTCAGGAATTCTGTTCCGCGGAATAAATAAATCTTCTTCAACACCGTTACGTAAAACTTTTATGTTTAGATCTTCTCCGATTGTGTTGATATAAATTTCATTTCTGATATCATCCCAGGTTTCAACAGCAACACCGCTTATTGATTGTATTAC
>JACZKK010000131.1 GCA_014860115.1 Ignavibacteriaceae bacterium
GAAGCAGCATTAATATTTGAATCGAAAATTGAAAAGATGTACGATTATGTTGTGCTTATCACTGCTGATAGAAATTTAAGAATGAAGCGCTCAACTATATCTAGTAAACTTTCAGAGGAGGATTTTATCAAACGTGATAACAATCAAATAGATCAGGAAAGTAAAAAGAAGAAAGCGGATTTTGTTTTTACGAACGATTATTCAAAAGATGAATTAAAGCAAAAAGCCATTTTACTTATCAACCTTCTAAAGTCAACCTTAAGCTAAAAATCATATCCACTCAAGATTATTACCACTTTTTACAGTAGTAAAAATGCTGTAATTTTGTATACAAATTTTTGCGGAGAATGTAGTGTCTGTATTTCATAACCTTTTAGTTAAAACAGTTCAAGCAATGCCTGTAAGTATTGTATGGTTATTTTCAAAAAAATATATTGCAGGTAAAACTCTTCAGGCAGCAGTTGATACAGTTAGAGATCTTAATTCCAAAGGAATTCTTGCAACTCTCGATGTGCTTGGCGAATCCATCAAAACAAAAGAAGAAGCAATCGAAGCTAAAAGAAAAGCTCTTGAAGTTTTTGATACGATTGTTAAGAATAAACTGAATGCAAATCTTTCAATCAAACCGACTCAAATGGGTTTGGCAATCGATAAGGAATTAGCATATCAGCAAATTCTCGAGTTAGTGAAAAAAGGAAATGAAATTAAAAATTTCGTCCGAATAGATATGGAGGACTCTCCATTTACGGATTTAACTTTTGATGTATACAAAAGAATTTATGAAGAATACAGCAACGTTGGTGTTGTGCTTCAGGCTTACCTAAAAAGAACATTTAATGATACTATTGTTCTTAATAAACTCGGAACAAATTACAGACTTTGCAAAGGAATTTATATTGAACCGGCGACAATTGCTTACAAGGATAAACAGGCAATAAGAGATAATTTTATGAAGTGCCTTGAGTCGATGCTGAAGAATGGTAATTATGTTGGAATCGCGACTCACGATAAATATCTTATTGATAAATCTTACGAATTGATAAAATCTCTTAACATACCAAAAGATATGTTTGAATTTCAGATGCTGCTGGGAGTAAGAGAAGACTTACGAGATAAAATAAATAGCGATGGATATAAGATTAGAATATATGTTCCATTCGGAGAAGACTGGTACAAATATTCAATGAGAAGATTGCAGGAAAATCCTCAGCTTGCCGGACATATTGCTAAAGAATTTTTTTCTTTTAGATAATGGCTGAATCCCGGAATTTAAATATCCTGGGAATTGAAAGCTCCTGTGACGAAACTTCTGTTGCAATTCTTGTAAATGATGAAGTAAAAGCAAATCTCATTTCATCCCAGCATTTTCATAAAGCATTCGGCGGCGTTGTGCCTGAATTGTCAAGCCGAGCTCATTTGCAAATGGTAAAGCCGTTACTTGAATCCGCATTAAAGTCAGCTAATTTAAATCTAAATGATATTGATCTTATCACTGCCACCGCCGGTCCCGGATTAATCGGTGCTTTGCTTGTTGGTTTGACATTCGCAAAAGGATTATCTTATTCTTTGAACAAACCATTCGTTGCAGTTAATCATATTGAAGGGCATATTTTCTCCGGTTTTCTGATGGAGCAAAAACCTGAATTTCCAATGCTCGTATTGGTAGTATCAGGAGGACATACTCTGTTACTCTATGTTGAAAGTTTTACAAAAATTTATTTGCTTGGAACTACAGTTGACGATGCAGCAGGAGAAGCATTTGACAAAGTCTCGAAGCTTCTTGGGTTTGGGTATCCTGGTGGTCCACAAATCGAAGCCAGTGCTCTCAAGGGAAATGAGAAGAGCATTAAATTTCCGGTTGCAGAATTGAAAGATGAATATAATTTTTCATTCAGCGGATTGAAAACTTCTGTGCTTCGTTATGTGCAGAATAATTTTCCTGATAGAAAAATTCAAGAATCTGATCTGAATAATATTTCTGCTTCTTTTCAAAAAGCCTTGGTTGATGCTTTAGTTCAAAAAGTAAATCTTGCATTGAGTAATCATAAAATAAAATCATTATCTCTTGTTGGAGGAGTGGCTGCAAATAAAAAACTTAGAATTGAGCTTAGCAATCTTTCAGAAAAATTTAAAATTTCCTGTATAATTCCTTCACTTGAATATTGTGGTGATAATGCAGCAATGATTGCATTGAGAGGTTTTCAACTTTATCAGGCAGGTATCACAGATAGTTTAAGCATTATGCCTTATCCTGCAATTCCAGAAAATCATTTCATCAGAATTTAATAGCATCGAATGAAAAATAGATTTTTAAAACTTTTTACTCGATGGGATTTTCTAGCCATTGTTGGAATATTTGTTGTCGTTTTACTTGTATCATATATAACTTTCTTTACCCCAAATTATTATGCTGCTAAGTCGCCTATTACTTTCGATATAAAGAAAGGTGAAAGTTTTTCTTCAGTTGTTGAGCGTTTGTATGAGCAGGGAATTATTTCAAGTAAAAATAATTTTAAGATTGCCGGATTTATTTATGGTGCTGAAAGAAAAATCCGTGCTGCACGATTTCACATTCCAAATGGATTAAGTTACCTTGATTTGCTCGATTTGTTCATTTCAGGAAAATGTGATTTTCAAAGAACTCTTACAATCCGCCCCGGACAAACAATTAAATGGCTTGCTCACCGGCTGCAAAAATACGTTTACATAGATTCTACTGAATTTGTCAATCTCGCGAGCAGCAAGGTCTTTGCTGATTCACTTGGTCTCAACCAAAATTCATTTGAAGGTTATCTTTTTGCAACGGATTACGAAATATTCGAAAGAAGTTCGCCAGTGGAAGCAATTAAAATATTCTTTGATGCATTTAAAGAGTTTTACGACGATACTCTAAAAACTCGTACCAAGGAATTAGGTTTTACAATTCACGAGATTATTACTTTAGCGTCGATCATTAAGGGCGAGACACATAAAGAAGATGAGATGTCTCGTATTGCTGGTGTCTACCATAACAGGTTACGAATTGGTATGAAACTACAGGCTGATCCAACAATTCAGTATGTCATTCCTGGAGGATGGAAAAGACTGACTTACAAAGATCTGGAACTTGATTCGCCCTACAACACTTATAAATATTTTGGTCTGCCGCCAGGACCTATCAATAATCCTGGGAAGGCTGCAATAATGGCTGCATTATATCCTGAAAAAAATAACTATCTTTACTTTGTAGCAGATGGAACGGGTGGGCACCGATTCGGTAAAACTCTGGCTGAACATAATAGGAACGTTAAACTGTACCGTGAGTACGTCAGGAAGAACAAAGATTAAAGTAAAAAGAACAAAGTTTGATGAATGAAAATTTAAACGATCGGCTTTTTAATTTTGCAGTAAATGTTCTTAAGTTCTTGAAAAAACTTCCAAGAACTCCCGAGATTAATGTTATAAGATATCAATTGGCAAAATCTTCAACATCATCAGGCGCAAATTATGAAGAAGCACAAGCTGGTTCTTCAAAACCCGATTTCAATAATAAAGTCAGAATATCTTTAAGAGAAATGCGCGAATCAAACTACTGGTTAAGAATTATTAAGGCTACGGTAGATGATACTAAATTAAATAATGATCTCCTTCCTTTAATCGACGAGTCAACTCAATTAAAAAAAATATTAGGATCAATTGTTAGTAAAACGAATAAATAAAAATAGAACTTTAATCTTTGTCCTTTTATCTTTTATCTTCTTAATGAGGTGTGCTAATCAGCTTCCTCCAAGTGGAGGCGATGAAGACAAAATTCCACCGAAAATTGTTAAAGTCTTTCCTGCTGATGGAATTACAAACTTTGATGAGGATTATTTTGAAATAGAATTCTCCGAATACGTTGATAAACGATCAGTGAGAGATGCAATATTCATTTCACCATTTATTGAAGGAACATTCACGTATAGCTGGGTCGGCACAACTCTCGAAGTAACTTTCCCGGAAAAATTAAAAGATGATGTTACTTACACAATCACCATCGGTACAGATGCGGTTGATTTAAATAATAAAAACAGAATGGCTCAGTCCTTTACATTTTCATTTTCAACAGGTGATAAAATTGACAAAAGAATTATTACAGGCAGAGTTTACGGCAAAGAGAAAGAAGGAATTTTTATTTATGCATACAAAATGGAAGAAAGTGCCGACTCATTATTGAACCGAAAACCGGATTATGTCTCCCAAACCGGTGGTGATGGTAATTTTAGTCTGCAGGGACTCGGTGCTGGTAATTACAGAATCTTTGCAGTGAATGATAAGTTCAGAGATTATTTGTATCAACAGGATCAGGATGAAATTGGCATTCCACATACAGATATATTTTTAAGTGAAACTGATTCACTCTTTACTGATATTTATTTTATGCTCTTTAATGCTGATGTTTCCAATCCCAGATTAATTAGCGGAGTAATGACTGACAGAAACCATATGATCGTCAGCGCTAATAAAGAACTAGATAAAAAATCAATCTTCGTGAAAAATTTCACTATTGTTGATTCGACAGAGAATAAGAACTATGATGTAGCTTATGCTTTCAAAGGAAAAACAAAACCCGAAGAATTTATATTAATGTTTGATGCAGAGATAAATCCTTCCAACCAGGTTTATCTTATAGCAGATACATTAATTGACTTAATGGGTAATATTATGATTAATGATTTCACTAAAATAGTTGTTAGTGACAGACCCGATACCAGTTCAGTAAAAATAGTTTCAACTGAACCTGCGGCCGGGGGACTTGTTGATTTTCAAAAGACAGAACTCAAAATTTTTTTCGATGAAGCTTTCAATAAAGACTTCCCGATTTCTGCAGTTGCGTTAACCGATACTTTTAATAAACCAGTTGATTTCAGTATTAATTTCTTCGATGATGCCGCCCTGCTAATAAAACCTGACGAGAACCTCAAACCTGACAAAGATTATTTGATTAAAATTCAACTCGGAGATTTAGTTGACATTGCTGGCAATAAGAAAGATTCACTTTTTAGTTTAAAGTTCAGAACAATTTCAGGATTGGATTTTACAGGTCTTTCAGGCAACGTCATCAATCTTGATTACACAAAAAATCCGATTTTAATTCTTGAGAATACAGAAACGCCACAGTTAAAGTATGAACATAAACCGAACCTTGACAAATTTGAATTTACGCGGGTTGAGCCTGGTAAGTATTTGCTCTGGTGTTTTTTGGATGCAGACAGCAGCGGCAAATATAATTACGGCTGGCCTGAACCGATTGAATATTCAGAAAGATTCTATTTTCATCCCGATACTTTGAACCTCCGTCCGAGGTGGGAAGTAACTGATTTGATTTTTAGGTTTAAATGATGTTTTTAGAACCTTCGAGGTTGCTTGCTGTTTGTCGTTTGCAAACCTCGAAGGTTGAATGTTAATTAGAATAGTTTATTTGAGTAGAATTAATTTCCTAGTTGCCATAAAATTTCCAGAAGATAGTGTGTATAAATAAATTCCACTTGCAAACCCTGAAGCATCCCAGTTTACTTCATAGCTTCCCGGCTGCTGCCGAGTATTAACCAATGTTGCTACTTCTCTTCCAAGTATATCATATACCGCAAGATTAACATCCTCAACTTTTACAATATCATATTTTATTGTAGTAACCGGATTGAATGGATTTGGGTAATTTTGATATAACTTGTATTCGGCAGGAATTATTGATTGCTTGTTTTCACCAGAACCAGCCGATCCAAGTTTTTCAACCAAATCACCAATTTTATTTCCATATTCATCAAGAGAAGTTGTTGCGAATTTACCAGAGTATTTACCCAAGTTTCCACCACCACCGTTTGCCAGCATTGCTGCAGTTATAGCATCAATCTCAGCATAGATTGCTTCTTCCTCTCCCGGGTTCTGAACAATTATATCTTCAAGTCTGCCAATTGCTGTTTCATATTCTTCTTTACCGATAAAGCAAAGTGTTATGAGATTTTCAATCATATTAACAAGAAGAGTATCAGAAACATTACCTGCATAGGTGTTATAAAAGTTTTGAAGTGCCGTGAAGTTTTCCAGACCACTATTCTGAATTTTGTTAATAGTGAATAACTGGCTTCCGGCTAAAAACGCTTGAATGCTGTCAGGATAATTCTGGACCACATTATTGTATGCAGTAATTGCATTATTATAATCACCTGACATATAATATCTATCTGCAATCGCAATTTCTTCATCCAGATCAGAAAATTCTTCTGCGTCATATACTGGATACAAGGTATCAATAGGCATCCCATCTATTCCATTTACAATTAGAGAGCACGGAGCTAACGGTGGAACCGGACAGTCATCAGCCCCAATTGGTTCCCATATAACTGATAAAGTTCCGAACCTTTCACGACTTACTTCTCTCAAGCCCCACCAGTTGTAGCGAGCCATTATTTGTTCGTCTTGAATTGTACTTCCGTTCATTAATATTAATGTATGATATAATGGTGGAATCTCTTCTCTATCATCAAAAATTTTGTTATTCCCTATATCCAATAAAATAGATGATTTAGCTAAATATATTTCTGAACCGTCGTCTCCGACCTCTAAACCAATTTGAGAATAGCCGCCATTATTGGATACTTCATTACAACCAGATAAAGCATAATAGTATGGCGGGCAGCCAGGAGTTTGAGATAATCCAAGAAACAATCTTAAATCAGGTACTGAACCTGACGATGCATAAATACCGTTCACCTTATTGAACAATATCTGGTTTTCACCAATTTTTGGCGATGAGTTAGCTAATGAAATTCCGCGCTTATAACCATTGATTACATTCTGCCTTATATAACCGTTGGAATTGTTAAAGAAAATTCCAGTATTAAGTGCCTGAGTTGAAAATAAATAATTACCATTAACGTATGCATTGGGCACCTGGATAACACTAATACCGGTTTGGTTTGTTGTAAAACTATTCCAATTGATAAAAACACTATTAACAGATGAAGCCAGTATCCCATAATTTGTGTTTTGGAAAAAGTTATAATGAATTTTTGGAGTTGTATACATTGGACCGAATATATTAATGCAATAACTGCCACAGTTATCGAAAGTTGAATTATAAACTTCTAGCTTTTGAGTGTTTGAGCCAACACTGATTGCGTTACCGGTGATATTTTCAAAAGTACTGTGGTTCACTGTTATCTTGTTACTACTGTGGAAAGTTGAAATTCCTGTGGATGCATTTTTAATTTTGCAGTAGTCAAGATTTATGGTGCTACCATTACGAACACTTATTCCATTTGACTGATTGTTAACAAAGTCGAAAGTGATTTGCTGCTGGTAAGTTCCTTGTGCTTGGAGAGTACCGTTAACGATTAAAGAGGCGCCATTATGAAACTGAATTTCGGTGCCTGGCAGAATAGTTAAAGTGCCGGCAACATTTAAGCTGTTATGGAAGTACCATTTTCCAACGGTTAACGTTTTAGAACCTGTAATGGTCAAGTCATTAATATAAAAATCTGCCTTTACTTGATTATTATCGGTTCTCAAATTTTTCATACTAAAACCGCTGACAATATTTTGTGCGTAACCCTCACCCGAGCTATTGACATAGTAGTTACTATTTGGGTTTGAATAAAAAGCAAAGTCACCAGCTTCATCAGGAGTATAAAAAATTGATGCACTTCCATCATCCACACCATAATATGGTCCTTGAATTTCCTCCCACTTGTTCTGAGCATTAAGAACTCTCTTCCTTATCTCAAGACTGTCTCTCCCTATTAATGGGTTTTGAACACCGGTGTTCGCGACATAGGTAGGATATTCATTCCAAATAAATTTTCCGTGGGCACTTTCTACATCCAATGGCAGTTTCCTCCAATCACTATATCCACCAACAATTGAACTCCATCTAGTATGCCAGACTAATGCTCCACCTCCTTCAAATGGGTATTTAAATGGCCAGCTAATAAAAAACTGATTGTTTCTATTATGGAAAGAGATGAGGAACTTCTGGTCCTCCATTGCACCAGGTGGCATATAGCTTGGAATAAAAAGATAATAACTTTGTGAAGATTGGAAATCTTCACACACAGCACCAGGCAAACTGCTTCCAATCAGAGTTGGTAAGCACCATCCTTTTACATGCCTAAACCATGGGTTATAGAGCGATGGAACACCCTGAAAACCGCCGCCACACATTACATCGAATGCGCCTATGCCATAATGATCAAAGTCACCAGAAAGAGAATGATTCATATCAGGAAAATTAAAAAAGGTATGACCAGATTCATGATAATATACACCCCTGAATACCTCTTCCCCAGATCCTCTTGTCTGTTGAACAACCTGTACTTTTATGTATGCCCCATTACCCGAATCATTGGTTGTTACTTCAAGACAATTAAGGGAAACACCACCGCTCAACGGTCCAATAGAAGTGAAGTGCACCGGGACAATATTATCACCATTATAGTCATATTGACTAAAATCATAGATTGCATCAGCCTGTTGAATGACGGCAATCATATTTTCTCTTTTATGAACATGCCAGCAATTATAATGAAATGGTTCATAAGGTTCCGGGAATATAAATGCGTGATTAAGAATTTCATCTGCTTTTAATACTTCAGCATTAAAAATAAAATTACCGAAAGTGCCTTCACTAAAAAAAACGGGAAGTCCATTAATAAGCTCATCAAACCACATTGGTAATTGCGGACTAGTTCCATAATCTTTCGCAATAATAACTACTTCATTATAAGTTGAATGACTATTAATAGCATCTTGCACTTCAGGTAATACTATGCTCTCGCTTTCTTCTGTCCAGCAGGAAAACTCCAGGCTTTGTGAATGGATGTGTGAACCGTTAAAAAATAAAATCAGACTAAATAATAGATTCTTCATTGTTTGTTTCTCCCTTTTATTTTAAGTAAAGCTTGTCCTCCATTGTTTCTAACGCAGGAGGATCATTTTTTTAGAACGATTACCCCCGGAAGTTTTTAATGTGTACAAATAAACACCGCTGCTAAGTGCTGAGCTATCTTTATCTGATCGATCCATATTCAACAGGTATTCGTGCCACCCGGCAATCATCGATTGATTAGAAATTAGTCTAAAGACTTCTTTGCCGAGTATGTCGTATATAGTCAAAGACACATCATCATTTTGCGGAAGGTAAAATCGAATATTAGTTATTGAGTTAAACGGATTGGGATAGTTCTGAAATAAAATAAAATCATTTAATATTAATTTTAAATCTGGCAGTTCCTCTAAGCTTACCGGATTGCCATTCTCGTCGATTAGTTGATAACTGACATATATATCTGGAATAGTGATAGTATCCTCTCTTGCAGCATCTCTATTGGACATGAAATACATTACTTTCCCATTAGATGATATCCAAGGATTTTCATCCCAACCACCTATCCAATAGAAATTATTATTCGGATCTGGTTTAAATGCTTTTGAATTGATATTTAATTCAAACACATTTCCCCACCGGTTATTAACTGAGTCCCAATAGGTTACAAATAATTCGGATTGAAGCGAGTCAGACAATAATGTAATGTATCTGCTGAAGTATGCCTTTCTTCTATCTCCCGTTACAGACAATCCTCGTAAATTACCAGCTCCGAATGGATGATTATAATTTGAACTATCAACAATCTGCCATTCATTAGTAATTGCATTTCTTACATAAATACAAAGTCCAAGAGATGCCCATAGATTATTAATGCAGTAAAGAGTATCCTCACTCAATTCATATGCATACCATTCAGTGCTGGTACTGTTAACATTAGATCCGAGGTTTATTGATGGTCCCCAATCATTTAATAGAGTATCCCATTTACTATACCAAAGATCCCAATTACCGTAACCTCCCCACCTGCAATAATAGAGGCGTTTCTTGTCTACGCTTATTGAAGGATTACGTATTGGGTTTCCATTATTTACATTGTTATTGAGGGGAATTGGTAAACTCCAAAGGGTATCTATTTTATAACTCTTACATATTACTGAGCTTTTAAATAGGTAAAGATTCATCATATCATTTGTTAAAAATGGGCTATCTTCACCTTTAAATCTCTCTGCAAGGGAATCTATTCTAACCGGTTCACTCCAAACCTCAACAGCCGGCGGGTATGTTTGTGGTTTAACAATGACAGTTACAAATAATAAAATTAATATTAATTTTTTTTTCATTTCATCACCATTTGAATAAATAAAAAATGTTTTTGAGCTTTCTCAAGCTAAGTAAAACCGGTTGGATAAAATTTTGTGGAGAAGAAAAGTTGTATGAAAAGACGATGAACATTACTTTGGCACAAAAGAATTGAAAGAGGAGAAATCATACTGTTCTCCTCCAGAGAGAGAGAGAGTTAAATATCGTGCCAGAAAAATATTCATCAGGTATTAATCCCGAATTAATTTCAGTTGAAACATAGGAAATGGATGTTATATAGTCAAGGAGAGATGAGTTAAATTTTTGATAAGTATCGAAATGTCTCCTAAAATCTATTCTCGTTTGCGATTTTCAAAAATTGTATCCGAACCAACTAATTTACTCAACAGCATTTTTTAATTTATATATCACATTCCCATCTTTAATCGTCAAACAATTCAAATTGTTTCCAATCGAGTAAACTATATCTGAATAGTCAGAAGTGTTAAACACAGCAAAGTCAGCTTTTTTACCAATTTCAATTGAGCCGATAGATTTTTCTCTGCACAAAGCTTTTGCAGCATTAATAGTAATTGCACTTATTGTTTCCTCAATTGTCATCTTCATCTTTAATGCTGCGAGACTCATTATTAAACTCAAACTTGAGATATGAGATGAGCCGGGATTATAATCCGTAGCAAGAGCAACAATAGCATTTTGTTCAATAAGATTTCTAGCTGGTGCGTAAGTGTGATTCAGGAAGAATGAGACACCTGGAAGAAGAACTGCAACAGTATCTGAACTACTAAATTTCGGAATATCCTCATCTCTAATTACCTCGAGATGATCAACAGAAACAGCTTTGTGTTTTAACGCAACATCAAGTCCGCCAATTGAGTTGAATTGATCAGTGTGCAGTTTGAGTTTTAGTCCATGTTTTTCTGCGGAAGTGAATATCTCATCAATTTCATTGATCGAGAAAGCTGTTGCTTCGCAAAACCCATCACAGAACTCAGCAAGCTTTTGGTTAGCAAAATGTGGGATCATATTATTAATGATCTCACCAACATATTCTTGATGATCATTTTTATATTCCGGAGGATAAGTGTGAGCACCAAGGAAAGTTGGAATGATATCAATTGGATAAATTTCTTTTAAGAAATTAATTACTTGTAGAAGCTTTCTTTCATTTTCAAAGTTCAGTCCGTAACCGCTTTTAATTTCGAGAGTAGTTATTCCCTGCGAAATAAAATGCTCAACTCTTGGTTTAATTAAGTTAATCAACTCCTCAAAGGATGATGAGCGAACCGCTTGAACAGTGGTATTTATGCCTCCGCCTTTTTTTGCAATATCTTCATAACCAATACCGCTGAGTTTTTGTCTGAATTCATCGGCACGCGAGCCGGCAAATGCAGTATGTGTATGACATTCAACTAAACCGGGAAGAACTGTTTTTCCTGTTGCATCAATAATCTCATCAAATTTATTTTTTTCGACTGAAGCGGTTGGAAGAATATCTTTTATTAAATCATCTTCAATAACAATTGAATGTTCATATAAACATCCGATATCAGAAAGCTCTTTCCCTTTTTTGAAGTTCTTTCCTGAAGTGTCAATCGTTACTATTGTTGAGGGATTAAAGAGAAGTGTTTTCATCATTCAAAAAGATTTACCGTTTCCTGAACTACTTTCGATTCAGTGTAACCAAGCTGATTAAGTTTAAACCTGAGATTATCTGCTTCAGATTTTGAAGTGAAATCACCAACTTTCACTTTGTAAAATGGGGGTTCAAAAATGACGTAGACTTCTTTCCTCGTTGTTTTTTCGTAAACCTCTGCGCGAACACGATTTGCTTCATCAATGTCATCTGTTGATAAAACCTGAACTCTATAACCATCGGAAGTACCAACAATCATTCTATCATTTAATGAAGACTGGTCTCCGTATCCATACCAAACATCCGGTGGAAGTTTGTCGGTGGCTATAGGTGGCACTTCGATATCTATTTCTGTTTGATATGGTGTGATATCAAAATCTTCAGAGACCTCTTTTGTTTCTTCGGTAGAAGTTTCTTTTCCGGTTTCCTTTTTGGTTTCGTAACGTGAACCAGTAGAGGCGCTGCAGCCTATTAGAAATATTGTAGCTGCAACAATTCCGATGAATAGTTTCAATTTAAATCCCAAAATTGTTTTAATTTCAATCTTAATATAAAATTATATTCATTTCGATTAAAGAATTTTTCACTCCACCATTAATACTGGAATTGTTCGTCCGGATTTTAAATTACTCATCTTTTGTTAAAGAAGGCCTGTTTTAGTAATTTTGCAGTAATCATTCCATAAATTTCAAAGAAAATGTCTACAAAAAAGCTAAAAATCCTATTTGTAACATCTGAAGTTGTTCCTTTTGTTAAAACCGGAGGACTTGCAGACGTTTCAGCAGCACTGCCCCAAACTTTAGCAGAATTAGGACACGAAGTTCGGATAGTTGTTCCCAAGTATGGTGCTGTTGATGATCGGAAGTTTAAAATTCACGAAGTGGTACGACTGAAGGATATTAAGATAGATATTGACGGAAAAGAAGTTATGTTTTCTTTGAAATCTTGCTTTTTACCCGGTCAAAAAATTAGAGTTCAGATTTATTTTCTTGATAATCAGGAATATTTTGGCAGCAGGAACAGTCTTTACACTGATCCAATGACAGGGAAAGATTATGCTGATAATGATGAAAGATTTATAATCCTCAGCCGTGCTGTTTTTGAATTGATTATAAAACTTGGATGGATACCTGATATCATTCATTGTAATGACTGGCAATGTGGATTGATTCCAGCTTATCTCAAAAATGTTTATCAAAATGAAGAGCACTTCGATAAGTTCAAGACATTATTTACTATTCATAACCTTGCCTACCAGGGTGAATTTCCAAAGACATCTTTTAAAAAAACCGGATTACCTGAAAAGCTGAATAATGACAAAGGTATTCTGCACAAAGGCAGAATGAACTATATGAAGAGCGGTCTTCTCTTTGCCGATGTAATCAATACCGTTAGTGAAACTTATGCGAATGAAATAAGAACTGATAACGAAATTGGAAGCGGACTAAAAGAGGTTTTAGCTAAAAGAAAAGAAGATTTGTATGGAATAATTAATGGAATTGATACCAAAGTTTGGAATCCGGACAAAGACAAACATCTTCCCAAAAAATACAGCATCAAAAATGTTGAGCAGAAAGTAGTAAACAAGCAGGCGCTTGCAGAAAAGTTTGGATTTGAATTCGATGAGGATACCCCGATCATTGGGTTAATCTCACGTTTATATGATTCGAAAGGAATTGATCTTGTTGAAAAAATACTTCCCGACTTATTAAAGCTGGATGTCCAGATGATAGTTTTGGGTACCGGTGATAAAAGTTACCACACTTTCTTTGATCAGATGGCAAAAAAGCATCACAAAAAATTTGCGTGCTATCTTGGATTTAATGACGACCTTGCGCACTTGATTGAAGGTGGTGCGGATATTTTTCTTATGCCTTCAAGGTATGAACCGTGTGGTCTCAATCAGATGTACAGCTTAAATTATGGTACTATTCCGGTAGTACGTGAAACTGGTGGACTTGCAGATACAGTTAAAAAGTTCAATGAAAAGTCTAAGGACGGAACCGGTTTTGTTTTCCAAAAATATAATGCCGGCGAATTTTTAAGTGAAATAAAACGAGCGCTCAAAGTTTACCAGGATAAAGAAACCTGGAATAAAATTGTTAAAGCCGCAATGAAAGAAGATTTTAGTTGGCACTCTTCTGCTAAAAAGTATATCGAACTATATAAGACAATTCTCGACGAGAGTTAATGTCCAATCTTGCAGTCTTTCTTGATAGAGACGGAACACTAAACGAAGACCCCGGTTATATAAGTGATCCAGAGAAAGTTGTATTGTTTCCAGATACAGGTAATGCACTTGCTTTGCTAAAGAAGTATGGATTTATGCTCATCGTAATTTCCAACCAGTCTGGTATTGCTAGGGGATTAATGACAAGCCGGGATGTTGATTCCGTGAACGAAAAGATAAACGGTCTTTTGTCAGATCATAAAGTAAAAATAGATGCATTCTATTACTGTCCGGCTCATCCCGATTACAGTTCTGAGGAAGAATGTGGTTGCAGAAAACCGTCTGCAAAGCTTTTACTTGAAGCTGCTAAAGAGTTTAATGTTGATCTTCAAAAGTCATATTTTGTTGGCGATTCAGTGTCTGATATCCAATGCGGAAAAAATGCCGGAATAAAGACTATTTTGGTAAGAACCGGAAAAGGGGAGGAGAGTTTTTCTATCTTGCAAAAGGAAAATAATTTTCCAACTTTTGTAGCCGATAATTTAATAAATGCTTGCACTTTCATACTTGGTGATATTTAGCGGAGTTAATTTTTGAAGTTTAATTTATTCTTTCCAATAATTTTTCTTTTCATACTTGCTTTATTTTCTTCCTGCACAGATGAACCTTCCTCTTTGGGAGTTGAATTAATTGGCAGTGAAAATATATCGGCTAAAATTTTTGATACTTCGGTTGATACTACAGAACAATCATCCTCATATTTCAAAAAAGTTATTGCACTTGGCAACGCGGATTGGGTCTTGCTTGGAAAGTATCAGGATATTACAACTTCCGCACTGATGAGATTTGTTTTTGGATTACCGGATAGCTTGAAGACTGATCTCATAGCTGGAAACATTAATGTGCTGGACTCCTGGATTTTATTGCGTACTCGGTACATTTATACTGATTCTATGGCTTCAATGAATTTTACAGTTCATAAGGTTAACTCTTCCTGGTCATCAACAGCCTTTACTATTGATAGTCTCTCAAAACTTGATTACGAACCAACCGATGTTAGTTCTCAGTTTACTATAACAGATACACTTTATACTTTTCATTTAGATGGTTCACTGCCTTTAGCATGGATGAAAAATACCGCAGATAAAACTTTGGAGAGTAACTACGGTATTTACCTCGATCCAACATTAAGTTCAAATAAAGTAATTGGTTTCCAGGCATTTAATGCAATTTCAGCTGAGGCTGCAAAATTGTTTGTAGTAATTGAGAAGCCGGGAGTTTATGTTGATACATTAAATGGTTTTATTGCCGCAGACATAAGTTTAGTTGATCGTCCTGTTATTCCAAATCTGCCGACAGGTTTGATAAGTGTTCAAAGTAGTGTTGCAATTAATTCAAGATTGACTTTTGATCTGGGCGCTGTTCCAGCCGGTGTAGTAATTAATAAGGCTGAAATTTTTATCACTCCGGATTCTGTTTCTTCTGTAAAAGGCTCAAGTTCGAATAATAGTTTAAGATTATCTTATTTAAGATATGCTGATTCATTAAACACAGAAGGCAATCCCTCATTTCTTATTCTCAAGGATAACA
This sequence comes from Ignavibacteriaceae bacterium, assembly GCA_014860115.1. Taxonomy (GTDB): domain Bacteria; phylum Bacteroidota; class Ignavibacteria; order Ignavibacteriales; family Ignavibacteriaceae; genus IGN2. The sequence goes on from JACZKK010000131.1 coordinate 15,562, forward strand.
AATATTCCGGTGATGTCACCTTGTTTGTCAGAAACTGGATCAACAGAAAAGAAAATAATGGAATGATTATAGAGGCCGGAAGCCCAACTTCAGGTTTAGAGTTTTTTGCTTTGAAGGGAAGCGATTATGTTGAAATTTCTGAACGACCAAGACTTCGGATAATCTACACGATCAGATAAAATTTATGATTCAAAACTTAATTAAATATTGTTTGCTTATCCTGATACTGATGTCAGGAATTTCATTCGCACAAAAGACTTCCACTTATACTCGTTATGGTGTTGGCGATATTTACTATAGTTACTCAGCCAGAACACTTTCAATGGGTCATACTGGTACTGCTATGATAAATAGTGATTATGTAGAGATACTTAATCCCGCTTCCTGGTCCTCCTTGTCACGGGTCAGACTCGAAATGAGTTTTGCCTATGATGAATTAAAATTATCCAATGCAAATGATACAAAGTATTACGGTGATGGACTCTTTAAAGGAGTTACATTTGGATTCCCAATCAGCGAAGTAAATAAAATCAGTCTCGCTTTCGGTGTGGTTCCTTACAGTCGGATTAATTATGAAGTAACAGAAAATGTTATTGATACTTTAGCAGGAAATTATAATTCCACATATTTAGGGAAAGGCGGACTCTCAAAAATATTTATTGGATCATCCTTTCAACTTCCCGGCGAATTTTTAATTGGTGCTACACTAGAGTACTATTTTGGCAACATAAAATACACTTCCAAGTTAGCGTTTGAGAATACTACTTATTTTCCCTCTGAATACGAGCTGAATTTTGCACCAAAAGGATTTGGTACGACTATTGGCTTGATTACACCAGATTTGTCTGGTTTGTTAAAAAGTGATGCGATTTCTAATTTAAGATTAGGTCTAAGCACTAATATAGTTGGTAAGCTGAATACTGATTCGAGTTTTGTAAGTCGTTCTTCTTCAATTGTTGATTCAATCAGCACCGGAGAAACTAAAATGGAAGTTCCGATGCGACTGAATGCCGGACTACATATTACTTTTGTTAATGTATACAATTTAGCGCTTGATTATTTTTATCAACCATGGACTGAATTCAAGTTAAGTAAAATAAATCAGAGTAATCTAAGTGATGTACATAGAATTAGTCTGGGATTTGAATATAGACCACAGCGAGTTCCGGGAGTTACTTTTTGGGAACAAATAATGTTTAGGGCAGGTTTAAGCTATGAAATGTCACAGTACAATTTTAATGGTAATGAGTTGAAACAGTATTCGGTTTTCGGCGGATTTGCGCTTCCTTTAAGTCCTGAAAATACAGTGGATCTTGGATTTGAGTATTCAGTAAGAGGAACAAAAGAAGATAATTTATTAGAAGAAAATTTTTTACGAATAAACTTTGGCATCAGTTTCGGCGATATCTGGTTTATTCGATATGACAAATAATTAAAAGGGTAGAAAAGTGAAAACTAAAATCAAGATTTATGGAATTATAATTTCTGCAATGATCTTCACTTCTTGTGCAGTTGCAGGAAATAATTTGCAATCGTCTTATTCAACTGACTGTGATTCTCTGGAAACCCTCAAACTTTATAGTTTATTCTCGGAGTATCATAAGAATAAAGATTATGCGAGTGCGCTCCCATATGGTTGGCAGGTACTGGCTTGTGATAAAGCCAAATTTGCAAAATGGATTTACTATAAGATGGAAGACTGTTTTTGGTATCTACGTGATTCTGCAGCAGTAAGTCCGGAAGAGATACAAGCTATTGAAGATTCAATACTGAATTTTTACAATATGGCAATTCAATATTACCCGGATGGAATGGCTTATTTTCAGGTTAGAAAAGCTTTTGTATCAGAAACCTGGTTAAAGGTTGATGCTGAAAATGCAATTGCTGAATATCAGAAAGCTGCTGAATATAATCCCGAAATGGATTCATATTACTATAATAGATTTGGACAATTATATATCGCTAATATGAACGATCAAAATGATTACAAGACTAAAGCAATTGATATTTACTCAATACTTGCTGTCAGAGAACCTGATAACTCTGAATGGCCAAGAATTTTATCCACACTTGTTGAGGATGTTGGTCAGTTGCTCGATATCCGTAAAAGGAACTGGGACCTTGACAAAGAAAATCTGGAAAAAGCATGGGTATATGCTTCAGAGTGTATCAGAGCTCAGGATTATGAACGAGCAATTGAACCTCTCGAATTTTTAACTCAAAAATCTCCTGAGACTTTAAATTACTGGAATCAATTGGCAACTGCTTATAATAAAGTTGGTCGCTTGAGTGATGCTGAAGCTGCTTATCAAAAACTCATTCAACTAGATCCGAGTAATAAAGATTTCTATTTCAATCTCGGACTTATTTATAAGGAGCAGGGTAAACTAAGCAGAGCACGTCAGTTCTTTGAAACCGCAAATGATAAAGCCGGCGGTTGGGGTATGGCGATATTTTCTATTGGATTGCTTTATGAACAGTCTGCAAGAGACTGTAAATTCGATTTTCCAACGAAATTAGTTTACTTGCTTGCACAGGATACTTACCGAAGAGCAGTGAGCATAGACCCATCTCTTGCACAGGCACGTGACAGAATTGGAGCACTCTCCAGTTCAGTACCAACGCAGGAAGATTATTTCTTTAATAAGAAAAAGTCTGGCGATGTTATCCCAATCACAGGTGATTGCTTTACCTGGATTGGTAAGAGTGTAACTGTTCCATAAATATAAAATATAGAGTGATAAAGCAGGTACTCTTTTTAAAAGTCCGGCAACTGCCGGATTTTTTTATTAAATTTGATCATCAATAACAAAACTAAAATGTATTATGTATTCCCATCTCAAATCTGATTCAGAAGTATTTCAAATATTAAAACAAGAAATCGAAAGACAGCAAAACAAACTTGAACTTATTGCTTCAGAGAATTTTGTAAGTCCTGCTGTATTGGAAGCGGCAGGCTCACCTCTGACCAATAAATATGCTGAAGGCTATCCTGGAAAACGCTATTACGGCGGATGCGAGTTTGTTGATATGGCTGAAGACCTTGCACGCGAAAGATTAAAGAAAATATTTAATGCTGAGTATGCGAATGTTCAACCTCACAGCGGCTCCCAGGCAAATATGGCTGTACTAATGACTCTTATGCAGCCCGGTGATAAATTTATTGGATTGAGTTTAGCTCACGGTGGTCATTTAACTCATGGTTCACCAGTTAATTTTTCTGGCAAACTGTATCAAGCTGTCGGATATGAACTCAACAAAAATACAAGACTACTGGATTACAACATCATCGAAGACCTTGCAAAAAAAGAAAAGCCAAAAGTAATTATTGCAGGTGCGAGTGCTTATTCACGTGAATGGGATTATAAAAAATTGAGAGAGATAGCTGATGCAACTGGCGCTTTTCTGATGTGCGATATGGCTCATCCTGCCGGACTCATTGCGAAAGGTTTGCTTGATAATCCTCTTCCTTATTGTGATGTTGTTACATCTACTACTCACAAAACTCTTCGTGGTCCAAGAGGTGGAATTATTCTGATGGGTAAAGACAAAGAAAACACTTTTGGATTAAAAACTCCCAAAGGCGACAGATTAAAACTGATGTCGGAACTTTACGATAGTTCAGTTATGCCCGGGATACAAGGAGGTCCATTGATGCACGTTATTATGGCTAAGGCTGTTGCATTTGCAGAAGTGTTAAATGACAATTTCAAAGTTTATACTCAGCAAGTGATAAAAAATGCAAAGGCTATGGCAGATCAATTAATGAAATTCGGATTTGATGTTGTTTCCAGTGGAACGGATAATCATTTGATGTTGATTGACTTATCAAACAAAAATATTTCGGGCAAGAAAGCCGAAAATGCTCTTGAACATGCTGGCATTACCGTAAATAAAAATATGGTTCCTTTCGATACTAAGAGTCCTTTTGTTACAAGTGGAATAAGAATCGGAACTCCTGCCATAACTACACGAGGAATGAAAGAGAATGAAATGAAAAAGATTGCTGACATTATCAATATAGCAATTGATAATGCTGAAGATGAATCCAAGCTTGACGGACTGGTAGAAGATGTCAAAGAGTTATGCTCTGGTTTCCCACTATATCAGAATATCATTTAAATTACTGAGTTTATAATCTTGGCAGCAGAAGAGACAACTCAGAATGGTGATGAAAGTCAGCAGGGCAGTGATGTTGAAATGTCATTCCTTGATCACATTGAAGAGCTTCGCTGGCGAATTATTTATGCAATAATTGGTATACTAATATTTACAATTGTTGCTTGGTTTTTCATTGATCCATTAATTGAAATTGTTTTGCTCAAACCTGCTCGTGATGCCAATGCTTCGCTTCAGAACTTAAGGCCATTTGGACAACTTTTCCTTTATGTTCAAGTTGCGATTATTGTTGGAATTGTTGCAAGTCTTCCAAATATATTTTATCAATTATGGCAGTTTATTGCACCAGCCCTGAAGAAACGGGAAAGAAAATATATTCTCTGGATAGTTTTCTTCTCTACATTTTGCTTCCTTGCAGGCATTGCTTTTGCTTATTTTGTAATGCTTCCTCTAGCAATGAAATTTGCAGCTCAATTCGGAACTGCTGAAATATCAAACGAATTTGCAATAGATGAATATATGTCGATTATAATAAGTGTAATGCTGGCTGCCGGTGTAGTATTTGAGCTTCCTATGATTTCTTTCTTTCTTTCTAAACTGGGAATATTAACACCTAAGTTTATGAGAAAATACAGAAGACATGCAATTGTTATCATTTTAGTTCTAGCAGCTTTTTTAACACCTGGAGCAGATCCGGTTTCTCAGGTAATACTTGCAATTCCGTTGGTTCTCTTATACGAAATAAGTATTTTTATATCAAAAATATCTTCAAAGAAAAGTGCTTAAAAGTCAGCTTTCCGAAATAACTCAGCCTATTAAAAACGAACTGGAGACATTCAGTCAAATCTTTAGGGAATCTCTTCGTTCTCGTGTGGGACTTGTTGATCTGGTTACAAGATATATCATTAGGCAGAAGGGAAAGAAGATCAGACCTTTGCTCGTATTGTTATCCGCAAAGGTTTCAGGAGGAATAAATGAGCGTAGTTATCGCGGTGCAGTACTGGTTGAACTACTTCATACTGCAACACTTGTTCACGATGATGTAGTTGATGGTGCCGATAAAAGAAGAGGTCTCTGGTCAATAAACAAAGTCTTCAAAAATAAAATTGCAGTACTGATGGGAGATTACCTTTTGTCAAAAGGATTACTCATTGCGATGGAAGGGAAAGACTATGACTTTCTTGAAGTAGTAACGAATACAGTCAAGAGAATGTCTGAAGGAGAATTACTTCAGATACAAAAAACACGGAAACTTGATATTGATGAAGAAACTTATTTTAGGGTAATATCAGATAAAACTGCTTCACTTATTGAAACTTGTTGTACAATTGGTGCAATGAGTACAACTTCAGATCAAGAATATATTTCAGCAATGGGAGAATTCGGAAAGAATCTCGGAATTTCGTTTCAGATACGTGACGATATACTTGATTATGAAGGCAGTCTGTCTATTACCGGCAAGAGAGCTGGCGGAGATATTAAAGAAAAGAAAATCACTTTGCCATTAATTTATTCTCTTAACCAGGTCTCACCTGCAAAAGCAGCAGAGATCAGAAAAATAATTAAAAACGGAAAAGAAAAGACTAATGTGGATGAAGTTATTAATTTTGTAAGAGAGAATAAAGGTATAGACTACGCTGTTGGCCAGGCAAGATCATATTCTCAAGCCGCAAAAGATTCACTCAAAAAACTTCCCGATTCACAAAGTAAGCTTGCTCTCGAAGCGCTTGTTGATTTTGTTGTTGATAGAAAAAACTAGCCAGCTATTACTTACTGTTTTCTTTCTTTATCTCCTCTTTATACTTAAAACCCTTTATCGGCTCACGTAAAGTAAGAACAGGGCAGGGTGCTTTTCTAACAACCTTCTCTGCAGTGCTTCCAAAAAGGATATGCTCAACTCCTGAACGGCCGTGCGTAGCGATAATTATCAAATCAACATCAAGCTCACCGGCAGTTTCAATTATTTCGAGGAATGGTTTGCCGGTTTTGATAATTGTCTTGACCGTGACACCAGAAGGTATTTCTTCTTTTGCAAGCTTATCAAGCTCCTGTCTGGCTCTTTCATCCCATTCAGAATTAACAGATGGAATTGCAATTTGCCCCATGCTGAAGTCCGGTGGATAAATAACCGGCTCGGCAACATATATGAGAAACATATCAGCTTTACAATTCTTACAAAAGTTTACCGCATATTTCAGAGCACTTTTAGAATAATCTGAAAAATCTATTGGAACGAGTATTTTTTGAATGTCGGGTCCCATGCTAAACCTCCATTATTTTTTTTCAGTTCGAAGATTAAAGTAATCTTCGTTTAATGTTCTTAATCTTACAGCAGTAATCTCTGCAATTCCCTGTACAATTTTAATTCCTTTTCTTGGGTACTTTTCAATGAATTCATCAAGATCAGGTTTGAAGATAACAGAAAGTTTTGTATCAGTGTTGGCAATTGCAGATGCAGAACGTTTTTCACTGTCAACAAGTGCCAACTCGCCAAAAAAATCACCCTTATGAAAAACAGCCAAAGTTACTCTATCACCTTTTTCACTTTCGCGGCTTATCTGAACTTCTCCTTCACTTATCAAATATAAGCCAATTCCAGGATCACCCTGGTAAAAAATATATTCACCGGCAATATAATTTCGATTGTGAATTATTCCCAGCAGACCAGAGATATCTTTTTTTGTTAATGATTTAAATAATGGAATTGCCTGTAGAGATTGAACGAGTTCATCAGATTCAGTTGGTGTATGGAAAATATTTGCCCAGAAGCTGCTGTGAATTGTTTTTTTATTTTCTTCGCTCATTGCAGGTAAGAAATTTATTATAAAAAATATTTAGTAGCTGAAGTTTCAGATCACAACCAATCATATGTTCAACCACATCAAAATTAATCATTTAATAACAAAAAGGGTATAGGCTAACAGAATATTATTAAACAATTTTAATTAAATATTCCCGATTCAGCTACACGCCATAACTTCTGGCAAGGGAATCGGTTTTCATAAAGTGCTCGACCAACAATTACAGAATCTACTCCGCTCGGAATCAGATTCTGAATATCCATTAATTCGTCCTTATTCCTAACGCCACCTGCCTGTGTGATTTTTGCACCGGTTAATTCAGCAATTTCTTTTGATAGCTGGATATTTGGACCTAACTGCGTTCCATTCCTGGTAATATCGCAAACGATAAATCTGTTTACCCCTGTTTCAACCATTTCCTTTGAAAACGATCTGAAATTAATTCCTGTTTTTTTACTTCTTCCTCGAATCAGTAGTTCTTCACCAAGAACATCGAGTGAAATTACAATTTTGTTGGGGCCATACTTTTCCAGAACTTTCAGAAACTCTTCCTTATTTTCGATTGCCATTGTATTTATAGCAACCCTGATTACGCCAGTTTTCATTATCTCATCTGCATCCTGCAAAGTTCTGACTCCGCCTGCAAACTCAACAGGAATAACAACTGATGAACAGATTTCTTCAATTACTTTGTAGTTTCTTTTTGATTGTTCATGTGCACCGTCAAAATCCTTTACGTGAATCATCTTGGCATTTTCTGCACGCCAGATTTTTGCCATTTCAACAGGATTATTTCCATACTCATAACAATCCAGTTCAGGAATACCTTGAACTGTTCGAACACATTTCCCGTTTTTAATATCTATTGCTGGTATTACTAAAAGTTTCTGCTGCATACTTAAACTTTCCCATTTACTTTAATTACATGTCTTCCAATTATCATTTTTTGAATTTCAGTCGTTCCTTCAAAAATTCTTAAAATCCTGGCATCACGATAATATCTTTCCATCGGAAGTTCACGGGAAAAACCCATCCCACCATGAACCTGCAATGCTTTATCTGCTACTTCAGTCATTGCTTCTGATGCGTATAGCTTTACAATTGCTGCATCAACTGAAACGTCTTTTCCCTGATCGTAATCGTATGCACATCTATAAACAATACTTTCCATCGGATAAATTTTTGATGCCATCTCTGCAAGCATAAACTGGACTGCTTGAAATTTGGAAATCGGTTCACCAAATTGTTTTCGGTGTTTTGCATAGTTAGTAGATAATTCAAGCAGCTCTCTTGACGCACCTAAACAACAAGCTCCAATTGTTAATCTACCACCATCAAGAGTTTTCATTGCAATAATAAATCCACGACCTTCTCTGCCTATCATATTTTCTTCGGGTACTTCAACATTTTCAAAAGTAATAGAATTAGTTGTGCTTCCTTTTATACCAAGTTTTTTTTCAGGGGGACCGATTGTAATTCCCGGAGAATCTGCTTCAACTGCGAATCCTGTAATTCCTTTCTCCGTTCTTGCAAACACAGAAATTAGGTTTGCGATACCTGCATTCGTAATCCAAATCTTTGATCCATTCAAAATCCATTTATCACCAACTTTTTTTGCTTCAGTTTTGAGATTAAAAGTATCTGAGCCTGCCTCTGGCTCGGTGAGAGCAAATGATGCAATCATTTCACCAGAACACAATCTCGGCAAATATTTTTTTTTCAGTTCTTCTGAACCACCAACATAAATTGCATTTGATCCAATTGATTGATGTGCACCGACCATCGCTGCCGTTGACGAGCAACCTCTTGCTAATTCTTCCATCATTACACAATAACCAACTTTACCAAAACCGCCGCCACCGTACTCCTCAGGAAATGATGTACCAAAAAATCCAACTTCAGCTATCTTCTTAATTAAACCATTTGGTATCTTTTCCTCTTCATCAATCTTCTGTGCGAGAGGTTTTATTTCAGCGTTCGTGAACTCCCTAGCTAGTCCTCTGAGCATCTGCAAATCTTCTGAGAAGGTAAAATTCATATTATTAACAGTTTCTGGAATGATGAATATTCTTTTGTAATCCATCCGAAAGTTAAAAAACGGCTTAAATACATCAAAAAGTTAATTTTTTGTCAAAATATTAAATTTTTTTCAAATATTGACTTTTCTAACGATATTCGGCATATTTGATACAGATGAACAAAGATTTTGTGTTAAATACAAAGAAAAACGAAAAAATAAGAATCACCACATATGGATATGAAAATTTAGAAACTGCATCATGTCTTTTTTTTGTTCACGGATTCAAAGGTTTTAAAGATTGGGGCTTCTGGCCTTATACTGGAAATTTTTTTGCAAGTAAAGGTTTTTTTGTTCTTTCATTTAATTTTTCCCACAATGGAATAGGCGAAGGTGTAACCGAATTCGCTGAACTTGATAAATTTGCAAAAAACACATTCTCACTTGAGCTCGAAGAACTGAATGAAATAATTGATGCGTATTTGAATGGTCTTTTCGGAACAAACAGCAATAAGCCCATTGGAATATTAGGACATAGTCGTGGTGGAGGGGATGCATTGATTATGTCATCCATAAGAAAAGAAATCAAAACTGTAGTAACCTGGGCTGCAGTAGCAAATTTTGATCGATATACTAAACGTCAGGCTAGGGAGTGGAGAAAAAATGGTTTCTTTGAAGTATTGAATACAAGAACCAATCAAATGATGAGATTGAATGTTTCTTTGCTTGAAGATATCGAAAAGAATAAAACTGATTTGTTAAATATTGAAAAAGCAGCAAATAATCTGAATAAACCATTGTTGATTATTCACGGAGAACAAGACTTATCGGTTAAAATTGAAGAAGGCGAACAAATTTTTAGTTGGTCAAATAAAGACGTAACAGAATTTTATAAGATTAAAGCCACAGGTCATACATTCGATATTACTCATCCATTTGAGGGTAGTAATCCAAAATTTGATTCTGTTTTAGAGAAGACATTAAATTTTTTCAAACAACACTTAAATTGAGGGACATATGAAAACATCTTCACGGAGTCTGACTCTTACACAAATAATCAGTTCAGTAAAAGAATCTGAATTGTTCTGGGTGGTATCATTTTCTATTTTAACTGCAATATCTGCACAAATTTCAATTCCGATTAAACCAGTTCCATTCACCTTGCAAACGATGATAGTGCTTTTAGCAGGAGCTTTTCTCGGCGCAAAGAATGGTTCTTACAGTCAGCTTATTTATATTTTTCTTGGTGCAATTGGATTACCAGTATTTGCACAAACTGCGGATGGAACAATGGGACTTGCAAGGTTAATTGGACCAACAGGTGGCTACCTTTTGGCTTTTCCCATCGCTGCTTATTTGGTTGGTTACTTAACAGAGAAGAATCAAAAATATTTTACTGTGATCATTTCAATGTTTATTGCTGAACTGGTTGTGATTGCTTTCGGAACACTTTATTTGTATGCAGCTTACCTTCATAATTTTGTTGATGCTGTTAAAGCTGGTGCTGCGATATTCACCGTTTGGATGGCAGTTAAAGTATTTGCCGCAGCAACAATTTACTTTGGTGTTGCCAAGAAACAATCAAAACTGCCGAAGTAATCTTTAACGCGATATCTGACATAACCTGATGACGATTAAAAATTACATTTTCATTTTAGTCTTTCTTTCTGCTTTCGGATTTCTATCCTGGAGCTTAAGAAATCTTTTTCTTTATATGAAAGTTGCCAAGAAGAAAGATGAACGGTTTAATGATGTTGGAAGAAGAATTGGAAATGTAATTAAAATTGCATTTGGTCAATCCAAGTTGCTGAGAGATCCGGTTGCAGGAACAGTTCACTTCCTCATTTTCTGGGGATTTATGCTTTTCCTTTTTGCAGTAGTTGAAACAATCATCCAGGGCTTTTATTCAGAATTCGATCTTTCTTTTTTAGGACCAGTTTACTCTCTCATCACTATCATTCAGGACGTATTTGGGGTTCTGGTTATTCTTGCTGTTATAGTTGCTCTGCTGCGAAGATATGTTTTTAGTATTCCGAGATTGCAGGTGGATAAAGCTGCTTCATTAGATGCTACAGTCATATTGACATTAATTTTGATTGTCGTTGTTTCCATGATGTTTCAGAATATGGCTGGAATTGCAAAGAATGATTTTGTTCTGCACAGTTACGAAGTTCGTCCAATTTCTGCCTCACTTGCACCGATGTTTTTTGATAATCCATCCACTAGCGCTGCTGTAGCTTTTGAAGTTTACTGGTGGATTCATATACTAACAATTTTTGGGTTTATGAATTTGCTTCCCTATTCAAAGCACCTTCACGTGTTCACCTCAATTCCGAATACTTATTTTGCAAATCTCGATCCTGTAAGAAATACAGTAAAGCATCTAAATCTTGAAGATGAAAATGCTCAATCATTTGGTGTTGCGGATATTGAACATTTTTCCTGGAAACAGATTCTGGATGGATATACCTGCACAGAATGTGGAAGATGCACGGATGCGTGTCCTGCGCACACAGTCGGTAAGTCACTTTCACCAAAAGAAATAATTGTAAAAATCAGACAAAGAACAAAAGATAAAGCACCTTCACTTGCAAATGGAATCACTGAAGGAGAAGAGTTTCAGAAAACTCTTGTTCACGATTATGTTACAGATAAAGTTCTTTGGCAGTGCACAACTTGTATGGCTTGTGTTCAGGAATGTCCGGTGATGATTGAGCATATCGATAGCATTGTTGATATGAGAAGAAACCTTGTTCTAACTGAATCACAATTTCCATCGGAACTAAATAATGTTTTCAAGAGTCTTGAGACAAACTTTTCTCCATGGGCATTTAATCCTGCTGACAGAGCAAACTGGGCTGAAGGTCTTAACATTAAAACAATGGCTGAAGATTCCAACTGCGAATATTTATTTTGGGTTGGATGCGCTGGTTCTTATGATGACAGATATAAAAAAGTTTCTGTTGCATTTTCGAAACTAATGCAAAAAGCCGGAATCGAATTTAGAATTCTCGGAACACAGGAAAAATGTAACGGTGATACAGCAAGAAGACTTGGCAATGAATATCTCGCACAGATGTTCATGATGGAAAATGTTGAAACCCTGAATCATTACAAAGTTCAAAGGATTGTGACAGCTTGTCCTCATTGTTATCATTCATTAAAAAATGAATACAAGCAATTTGGCGGTCACTTTGAAGTATTTCATCACACAGAATTAATTGATGAAATGATTGCTTCAAAGAAAATCACTTTAAATGATGATGGAAAGAGTGATATGACTTATCACGATTCCTGCTACTTAGGACGATATAACGAAGTTTACGATGCACCGAGAAAAAGTCTTTCTGCAACGGCTGGAATTAATTTAATTGAGATGAAAAGAAGTAAGGACAGAGGTTTTTGCTGCGGTGCCGGCGGCGGAAGAATGTTCCTGGAAGATGACGAAGGCGGAAGAATCAATGAAGAAAGAACTAAAGAGGCTCTAGCAACCGGTGCTGATACAATTGCATCTGCTTGTCCGTTCTGTATGACAATGATGACTGACGGAGTGAAGCATTTTGAAAAAACCGATGAAGTGAAAGTAAAAGATATTGCGGAAATTATTCTTGAAAGATCTAACTAACATAATCAACCACAAATAACGGAGGAACACATGGATAAATTCAATCAATTAGTTCAGTTTGTACAAGGATTGGAAACCGATTTTCATAAATTTTATGAGAAAGGACAATCCGCTGCAGGTACACGCGTAAGAAAAGGCTTAAGTGATCTTAGAAAACTTTGCCAGGACGTACGCAAAGACGTGCAGGATGTAAAAGCTCAACGAAAAGCATCTAAAGGTTAAGCTAAAGCTTTCCGATTAAATGTGAGGGCTGGGTTGAGAAATCAATCCAGCCTTATTTTTTATCTAGAGCGAGATTTATCTCGCACCAGGTTATATTACTAATCATCGAATGAAAAACATTTTAGTCATTATAATATTC
>JACZKK010000132.1 GCA_014860115.1 Ignavibacteriaceae bacterium
GATTCGTTTCGCAATTTCAACAATATATTCTCCCTGGTAATAATCTTCGGGAAAATCTATTGGCCTGCCGAGTAGATTCAAATATCTGATTCTCACAGAATCACCAAGCACACGCATTTGTCTGCCGGCGTCATTAAAATAATATTCCCGGTCAACTTGATATCCTATCCACTCAAGCATATTAGCAACTGTATCACCTATTACCGCACCTCTTCCATGACCGACAGTTAACGGACCGGTCGGATTAGCTGAGACAAATTCAACGTTAGCTCTTTTACCAAAATATTTTTTTGATTTGCCAAATTCATCACCTTCTTTATTTATCTCTTTGATAATCTCTGCAATGAATGAAGGAGTAAAATAAAAGTTGATGAATCCCGGTCCGGCTATTTCTGTTTTACTGATGATGCTTTCATCAATATGAAGATTTGAAAGTATTTCTGCGGCTAACTCTCTGGGATTCTTTTTGAGTTTTTTTGAAAGGATCATCGCAGCGTTTGAGGAAAGATCACCGTGCGTTTCAATTTTAGGAGTATCAAATAGAAGTTCTATTTCACTCAGAAAAGGCAATCGCTTTGCAGCGTCTTCAAATAATTTTTGTAGATATTTTTTCAAGCCAGCAGGAATAATTGTAAATGAATTCTGATATGCAAACTTATTAAAGAAGGAGACCGGAAAAAACTATTCTTCGTAAAAGTTATTTCTCATTTTACCTTGGCAACGGTCTTCTCTAAAGGATCTTTCATCTTTTCAGAAGGTGCATCGCCCCAAAGTTTTTCGAGATTATAAAACTCTCTTGAATCTTTCTTAAATATATGGACAACCACATCAACATAATCCAGTAAAACCCAACTTAACGCTTTGAGGCCTTCTTTATGCCAGCATTTAATTCCATCGTCGGATAAAACTTTATCTACCTCGTCGGCAATTGCTTTAACCTGTGTATCGGAATCAGCAGAGCAAATCACAAAGTAGTCAGTAAATGAAACCAGATTTCGTAAATCAATTGCTAAAACATTAAAACCTTTTTTTGTGAAGATGATATCCGAGATGCGGTTAGCTAAATCTGTTGAATTCAATTTTACCTCTTTTTTAATGGAATTAAATCTCTGTAATCTTTTCCGAGTATGAATGTGACGTCAAGTAAATAGTCGGGGTTAATTTGCTGAATAATACTTTGGTTATCCAACCCGACAATGGCAGCAACTATATCGGCATTACGAATTTTTTCATTCCTGCTGATGATAATACTATTTTCAATTTCAAACGAGCGGTAGTTCCCCAGATTCACTACATCAATATTATTAGTTCTCAAATAATCAGTTAGCTTTTCGGCTACTCCACTTACTCCGCAGCCATTCAGTACTTCAACCTGTATTCTTGCCTTAGTACTATCGACTAAAAGATAATCATCAGTATCGTTAGAAGAAATAGTTTTTACTACCGAATAAGCTAAAATAGCATTAATGACAATCAGGATGAGAATCGAGGAATTAAGGACAAGGTTTTTTGAAAGGTATTCTTTCTTATTGCCTGCTGAAATTTTCTTTTCCCTCACTAATTAAGAATTATAACTTTCTTCACTTGTTTTCAAAAGGTGATTCCGTTTGATAACTATTTATGCCCGAGCTGAAATTAAACGGATTGCCATATCCATAAAAAGGATGATAATATCCATAACCGAATGGCATACTTCTGTACTGCAAATGAACTGAAAAATTATCCCATGGATGATAATTAATGGCTGCGTTACTTATATAAACTCCGGAGATGTCTTTCTGAAATTGTTCGCCCAAAGTGCTGTAGGGTGAATACATAACACTTACATCTAACTGCACATTTAAATTATTCATCAATCTGTAAAACATACTATTAGTATAGCTTGTTAATGACATTCCCTGGCCCCCTGCTGTTGCATAGTTCAAACTGAAGGAATGACGCATTATGAAATCATCGGAGTTAAGAAATCCGAAAAGTGAATTTGAATTTTCAGTTACGATTCCTTCCTTAACACTGTTAGTTTCAAAACCGCTATCTCTGAATTGAGCAAACGTTACCGTTGCGGAAAACAATATGATCACCAATAATATATGTTTCACATCATCACCTGAAATTTTAATTCAATTTTATACAAATAACTTACAAAAAGCAACAAAAATTCTTCTGACAATTTTTTATATGACCTTCGTGATTTTATTTTTTTTATCAACCATGACCACTTTAGGCTTAAATTTCTTAGTATCTTCATCAGGAAGATGAACATAACTAACAATAATAATCTCATCACCAACAGAGCCAGACCTGGCTGCCGGACCATTAAGACAAATTGTTCCGCTGCCTGCAGCTCCTTCAATTGTGTATGTGTCAAGCCGTGAACCGTTATTAAAATTCAATACCTGAACTTTTTCATAAGGTAAAATATCTGCGGCCTCCAACAATTCCTTATCAACTGTAATGCTTCCTTCATAGTAAAGCTCAGCCTGAGTAACCGTAACCCGGTGTATTTTAGACTTTAACATTTCTCTTTGCATTAAAACTTTTTCCTTTAATTTTGTGCCGTCAAATATACCCATTGCCAAATCTTAGTTTCAAGGGAACAATTTGGTTAGATTGATTGATAATCTTCTATTTTGGAAAAATTAAGAGCTTTATTTGAAAATTCTTGTAATTGATAATTATGACTCGTTTACCTTCAATTTAGTTCAATTGCTGGGTAAATATAAAAGCGAACTTTTAATAATGAAGAATGATGAGGACATAAGTTCAGCCAGAGCATTTACGCCGGATAAAATTTTAATTTCCCCCGGCCCGGGAAGACCTGAAAATTCTGGATTGACTCTCCAAGCTATAAAAGAATTTGGAAATTCAATTCCAATACTTGGAGTATGTCTCGGTATGCAGGCTATGTGCTATTTATTTGGTGCGGATATAATCAATGCTGAAAATATCTACCACGGAAAAACATCAA
This sequence comes from Ignavibacteriaceae bacterium, assembly GCA_014860115.1. GTDB lineage: Bacteria > Bacteroidota > Ignavibacteria > Ignavibacteriales > Ignavibacteriaceae > IGN2. Next base: position 2,969 of record JACZKK010000132.1, read on the forward strand.
AAATTACTCACGACAACAAAACCATCTTTAAAAATATTCAGCAGGAATTTGATGCAATGCGTTATCACTCTTTGATCGTCAAAGAAAATACCTTGCCTGATGAAATTGAAATTTCTGCTAAAGCCTTAACCGGAGAAATTATGGGAGTACGTCATAAAATCTTTTCTATTGAAGGAATACAGTTTCACCCGGAATCAATCCTGACACCCAGTGGAAATAAGATCATCAAAAATTGGCTGAATGTTTAAGCTTTAACTAGCTCTTTACTTCAACAATCATTTCAATTTCGACAGCAGAGTTTAAAGGGAGTTCGCTAACTCCAACTGCACTTCGAACATGTTTTCCTGCTTCACCAAAAATTTCAACAATAAATTCAGATGCACCGTTTGCAACTTTTGGCTGAGCAGTAAAACCTTCAGCGCTGCTGACGAATACTGTTAACTTCACAACTCGTTTTATTTTATCAAGGTTACCAATTACACTTTTAATTGCACTTAGACAGTTCAATGCACATAATTTTGCTGCTGCCTTTCCTTCCTCTTCAGTTAAATCTTTTCCAACTTTGCCCGAATATTTTACTGCTCCGGCAGAAATTGGCACCTGCCCTGATGTCATTACAAGATTACCAATCTGCATAGCTGGAATGTATGCTGCAAGTGGTTTGACAGTTTCAGGAATAGTTATTCCCATTTGTTTAATTTTTTCTTCAAACATGATTTCCTCTGTTTCTGTTCAGATAGTTTTATTTTGATTAAATTTGAATCCAACTCTATCAAGTGTTTCAATACTCAATTAGAATTAGGACTTTTATTATGACTGGTAACAAATTTAATGAATTCGTTGAGATAGTTAAAAGATTACGGAAGGAATGTCCGTGGGATCGTGAACAAACTAACGACTCAATTAAAGCTGCAACCATCGAGGAAGCTTATGAAGTGGTTGAAGCAATTGAAAAGAAAAATTACGACGATTTAAAGAGCGAACTCGGTGATCTGCTTCTTCATGTTGTATTTCACACAATAATTGCTTCGGAGTCTAATGACTTTACTATTGATGACGTGATTGATGGCATTCAAAATAAATTAATAAGAAGACATCCGCATGTATTTGGCAATGTAAAAGTTTCAGGATCACAAGAAGTCAAAAAGAATTGGGAAGAAATCAAACTTGAAGAAGGACGAAATTCTGTTCTTGAAGGTGTACCGGAAATGCTTCCTGCATTGCAGAGAGCTCACAGGCTTCAGGAAAAAGCATCAAAAGTTGGTTTTGACTGGGAAAAGAAAGAAGATGTCTGGAAAAAGGTAATTGAAGAAATTGAGGAAATGCACCAGATAGAAGAAAAAAGATTAAAGTTAAAGGATAAAAGTTTTGAAGATTTGCATAACAAACTTGAAGATGAAGTTGGTGATGTGTTTTTTGCTTTAGTAAATTATGCACGATTTTTAGATGTTAATCCAGAAAATGCGCTCAGAAGAACTAACGCAAAATTTATCAGGAGATTTGCTTACGTTGAAGAAAAAATAAAAGCAATGGGAAAAAAGTTATCCGACTCAAATCTTAAGGAGATGGATTTTTACTGGGAGGAAAGTAAAGATAAAGTTTAGGAATTTTCGTTCTTATTATTGCTGAATTTTTCATAAGCATCAATAATATCTTTTACCAGCTTGTGCCTTACAACATCACTTTTATCAAAATAAACAAAAGCAACGCCTTCAACTTTGGACAAAATTTCTTTTGCCTGAACTAATCCGCTGACCTGTTTTGAAGGAAGATCAATCTGTGTTATATCACCTGTTACTATTGACTTTGAACTACCACCCAGTCTTGTAAGAAACATTTTCATCTGCATTGTCGTAGCGTTTTGAGCTTCATCAAGAATTACATATGCATTGTTCAAAGTTCTGCCGCGCATATAAGCAAGCGGAACGATTTCAATTATTCTTTTCTCAATATAGTTTTTTAATTTCTCCGAGGGAATCATATCATCAAGAGCATCATATAAGGGACGAAGATATGGATCAATCTTTTCACGAAAATCACCCGGTAAAAATCCTAGACTTTCACCAGCTTCGACTGCAGGCCTTGCTAAAATCAGTTTTTTAACCAGTCCTCGTTTAAGTGCTGAGACTGCAATGGCAACGGCAAGATATGTTTTGCCGGTTCCCGCAGGTCCAATCGCAAAGCAAATATCATTTTTTCGAGCGTGGTTTATATAATTTATCTGTCCTGGAGTTCTTGCTTTAATTACATCCTTTTTTGTATAGAGGACAATCGCATCAAGCTCACCTTCCTCAACTATTTCTTTACCTTCGACAGTAAGTTCTAAAATTGTGTTGACATCATTTGTGCCTAATCTTCCGCTGGTATTCAGAACATAAGCCATTTCTTTGAGAAGCTTTTCAATTAACTCTACTTCCTCACTAACGCCTTTAATAATGACGTTATCTCCCCTAACAGTTATGGAGGCGTTAAATCTATCTTCAAGAATTTTGAGATTGGAGTCATTGAATCCAAGAAGATCCAGCATATTTACATTTTCAATTATTATTTTCTTTTCAACTGCGGTCATATTCGTTCTTTAAATGAAAAAACCCTCATCCCAAAAGCGGGACAAGGGTTCTTCCAAAATAAATTAAGTTAAACAAGTTAAACTAATTTTATTGCACCGGAGCTGGTTTGTAATTTGATCTTAGCTTTTCATATTTATCTTTTTCTTCCTGTGTTAGAGGAGGAATAGAGAATTCCTGGTTAGGATAAATTAAATCAGGATTCTTAATTTTTTCTCTGTTTGCTTGATAAATTACTGGCCAAGCAAAACCGTTTCCATAATGTTCTTTCTTACGAGCAATCCCCCAAAGGTGATCGCCTTTAACTACTTTGTAAGATATTACTGGAGGAGCATCGATCCATTCATCAAGAGCTTGCTGCATCCTGTTATGAACTTTATCGAAAAATTCAGGCAGTGCACTTATTTTGTTCATCTTCAAAGCATTAAGATCAGCCTGTCTGTCAGCTTTTGGACTTTCTTTTCTTTTGATTTTTCCATCAAGCTCGTTGACAGCATTTCTAAAATTGTCAACATCACTTCTGGTTGCACCAACAAGTGCATACAGTTGATCTATACATTCTTCAGGATCCTGAAGTCCAGCTTTTACTGTGTTAAGATTTTCCATATCCTTTTTCAAGGTTTCAATCTCAGACATCAAAGCTTGTTTTTTTCCGGTAAGCCGGGTCATTTCAGCTTCCCATTCTTCTACGGTCATCTCTGTTTCTTGAGCAAAGGAAGAAAGAGATAACAGGAAGGAAAGGGAAACGATAGCAACTAAAAATTTTGCAAGTTTCATTTTTTTCTCCATTTTCATTTTTTTATAAAATTCCTGTTAATAATTACTTGGGCAATTTTTCAAGGTTTGCCTTAGTTTCTTCCTTTTGCTTGTTGCATTCAGCCAATTTACGATTTATGGTCTGAATTTCTGTTTCAAGCTGTGATTTTTGATCTCTCAGACTGTTAGCTTCTGCTTCGAGTGATTTAACTTCATCACGCAATGCATTGAGTTCAGCAATCTGAGTTTCACTTAAACCACCACAACCCGCAACCAAAGCCATGCTGACAAACAAAACAGCGGCCAGAACGGGAGTCCTGAAATTTTTAAGTAGGCTCATATGAAACCTCCGAATATTAATGATTAAATATATTAACTGTGATTAGATACTAGATAAACTTTCAACTACCTAACATTTACGAAGTAGTATTAAATTTAGGGCTATTATATAACGAAACCCTTGAAAAAATTCAAGGAAAATTCTTTTTTTATTTTAAAAAAGCCTTTTTTCAACGAAACTTGTATAAGTTTCTCCCGCGATTATCAGATGGTCAAAAACAGGTATCTCCATAATTTTGCCAGTTTCAACAATTTTCTTCGTGATTCTGATATCCTCATTACTGGGTTCAGGATTTCCACTCGGATGATTATGTATCAAAATTATGCTCGCCGATGAATTATCAATTGCAACCTTAAAAACCTCCCGCGGATGCACAACACTCGAATTTAAATTTCCGATAGAAATTGTTTCATGTTTGATAATCTTATTAGTTGAGTTTAGGCAAACAACAATAAACTTCTCCTTATTATCATCTCTTAAAATTGGAATAAAAATTTCTGCAATATCCTGCGGTGAAGTTATTTTTTTATTGGCGAACCACTTCGGTTGAGATAAAATTCTTCTGCTTAATTCAAATGCTGCGGCAAGTGTCGCAGCCTTGTCTTTTCCAATTCCACTAATTTTTTGCAGAGAGTCAACCGTTTTGGTAGCCAGCATTGCTAAATTTCCTTCACTATTTATTAACTCTCTGGCTATTTCTATTACTGATTTTCCCTTCTTTCCCGTTCTGAGAAGTATAGCAACAAGCTCTGCATCCGAAAGACTTTGAGCACCTCTCATTAATAATTTTTCCCGCGGACGATCATCAAGTGGAAGCTCTTTTACAGTAAACTTTCTATCTTCATTCATCTTGATTACTGGCTTAGCCTGAATTTATCTACTAATTCAAATACACCATCTCGATAGCGAACAATATTTAAAAATTTATTTATTCTTCTTTCATCAAAAGAGATGTTATTACGTAATCCGCTGCTAACCATTCCCGAGATCATTTTATCAACAAGGCTTTTTCTTTTGGGTTCAGTATTGCGTAACACAGTTAAAACATATTTTGCTGCGTCATAGCCGTAAAGAACATTTCGATTTACATCCTTCCCGGTTATTGAAATAAACTGGTCGCTAAAGTTTTTATAGGCATCTGAGTTGAAATCAACAAAGTAATCAGATTCAAAAACCAAATTATTACTTATTTCTGCTGCTGTCTCAAAACCTTTAGCGGTGAACCAATCTTGATTTCCATACAATGGAATTTTCACGCCGTATTTAATCATTTCTGAAAAGATAAAAGGGGTAACTGAGTTATCAGATAATGGAATGTATACACCTTCAATGGTAAGAGAATCACTATAAATTTTTGCAATTGGTTCGCTGAAGTCAGTATAATCATTTTTGAATGATTCTCTTCTTAATATTCTACCACCCAAATTTTCAAATTCTGTTGTGAAAGAAGCAGCGAGGATTGGGGAATATCCTTCAATAGAATTTATTACTGAAATTATTCGCTTATTTTCAACATAGAAAACATATTGAGCCATAATTTTTCCCCTGACTGTGAAAGAGGGATTGGCCTGAAAAAAAAGATGGTTTAATCCTGTTAAATCATCATCAGTTGCAGTGGGAGAAATTATTGGAATGTCATAATCATCAAACTCCTCAAGCGCAGCACGTACTTCATTACTGAATATTGGTCCAAGAATAGCAATTAGGGAATTAAGTGATGTAAACTCTTCCTTTATTTTTTTTATTTGATTTACATCTTTCTTTGTGTCACGTATCAGCAATCCAATTTTATCACTTCTGAGTTTGTTAAATTCATCTATAGCAAATTTAATTCCTTCGAGAATTTCAGCTGCTAGCTGATTAGTGTATTCCCCTGCTGAGTTAGTTTCGAGAGGAAGCATAACACCAATTACAGTTGTTGTTGGCTCAGTGCTGTAAGAAAAATCCATTAATTGTTTAGCTTCACCATATTCAGCAGATTCGGGATAATCACTCATCAAGTCTTCAAATTTATTTTTGGCACGTGTGGAATTACCATTTCGAATTAAGTATTTACCCTGTTGAAGCAATAAATATGATTTAACCTTACTGCTGTTAAACGACGAGCCTAGTCGATCAAGTTGAGTTTCATTAAGATATTTTGCTGAAACACCTTCACCAATCTCTTTAGCTTTCAATTCATTTAAAGATGAATTTGTATTTTCAATAATGAATAATATTTCTCTTAGGGCATTATAATAATTTGCAATGTCAATATAATATTTGGTCAGCAGCAATCTAACTTCATCAACATAATTGCTATTTGGATATGCTTCAACAAATTGTTCGGCCGCAAACTTAAACTGATTGTACTGCTTAAGTTCAAAATAAATCTTTGCTTTGAAGAATTCCGAAGCTGTTGTTTTGGAGTTGTATTTATAATCTATAATTATTTTATTAAAACTGATTAAAGCCTCATCATATTTCCCTGAATTGAAGTGAGCAATAGCATTATTAAACTGGTTATTTATTTCTTCCTCAGTAGCCACTTGAGAATATGCCAGGTTCAATGTACAGATCATCAATGCCGTTAAGAAAATGAAACTGGTTTTTATAAGGTGTTTTATCATCATTCAATTTAATAATTTGTTTTTCATTTCATGAAATGAAGTCAAACATAAAATCTATTCCCATTCAATCGTTGCGGGTGGTTTTGAGCTGATATCATAAACAACTCTGTTAACACC
>JACZKK010000015.1 GCA_014860115.1 Ignavibacteriaceae bacterium
TTAAAGGCAAAATGAATGATCTTGATGAACTATCAGGAAATTATAAATGCCCAATATCAAAAAGAGAAAATGAAAAAATTGGTGTCTAGGTTTGAATTTGCCTTGTGTAGCTTTCTAAACGATCAGTGATTATTACAGAGATAACCTGGGAATAGAGTTTAAAGAAAAAGCTGACCCTGTATTGATAAAATCCAAATAGAGATTGCCCTCTGAGTCTTCTTTTAGAAACTCAGAATTTTTCCACCGACATTTTAGTTACGATAATATTCAAAACGGATATTAACACTGAATTGCTTACTGCGCATAGTTATGAGGTAATCAAGCGCACCAGAAATCCGTACTTGAGTGATTCTAATATTTAAGTGGATTAATATTTCAGATACTCTTTAAATCAACTGCGACTTACTGAGATTTATGTCCCTCGTTGTTATTTAAGAAGAATCATTTTCTTTGTCATTGTTGATTTACCAGTTGAAAGAGCGTAAAAATATATTCCGGTTGGTAAAGCACTTCCATCAAAAATTACTTCATAGTATCCGGCAGGCTTCTCACCTTCTACAATATCAGCAATTTTCTCACCTATTGAATTGTACACACTCAGTTTAACAAGAGATACTTCCGGAATTGAATATAAAATTTTAGTAACAGGATTAAACGGATTTGGATAGTTCTGTTCTAGATTCAAGGATTTTGGAACATCATTTATTAAAACTTCAATTTCTCCAACTTTTATTTTAGAACCATCATAATCTGTCTGAATCAGCTTATAGAGATAATTTCCATGATCAAGATTTTCATCTTTATAGAGATATTCTTTTGATTCATTCGTCGTTCCGTTTCCCGTAATAAATCCAATTGTAAAAAAATCACTTTCATTAAAACTTCTTTGAATTTCAAAACCGAGATTGTTAAGTTCAGAAGCAGTACTCCACTTTAACAATACATCATCACCATCTAATTCATAATTAAAAGATTTTAGTTCAACCGGAATAATTGCACAGGAAGTGGTTTGACCTGAATTGGGTGTTATTGTTGTCAGCGTTAGATTTGCAGCAGCGATGAAATCCAGAGTTCCCAAATTCAAATTAATTGCCTGTAAATTTGAAATAACAAATACATTGGGATTATACGTTCCGAATGCACAGTTCGAAAAACCTGCAGCATCTGTTTTAACTAACCAGACATCATCTCCGCCTAAAGTATTTGATGATCTTCGTCCAGTTAATGCAAAGCCCTGGTCAATACCCTCCACAACATCATAGCCATTATCATTTGTATTACCACCATAAGTATGGAACCATTCTATGTCACCACTTAAATCGACCTTCATCAGGAATGCATCATTACTGCCAAAGCCATAGCTATTAGTTGAACCAGAAATTACATACTTGGAATCGGACGACAATATTGCACAATGTACCATTTCATTACCGATACCTCCGATAGCTTTTGCCCACACAACATTTCCAGTATTATCAGTTTTTATTAGGAAGATATCTTGTGAACCACCAAGACCATAAGATTTTGTTTCACCAACTAAAAGAAATCCTCCATCAGGTGTTTCTATCAAATCACGTCCCCAATCTTCAATGTAACCCTGATAATATTTTGCCCAAATAATATTACCCATAGTATCAAGTTTAATCAAGGTCGGTCTGACACCATATGAACCTGATATATCCAGTGCACCTGATAAAACAAAATTTCCGTCAGAAGCAACAATGCACGAAGAATTAAAATCCTCATACATGGTTCCAAAAGTTTTTGCCCATTCTATTATACCACTACTTGAAATTTTCATAACTTGTACATCCTTTGCACCCATGCCTATAGATGCATTGTATCCTGCAACTAGAAATCCACCATCGGGAGTTATGCTTAACTTCCTGAATTCTTCTGCCTGGGCTGAACCAGAATATTTTGCCCAGACCATATTTCCAACTGCATCGATTTTTGCTATTGCCATATCGAAAAGCCCGTTTCCATCTCCAACATATCCAGATATATAATATCCACCATCTGCGGTTTGCTTTACACCATGAATTCTATCGTATCCGAATGAGTTGTATACTTTTGCCCACTGAATTAATCCAGTTGAATCCAGTTTAACTACATACATATCTTCACTTGAAGAGAAGCTAGCTGTTGATCCACCAATAATGTATCCACCGTCGTTAGTTTTATCAATCACTACTCCTCTTTCTGAATTTATTCCACCATAAGTCTTTTCAAATTGTGTTTGAAAAGTAGATATTCCACCACCATTCGTTGTCTTAAGTATTATTCCATTATCACCCACTACCCAACCCTTAAGTGAATCATCAAAGTAAACTCCAAAAAGATTTGAACTTGTTCCGCTGTTTTGCTGCAACCAGTTGGAGCCACCATCTCCACTATGCAAAATTTTACCTCCGAGGCCAACGGACCAACCTTCATCCTGATTTATGAATTTAATATCTCTCAGCTCAACATTAACTCCAGAATTTCCAGGTAACCAATCTAAACCATAGTTGGTTGTTCTAATTATTTTTCCTGCTGCTCCACAAGCCCATCCATAATTTTCATTCATAAAATATAAACTCATCATTCTTTCGTTTGTTGGTAAACCAATATACGACCAACTTTGTCCTC
>JACZKK010000133.1 GCA_014860115.1 Ignavibacteriaceae bacterium
ACCTTGATGATTTTCTGGAGCATAAGAAGAAAAAATGATCTTGTTTAAATGACTCTACTTCGGTACTTTTGCGAACAGAAAAAGTGGCAAATACGTGTCAACTTTTTTCCGAAGTGTCGGGAAAAGTCGGGAATTTATAGGAAAGTATTTTATTAGAAAAGCTCGGTAACTTATTTATTTTATTGAAATTACAAGCGTAATGCGAGGATTGGAAATTTTCCAAAATTGAATCCGGCCTTCGGTACTTACTGACCCTCTTGAGGAGGGTTTTATTTTAATTATGGAGATTTTTCAATTTTAAGTTATAAGAAAATATTTGGTATCCTGATTGGCAGTTTCGTATTGGGATTGGTTATAAATTATTTTAATCCTGAAGGAATAACACTAATCAGGGAAAAGCTTGAATTAAAATGGGCGCCTGATTCTTTGTTTCTTAAACTGGATAAAATTACTCCTGTAAGTATCGACGATTCGTCATCTTTAGAAATTTCCAAAGTGGACAAAGAGAAAAGTCTCGAAAACACAAAACCAAAAGCAGTTCTTAAAGAGAAAACTGAACCTATCACTTCAGAACCAAAAAAAATAATTGAAGAAGTTAAAGAAGCCATTGCATTCACAGAACCACAGGCTATAACCCTTGATCAAGCTTACACTCTTTTTAATAAAGATGTAAAATTTGTTGATGCGAGAGATGAGGCAGATTATCTGGCTGGGCACATCACCAATTCTATAAATATCCCCTTCGATGATTTTGATAATCATAAACAGAAACTCGAAATGTTGTCCAAAGAAAAACCGATGGTAATTTATTGTGGCGGTACAGATTGCGATTTAAGTATTTTACTCGGGAATTTACTATTTGAACAAGGTTATAAACAAGTGTACGTATTCTTTGGTGGTTGGTTCGATTGGTTAAGTGCTAATTATCCTGTTAAAAATCCAACCGAATAAAAATGTCGAATAAATTATTAAATAATAAATTTCTTTTGTTGGCTATCCGGGTATTTTTCGGATTTGTTTTCATCTTTGCAGCCATTACAAAAGTTACTGACCCGGAAGGATTCTCACTTTCAATTTATAACTATAAACTGATGCCGGATATTCTGATCAATGTTCTTGCAATAGCTTTTCCATGGATTGAACTGGTTGCTGGAATACTTTTAGTCTTTGGGATATCTGTAAAAGAAAACTCTGCAATTCTCACTGGATTACTTGCAGTTTTTATTATTTCAATTGCTATCAGTATGGCAAGAGGTTTAGATATTGACTGTGGATGTTTCGGAACAGTTGATGGGGCAAAAGTGGGTTTTATAAAAATTTTAGAGAATGTTGGACTATTTATTCTTGGTGTGATCTTAATAAAGTATGATTCAAGATTTCTATCCCTTGCCAGGCACGAATAAAATTTAAGTTGTTTTTTTTATACTTTCCATTGTATCTCTCAACACTCCTAATGAACGTTGACTAAGAATATCAATCTTTATTAATCCCAGGTCTTCAATTGAATACATATCCGGTTGAGTAACTATTAGACCTAATCCTTTGTTCTTTGCGTACTCCAGTGCAACATAATCAGTAATTTTAGTTGGTGTAATTACAATTCCGCCAGGGTGAATTGATAGATGTCTGGGAAATCTTGCAATTTGTGAAGCAATATTAACTATGGTTTTCCAGGGTTTCTGTTTGAAGTTCAATCCCTTCGATTCAGGGAAAAGTTCCGAAAGGTGAGGAAGGTTTGCAGCGTCAGTCCAAGGAATTTTTTTACTGAATTTTGATATCTCTTCATTTGTAAAACCAAACGCTTTTGCAACTTCTCTAAATGCTGACCTTGCTCTGAAAGTTACAGTCGTTGAAATCATTGCAACTCTCTCATACCCATATTTTTCGAAAATATATTTTATAATTTCATCTCGTTCTTTCCAGGAAAAATCAATATCAAAATCTGGTGGGGAGCTTCTGGCTTTGTTCAAGAACCTTTCGAAGTAAAGATTATGTTGAAGAGGATCGATCTGAGTTATTTCAAGACAAAAGGCTACGAGACTATTAGCCGCAGAACCTCTTCCAATAGTCATCATTCCCCTTCTCTTTGCTTCGTTCACAATATCCCATACAATTAAAAAATAATTTGAAAATCCCATATCACTTATCACAGAAAGTTCCATATCAAGTCTTTTCTTAGCTTCATTCGATATAGGATTAAATCTTTTCGTTAATCCTTTGTATGATTCATTCCATAATAATGTATCAGCAGAGATATTTGTGGGATTTGAAAAAACTGGGAACTTGTATTCACCAAATTTTAAATCAACTTTACATGCTTTAGCAATCAATTCCGAATTAGCTAAGGCTTCGGGAAGTTTTTTCCATTCATGCTCGATTGATTCCGGTTTCTTGAAGTAAAATTCCTCATCTGCTAAATCTTCAGGTTGTAAATTATCTATAGTTGTTCTAAGCTTGATTGCAGTTAACGTTTTGTACAGCAAAAAATCTTTCTCATCAAGAAAACAGATGGGGTTTGTTACAACGAATTTGAACCCTTTCTCCAGTGCAAGTTGATACCGCTTCCTGTTATTTCTTTTTTCATTCTTCGATGCAATTAATTCTATAAATAAATTATCTTTTGGAAAATGGTCTTTGATTAAATCAATTGATGGAGTAAGAATAAAAAGATTATCTAATTTATTTTCAAGAAGATTATTCAAAGAGAAATCATCATTTAGCTTCCTCGAAGTGATGATTTTGCACAACTCGGAATAACCTTTATTATTTCTAGCCAGAAGTATGACATACTCACTGGAATTTTCAGGTGAATCTATCTGACAGCCAATAATCTGTCTGATCTTTTTATCAATTGCAATTTTTGAAAATTGGATTACACCATGCATCGAATTGTTATCAGTTAACGCAATAGAAGAAAGTCCGTAGTCAACGGCTCGTTGAACAAGCTTCTCAACAGGGATTGTCCCGTTTAATAAAGTATTATTCGAGTGAACGTGCAGTGGTATCATTAAATTTTAAGAAAGTAACTTTTTACGAAGTAATGTATTGATAAAAATTAAGAAGCAAAAGTCGATGGGAGTTTGAAGACTTATTTGAAAGCCTTGTCTGAAATGTCTTTCCGATAATAAATGTTTTTAAATTTTATTCCTGCAAGAGCTTTATAAGCGAGATCCTTTGCAAGCATTAAATTAAAATCCGGTAATACTGATGTTACGCCAAGAACTCTTCCGCCGTTAGTAATAATTTTTCCATTTACTTCCTTTGTTCCGGCATGGTATACAAGAATACCTACCAGTTGTTCATCAAGTCCTGTAATTTCAAATCCTTTTTCGAAGGAATCAGGATATCCACCAGACGCGGCGACTACACAAACTGAAGAACCACCATTATACTCAACAGCAGCCTTATCAATTTTTCCCAGAGAAGCTGAATGGAGAAGCTGCAGAAAGTTACCTTTTACAATTGGCAGAACAGCCTGCGTTTCCGGATCGCCAAATCTGCAATTGAACTCAATAACCTTTATACCTTCTTCGGTAATTATCAAACCGGCATATAGACAACCAATAAAAGTGGAGTTTCGACTATTCAAAGTTTTAATTACAGGATATAAAATTCTGTTCTTTATTTCTTCAAACATTTTAGGAGTAACTATTGGAGCTGGAGCATAGGCACCCATTCCTCCGGTATTTTTTCCTGTATCATTATCTCCAATTCTTTTATGATCCTGAGCTGCAGGTAAACAAATAAATTCGTTGCCATCGCAGATAGCAAATACGGAAACTTCTTCACCGACTAAAAATTCTTCGATGAGTACTTTTTCACCAGACTCACCAAAAACTTTATCATGAAATATTAAATTGAGGATTTCTTCTGCTTCTTTCGGTTCATAACAAACAAAAACTCCTTTACCAGCAGCTAATCCATCAGCTTTAATTACACATGGATACTTCTTACTTCTTATGTATTCTTTTGCAGGTGCAAGCATATTTGAAGTGAAAGAAAGATATTTTGCTGTAGGTACACCTGCTTCTTTCATGACTTGCTTTGCAAAATATTTTGAAGATTCAATTTGAGCAGCTTCTTTGTTTGGTCCGAAAACATTTATTTTATTTTCTCTGAGAACGTTCGCAAGTCCCTCAACTAGAGGTTGTTCAGGACCAATTACAACCAGGTCGATTTTTTTTTCTTTACAGAACTCAACAACTTTTGTATGATCTGAAGAATTTATGTCTATATTTTCACCAAGAAAACGTGTGCCGGGATTACCGGGCAAGACATATAAATTATTTAAATCGGAACTTTCTTTAATCTTAAGTGCCAATGCATGTTCTCTTCCACCAGAGCCAATGATTACTACATTCATATCAAACCTTTAAGACTTTGTTCAATTGTAATGCTAGTTGCTCGGTCAATAAATCTCTTCTGAATAATTCCACATATTTTTCATCGGGAGTTGGCAATTTTCCTTCTTTGTAAAGATTATAGACATGAATTATCGTGTCTTTAATTTGTTCAATATTATCGGGCTCTGTAATAAAAGCGGCTTTGTATTCAGTAGCCGCTAATTTCGCTGCACCTTCAGGAACACAGGCGATAATCGGTTTATTCGAACCTATGTATTCATATACTTTTCCCGGAAGAATTGTATCAATGTTTTTTCTTTTACCGACCATAAACCATAATACATCAGCAGATTTTAACTTGGCGATTGACTCTGCATGTCTGACATATCCGTGATCTTTGACAAACGACTGCAGGTTTAATTTGCGTATCAACTTGTGATTCTCTTTCCGCAAAAATCCCACAAAATGTAGTTCAATATTTGATGCAATATCGGTTCTTTCAATTGAAAGCTGCTTAAAAGCTTTCAGGAAGTATTCGGGTGTACTATAAACTAAAAATATTCCTGAATACATTAGCACCATTTTATTCTGAGGTTTGGGTTGCGGAGGGAATTTATCAAAATCTTCTTGGTCATAACCGTGAGATACGATCGTAACATCATTGAAAGTTAAGAACTTGTAATTATTAATCAGTTTCTCTTTTAGCTTCCTATTAGTTACAATTATAATATCAGCAGCTTTCAGCGCCCTATATTCTTTCTTCTTATGTGCAATTCTATGAAATGGTGTTGGATAAAAAGAAAAATAACTATCGACCCAAAGATCTCGGTAATCAAGAATTAGAGGAATGTTGTGAGTTTTTTTTATCTCACTAAAAACGTCAAACTGACTGAAGGGTGGTCCAGATATTAACAAACAATCAAAATGCTCACTCGATAAAAGTTCAATACTTTTTTTATAAGCCGTTTTTGACCAGGAAAGTTTATTATCAGGAATGAAAAAAGTTTGGCTTATCCTATTGAAAGTCTTGCGAACAAATTCACTGGGAAGTTTTATTGTGCCTTTTTTTGATAAGAGAGAATTTGGATCAGAACCAGAAACTCTGATTACTCTAACACCGGTTTCGTCTAATTCCTGCTGTAAAGAATCATCATGAGCAAAGTAAGCTACATCAGAAGTTGTTACAACTGTTGGTTCCCAGCCGTAATTTTTTAAGTACTTTACAAATTTAAGCGTGCGCTGAACCCCACTCAAACCCATAGGAGGAAAGTAATATGCAATAACTAAAACTTTGTGCATTGTAATTTAATCTGCCCTCTTCGGAAGACTACGACTTAACCTGGTAGTTCGGTGCTTCCTGTGTTATTATAACATCGTGTGGATGACTTTCTTTTAAGCCTGCGGAGGTTATCTTAACAAATCTTGCATTTTTTCTTAGTCCTTCTATATTCCTGACGCCACAATAACCCATTGCTGCTCTTAATCCTCCAACTAACTGATAAATTGTATTTTCAAGCGGACCTTTATATGGTACTCTTCCCTCTACACCCTCAGGAACTAGTTTAGCAATATCATCTTCGACATCCTGAAAATATCTATCCTTACTACCCTCTTTCATTGCGCCCAGACTGCCCATACCTCTATAAGATTTAAAGCTTCTGCCTTCATAAAGAATTGATTCGCCCGGACTTTCATCAACTCCTGCAAAAAGACTTCCTATCATAACACTATGTGCTCCGGCCGCAAGAACTTTGGCAACATCACCGGTTTGTTTTATCCCACCATCAGCAATGATTGGTATACCTGTTTTTATAGCTGCACGGTAGGAGTTCATCACCGCAGATATCTGAGGAATGCCTACACCTGCAATTACTCGGGTGGTACAAATGGATCCTGGACCTATTCCAACTTTGATAGCATCTACCTTGCAATTTATTAAATCAAGTGTAGCCTCATAAGTTCCTATATTTCCAGCGATTAGTTGAATATACCTGAATTTTTTTCTTGCTTCCTTTATGACTTTGAGTACTCCAGCTGAATGACCGTGAGCTGTATCTATGACTATCGCGTCGGCACCAGTTAAAGTTAGTGCTTGAATTCTTTCAAATGTATCTTTGGTCACACCAACCGCTGCTCCCACTCTTAATCTTCCATGTTCATCTTTACAGGCAAAAGGATGCCTTTTCTTTTTCATTATATCTTTGAATGTAATCAATCCTCTGAGAATTCCTTTTTTATCAACTACTGGAAGTTTCTCAATTTTATGTCGCTGAAGAATTTTCTCAGCCTTTTCTAATGTCGTACCCATAGGTGCGGTAACTAAATTTTCTTTAGTCATTAATTGGGAGACTTTTAACTTTTCATTTGGTTCAAAGCGTAGATCTCTGTTAGTCAAAATACCAACGAGTCTTTTTGAATTATCAACTATGGGTATACCAGAAACGCTGTACTTTCTCATCAGTTCCAATGCATCTCTAATTGTCTTATCGGGAGAAAGTGTTACTGGATCTTTGATCATTCCGCTTTCAGATCTTTTTACCTTATCAACTTCTTCACACTGTCTTTCGATGCTCATGTTTTTATGAAGTATTCCAATACCACCTTCCCTAGCTAATGCAATAGCTAAATTAGCCTCGGTAACAGTATCCATTGCGGCGGATATGATTGGAATATTTAATTTTATTTCAGGCGTCAGGTAAGTTGTTACATCAACTTCGCGAGGTAAGACGTGTGATTTAGCAGGAACCAACAATACATCATCAAATGTAAGCGCTTCTTCAATTCTAAATTTTTTATTCATATTGATCCTTTTTTTAGTCAAACGCTGGAATACCTGTTATATCTTCACCCAGAATAAGCGTATGCATTTCATGAGTTCCTTCGTAAGTCTTAACTGATTCAAGGTTAGCTGCGTGCCTCATTATCGGATATTCGTCAAGAATTCCATTTGCTCCATGAATTTCGCGTGAAATTCTGGCAATCTCAAGGGCTTTCTCACAATTATTTCTTTTAGCCATTGAAACGTGAACATGTTTTGCTTCCCCTTTATCCATCATTCTTCCAAGCTGTAAATTAAGTAACTGTGCTTTGGTAATTTCAGTTAGCATGTAAACAAGTTTTTCCTGCGTCATTTGATAGCCGGCAATTGGTTTACTGAATTGCTTCCTACTTTTCGCATAATTCAAAGATGAATCGTAACAAGCCATAATTGCTCCGACAACCCCCCATGCAATACCATATCTTGCTTGATTCAAACACATTAATGCGCTCTTCAAACCTTCTGCTTTAGGGAGCAGATTATTTTCCGGAAGAAAAACATTATCAAAGATTAACTCTGAAGTTACAGAGGCTCTAAGAGAATGTTTGCCTTTCATTTCTGGTGCAGTAAATCCTTTCATCCCCTTCTCGACAAGCAATCCCCGAACGACTCCATCCAGTTTTGCCCATACTACAGCGACATCAGCAATTGTTCCATTTGTAATCCACATCTTGGCACCATTGAGAAGATAGCCGCCATCAACCTTTTCAGCTTTGGTTACCATTCCCGAAGGATTAGAACCATAATCCGGTTCAGTTAGTCCAAAACACCCAATCGCTTTTCCACTTGCTAATTGAGGAAGCCATTTGTCTTTCTGTTCATCGCTTCCAAAACGAAATATTGGATACATCACTAGAGAACTTTGAACGGAAACAAAGCTTCTTATTCCACTATCACCTCTTTCTAATTCCTGTACGATTAAACCGTATGAAACATAGTTAAGTTCAGCACAGCCATATTTTTGAGGAAAAGAACTTCCATATAATCCAAGTTCAGCCATTTTTGGAACAAGATGCAGCGGGAAAGTGGATTCTCTATTATGTTTTTCAATTATTGGAATTACTTCATCTGATACAAATTCTCGGACCGTATCACGAATCATAATCTCTTCCGGGGTTAGAAGGGATTCAATATTATAATAATCTACACCTTTAAAATTCTTCATGTTCTCAGATTTTAGGAATAAAAATTTATTTATCAAATCTATCAAAACACACTTTGATATACAATTAAAACATTCTTGCTAAGCTTAAAGTTCTGTTGAAAATATTAACTTGATAATAATCCAAATTAATCAGAACTTGCTTACTGTATTGTGAAAAACTCCATAATTAAATACCGTTCTTCTGTTGCAAGCATAATTCTGCTTTGCTACCTGCTCATTTTTTCCATAAATATTTTTCATTTTCACAATTATGATATTAAGAGCACTGCGGTTTTTAATATCATGAGCGATTCGACCTCACAACACAAACTTAGTAATTCCGGGTTTGGGTGTATCATTCATCAAAATTTTAATTCACTTCACACATATACTATCTACAAAACATCTGTTTGCGACTTTCACCTAAACTGCTGTTCAATCACGGATTTCAGTTTAGAACATTCGCCAATAAATAAATTATTCAACTCAACAAATCAGCTAAGAGCTCCTCCTTTCTTCTGCTAAGTTCTCAATTCATTATTTACCTTTTTCTTTTGTCGAAAAAAGATTCATTAAGTTTATTAACCTAAAGGAGAAATTTTATGCAGAAGCTGATAATCTCAGTTCTGATTGTTTTTGGAATCACCATTGCGTCAGCACAGACTTCGATAAACCCTGATATAAGTGCAATAGGTACATTTAACACATTTACAAACTTTATTAAAGATACACCGGAGTATGGAAAATTAAATTTTGATATTCCGGAGTTCGAATTATTCGTTGACGGTTATCTAAATCCTTACGCCCGCGCAACTTTCAATGTTGCTTTTCACGAAGGAGAATTCCACGGTGAAGAGATTTATGCTCAGATTGTCCGAGGGTTGCCGCTGGACATTCAAATTAAAGCTGGAAAATATTTATTAGGATTTGGAAAAATTAATACAATTCATCCTCACGCATGGGCTTTTATTTACAGACCTTTATATCAACAGATTTATTTTGGTGAAGAAGGATTTAATGATATCGGTGCCGAATTAAGTTTTATTCTTCCAACAGGAGATGTCTATACGACACTGGATTTAGGAATCTTCAAAGGCGATGCATTAATAAATGAACATAGTCATGAACATGAAGAGGATCACGAAAGCGAGGAAGAAGAACACTTTGAATTAGAAAGAGGAAACAGTCCAATTTTTGTCGGACGACTCGGATCATTTTTTCCTTTGGGCGATTTCAGCAATCTTGAATTTGGATTGAGTGGATCTTACGGGGTTTATTCAAAAGCAGATTTTTATACATCTGAAGACTCCACCTCACTTCCTGAGAACGAGTCTCTAAATTATTTTTACGGCGGAGTTGATTTCAAATACAAATACAGACCTGACTCTTACACAGCTTTAACAGTGCAAGGTGAAGCATTGTGGAATAATCGAAATGTTCTCCGGACCGATGAACTTGGCTTAGATTTTCAGGAAGATATTAACACTTTCGGAGCTTTCATTTACGTTGATTATCAGTTCAATAAAATATTCAGTGTCGGGGCAAAATATGATTTCACTTATGGAATAATCGGCGATGAATTATATTATAATACACTTGCGAACGATGATAAAAACAAAACTTCAGGCATTGAAGGTTGGATCGGTTACTATCCATTCGAAGAAACTCTTGCACTTAGAATAGGTGTTCAGAATCTTTCTTTCAACTACGCTGATGGTACTCAGAGAGATAGTGAAACTACTATCAATCTTCAGTTAATCTTTTCTTTGGGTCCTCATAAAGCTCATCCATTTTAATTTTTGAAAGGCGATAAAATGTTTAACAAGATAATTCTAATTCTGTTACTAATCTCAATCAGCAGTTTTGCACAAATTAAAGTTGTAACTACTACAACAGTTATTTATGATCTTGTGAAAAACGTCGGTGGTGATAAAGTTGAAGTTGATTACATTTCACGAGGCGATCAGGACGTGCACTTCCTTGAAATTCTCCCAAGCTATATGATGAAACTCAGAAAAGCTGATATATTTTTTCAAATTGGTTTACAGCTTGAAATGTGGGCTCCCCAACTAGTGGATGGCTCCAGAAATTCATCACTAAAAATTGTTTATCTCTCTGATGCAATAACACCAAAAGAAGTCCCCACAACAAAAGTGGATGCCAGCCAGGGTGATGTTCATCCTCAGGGAAATCCTCATTACTGGCTTGATCCTGAAAACGCAAAATTGATGGCAAAGAAAATTTATGAGGAATTAGTAGAGCAATCACCCAACGATGAATCATACTTCAAAAAAAATCTTGATAATTATCTGGCGAAGCTGGATAAGAAAATAACGGAATGGCAAAATAAAATCTCACAGTTAAAGCAAAATGAAATGATCTTTTTCCATTCTTCCTGGATCTATTTTACAGACCGCTTCGGTTTAAAGATTGCAGGATATGTTGAACCAAAACCAGGTATTCCGCCGACACCTTCGCACAATGCTGAAATCATCAGAATAATTCAACAAAAAAATATTAAGTTGATAGTGACTGATGTTTTTTACAGTGACAATGCACCAAACCAGATTGCAAAAGCAACCGGGGCGAAAGTAATCAAAGTTCCGACGCAAGTTTATGGAATCGAGAATGTTGATTCTTACATAGAAATGATGGATTACATCGTTAATCAAATGACAACAAATGGATAAAAATAATACCATAATAAAATTTAAAGACGTTTCTATCGGTTACAGTAATAAGGTAATTCATAGAAATATTAATATTGAAATTGAGCAGAATGATTTTATTGGTTTAGTTGGACCTAATGGTTCAGGTAAAACAACATTTTTAAAGACATTGCTTGGAACCGTCAAACCACTGACAGGTGCGATTGAGAAAAAGGAAATAATATTTGGTTACGTTCCTCAGCGAGATACTGTTCAGCCATTGCTTCCGTATACAGTGCACGATGTTGTTATGATGGGAAGATATTCACTAATGGGTTTGCTCAAAAAGCCATCCAAATCTGATGAAGAAAAAGTCGAAGAGTGCATGGAAAAAGTTGGAATTGCAGATTTAAAGAATTATAACTACAACAGTCTAAGCGGCGGACAGAGACAGCGAACACTAATTGCGAGAGCACTTGCAGTTCGACCTGATGTTTTGATACTCGATGAACCGACGAACGGAATGGATACTCCTTCACATTACTCTTTACTTAATTTAATTTCGGATCTTCATTTAAATAGAAATCTTACTGTGCTTCTTGTCAGTCATCTATTGAGTGATGTTGCTAACCTTGTAAAAAAATTAATGCTGTTTGAAAGTGGTAAATTTCAAAGCGGATCAATTGAAGAAATGCTTTCAGAAAAAAATCTTGCTCAAACATACTCTGCAGATATTCAGGTAAAAAAAATCAACGGAGAATTTTATATTTCTTCAAGGCATGGTGAATAAATAATTTGGATACAATCAATATACTTTTTGAACTATTCCCTTATGCATTACTTGGAAGTATTGCAGCGGGGATAATATGTAGTTTCCTCGGAGTCTTTGTTGTATCGCAAAGAGTAGTTTTCCTTGGAGCCGCATTAACTCAGGCAGCAATTGCTGGAGTTGCATTTTCATTTCTTCATTTATTAAATCTGGAACAACTGCTAGCTTCTTTACTTAATATTAAAGTAATTGATGAATCCTTTCTCCATCATTTTGAACATACATTTTTTTCATTACTGTTTGCTGTGATCGCTGTAATAATTTTTTCTCAGAGCAGTCGCCAAAAGTTTTTAACTCAGGATAGTTTACTAGGGATAATTTTTGTTGCAGCAATTGCGTCACGAATCATATTCATCCAAAAAAGTCCTATTGCTGAAGTTGCTGAAATAGAATCTATATTGAAGGGCGATATTCTTTTTATCGGCTCACAGGAATTTTATACTTTACTGATCATACTGATCATTATTTTTTTCATATTCACATTGTTCAGTAAGCAGCTTAAGTTCGTAACATTCGATGCTGACACCGCAGCCGCCCATGGAATTAATGACCGATTGTGGCTATTAATTTTTTATCTGATAGTGGGTATAGGAATCTCATTGACAACAAGATTTGTGGGTGATGTTTTCACTTTTGCATTTTTAATCTTACCGGCATCTACGGCTTTGTTATTAGCGAAGCGGATTACCAGCGTTTTTATTTATTCAGTTATAATCGGGTCAACGATTCCACCGATTGCAATTTACGTAGCATTTTTATATGATATTTCGAGTGGTCCAACAGCAGTTGTAGCAGCACTGCTTGTTTTTCTGATTGTCTTCAGTATTAAAAAATTAAAGAAATGAGTTGAGTTCAAAAGTTTCAATATTACGTTGAAAGTAGTATTTTTGCACTGCGAATTACGATTCGGAGAGATGGCCGAGTGGCTGAAGGCAACGGTTTGCTAAACCGTCGTACTGGGTAAACTGGTACCGAGAGTTCGAATCTCTCTCTCTCCGCAATTTAAGCTTCCTAATGGAAGCTTTTATTATTTTTATCGGTAGATTTTCTTTTAACATAATAATTTGCTCCATTAAAATTCTTTTCGATTTATTTTGTAATGAATGACGAATACTTTGTGAAAAAATGTTTTAGTCTTGCCCGGAAAGCACAAGGAAATGTTAGTCCAAATCCACTTGTCGGTGCCGTGCTCCTAAAAAACGGAAAAGTTATTGGACAGGGCTGGCACAAAAAGTACGGACGTGAGCATGCAGAAGTAAACGCAATAAAAAACGCAACTGAGGATGTTGCCGGCTCTACTTTGTATTGTAACCTTGAACCCTGCTGCCATACAAAAAAACAAACTCCGCCCTGCGTTCCGCTGCTAATTCAGAATAAAATAAAACGAGTTGTAATAAGCAATTTAGATCCAAACAAAGATGTCGATGGTAAGGGATTACAACAATTAATAGAAGCGGGCATTGAAGTAATATCAGGAATTCTTGAAGACGATGGTAAAGAATTAAATAAGTTTTACTTCAAGTTTGTGCAAGATAAATTACCATTCGTTACTTTAAAGATAGCTCAATCAATTGACGGAAAAATTAGTGAAGCAAAAAACAAGCAAACCTGGTTAACAGGAAAAGAAGCTATCAAGTATGTTCACAAATTACGAAGTGAATATGATGCTGTTTTAGTTGGTGCTAACACAATAAAAATTGATAATCCTCAATTGAATGTTAGAGAAGCTAAGGGAAGAAATCCAATTAGGATAATTATTGATGGTAGACTAAGCATTCCTCTTCAGTCACAAATCTTAAATCCAATCGATCCTGAAAAGACATGGATTTTTACTAAGCGTGATATCGACGAGAAAAAAGTTAAAAGGATAGCAGATAGAGGAATAAAAATTTTCAGTGTTAACTCTAAGCAAAATCACTTTAACTTAAAAAAAATTCTTAGAGTTTTAGCAGATAACAAAATCACTTCTCTGCTGGTTGAAGGTGGGGCTGATATTTTCACTCAATTTCTTCAAAAAGATTTGTTTGATGAGATTATAGTTCTCCAGGCTCCTAAAATTTTGGGTAGAGGAATTAATGGCTTTAATATACATAGGTTGAAAAAGATTCTGCTATTGAAGATGGATAATCTGGGTAAGGACATCAGGCTAGTTTACGGTAGAAAATTATCTGATTAGTTTGTGATTGAAAATAATTAACTTTACCTTATGTTTACTGGAATAATTGAAGAAATAGGCAAAATTGAAAAGATAACGCCAATAGCGGGAGGCTTTAGTTTACGGATAAAGGCTGAGAAGGTTGTTGATGATTTGACCGTTAATGATTCTGTTTGTATCGATGGCGTTTGTCTAACAGTCACCAAAAAAGAAAATGATGCTTTTTGGGCTGATGCGGTCGGAGCAACCCTGGAAAAAACTACTTTCAATATTGTTAAAGCAAAAGCTTCAGTAAATTTAGAGAGATCAGTGAGACTGAATGATCGGCTCGGTGGACATTTAGTTCAGGGGCATGTAAATGGAATCGGTACCATATCCGTCGTAAAAAAACTTGGTGAAAATTATCTCGTAAAAATTGTAGTTCCTGAAGGTCTGGAAAAGTATTTAATAAAAGAGGGTTCAATAGCGATAAATGGGATTAGCTTAACCATTGCTGATGTGATTAAAAATCAAATTTCCATTTCAATCATTCCTCACACCTGGCAGAATACAAACCTGAAAGACAAAAAGGTTAATGAAAAAGTAAATGTTGAAATTGATATTTTAGCAAAGTATGTTGAAAAACTTTTAACCAAAGTGAATAATTCTTCAAATAAAAATTTAACCGAAAGCTGGCTAAAAGAGATTGGCTATTAATGAAAGATAAAATGAACAATAATAACGAGTTTAAATTCAATACTATTGAAGAAGCCATTGAAGATATCAAAGCCGGCAAGATGCTGATTGTTGTGGATGATCCTGACAGAGAAAATGAAGGCGACCTTGTTATGGCTGCAGAACTTTGCAAGTCAAAAGATGTAAATTTTATTACGAGAGAAGGAAGAGGCATACTCTGCTTACCCATAACAGAAGAAAAAGCCAAAGCTCTTAATCTGGATTTAATGGTACAAAACAACACAGCACTTCACGGAACACCTTTTTCAGTTTCAATTGATTACAGACACGGAACTACTACCGGTATTTCTGCTCACGATAGAGCGATCACAATTAATCGTGCAGCGGATGAAAAAGTTAATCCTGATGATTTTGGAAGACCCGGACATATATTTCCTCTTATTGCGAAGAAAGGTGGAGTTCTAAAACGTGCCGGCCATACCGAAGCAGTTGTAGATCTTGTTAAACTTGCCGGATTAAATCCGGTTGGAGTTTTATGTGAAATCCTTGCTGAAGACGGAACAATGGCACGTGTTCCAAAATTGATGGAGTTTGCAAAAAAACATAATCTGAAAATTATTACGATTGCTGATTTGATTGAATACCGGATGTCGAGAGAACATTTTGTTCAGAAAAAAGTTACTGTTGATCTGCCAACCCGATATGGTTCCTTCAAACTTCATCTTTATGAAAATACGCTTGATCATCTGGACAATCCAATGGCACTTGTTAAAGGAGATATAAGCGGTGATGATCCGGTACTTGTACGTGTTCATTCGGAATGTTTAACCGGAGATATTTTCGGTTCAAAGCGTTGTGACTGTGGAGAACAGTTAATTGCAGCAATGAGTATGGTAGAAAAAGCTGGTAGAGGTGTTGTTCTTTATATGCGTCAGGAAGGAAGAGGGATTGGTCTGGTTAATAAGCTACTCGCCTATCACTTGCAGGAACAAGGTAAAGATACAGTTGAAGCTAATGAAGCACTAGGGTTTAAAGCTGATCTGAGAGACTACGGAACAGGTGCACAAATTTTAAAAGACCTTGGTCTGAAAAAAATAAAATTACTGACTAACAATCCTAAAAAAGTAATTGGACTAAAAGGTTATGATCTTGAAATAGTTGAACGAATTCCGCTGGAAATTCCACCGAATGCTATCAACGAAAAATATTTAAAGACAAAGCGTGACAGATTAGGTCATCTGCTTCATTCAGAATAAAATTAAAACAAAACTAAGAGGAATAAATGGCTAACATCATTGAAGGAAAATTAAACGCTAAAGGTAAGAAGTTCGGAATAGTAATTAGCAGATTTAATGAACTGATTTCTTCCCAGCTTCTGTCCGGTGCTAAAGATTGTTTATTAAGACACGATTGCAAAGAAGAAGATATAACTGTTGCCTGGGTTCCCGGGTCGTATGAAATACCATTAGTTGCAAAGAAAATGGCTCACTCAAAAAAATATGATGCAATAATTTGTCTGGGTGCAGTAATTCGCGGTGGAACTCCACATTTCGATTATATCGCAGCTGAAGTATCTAAAGGAGTTGCACAAGTTGGGCTCGATGCAAATCTGCCTGTAATCTTTGGAGTGCTTACGACTGATAATATTGAGCAAGCGCTGGAAAGAGCAGGAACCAAAGCAGGTAACAAAGGATGGGATGCTGCCCTTTCTGCTATAGAGATGGTTAATTTGTTCGGGAAAATTTAATTTTAATTTTTCAGAGCTTCTTCAACTGAATTAAATTGTTGAAATATTTTATCGACTTTAATTTTAGTAAACGTTTCTTTAATTTTTTTAGGAACACAGGCCAATTTAAATGAAACCCCAGCATTTGTTGAAGTAGTATAACCATGTATTAAAATTCCAATACCCCAGCTTGATATAAATTTAACTTCACACATATCTATAACTATATTTAGTTTATGTTTTTCAATACTTAAATTTATTGCTTCATGAAAATCATTAGCTTCATATCCTAACATCATTTCACCTTCAAGATCTATTATCACAGCATTTTCGGTTTCTCTGGTTTTTACTTTCATATTGGTTTCCTCAATCTTTTTAAGTTTTAATTTAAATATTATTTCACTTTAATAACAACAAATGTAATATCGTCATCCTGCAGTCTTTCTCCGCCCCATTCATCACTAGTTTTTATAAATTCTTTAATTATTTCATCTGATGTTGAGTCATTAATTCTTTCAAGCAATTCTTTTCCTTTATCCCAACCCAATATTTCTTTCTTATTATTCATCCTTTCAGCAAAGCCATCAGTAAATACTACAATAATATCACCTTTAGAGAGTTCGCGAGTGTAAAGTCCATAATTAAAATTAGGAAACCCACCCAGAGGTGGACCAGCAGATTCAATCTCAAGAATATTTTTTATACTGCTTTGATAATATAATATTGGGGGCATTCCTGCACCAACTATCTGCAATTGATTGTTTATAATTCTAATAAAATGTAATGACATATACATTGGCGACAGTTTCATTGAAACTATAGAATTATTGAATTGAGAAATAATATTATTTAGATCCGGGTTAGAAGCAAGATTCTGAAACAATCCCTTAGTTACACTTACCATCATACCTGCATTCAAACCATGTCCGGTTGCATCTCCGACCGCAGCTGTTAAAATATTACTATCTGATGTATGAAAATCATAATAGTCGCCACCGACTTCTGTTGCCGTTTTCATATAAACAGCAATATCATAATTTGGTAAAGTTGGAATATCTTTCGGGAGCATGGAGAGTTGCAGTTTACGAGCTTGATCAAGTTCTTTTGTCTTTCTTTCATTTTCTGCCCGCTCTAGTTCAGCTTGTAATTGTAACTCAGCATTTTGTCTTTCCTGTTCAATTTGTTTTTCAGAAAGTTCTCGTACAGTTACAATTTTTTCTTCCAAATCGCTTTGAGTTTTGCTGTAAGATTTTGCTAGATAAATAGCCATAAAAATTGGAAGTATAGTAATAGTCAAGATCATTGTGGGCAGCCCTATTGAATTCAATAAAGACTCTGGCAGATAAGATATAACAAAGAAATTAAGTAACACTAAAACTAAAAATAAAATAGCACCAACTGTCAAGATCCAAATATTCTCAGCTTTTCTAATAATACCAATTACAAAAACTCTAATGCTCTCAATGGTCAATAATGCAATAATAATCCCCAAAGGCATCATATTGTCAAAAATTCCTATTGTGCCAAAGAAAGCATAAACATTAATGATGATGAAAGCAGTTAAGAAAAGCCAGAATAATTTAATAATTCGCTTATAGACAGATTCGTAAATGAATAAGAGAAAAAAAGTGAAGACTAATGAAAATGCAATGAATTGTACTATTCTATAAATAGCAAGAAGTTCTAGAGCCGGATTTCCTATATATTGTAAATCAGTCGAAGCTGACATTAAAGCGATTCCGAAAACAAAAAGCGCAAAGTATAGATTTTGTTTTTGTTTCAAATAGAAGAAATAAAGTAGAAAAAATATCAGTGAGAATGCAAGAGCGAATCCGTTTATTCCCCAATCAGTCGCAGTTCTTTCTTGTTTAAGAATTAGTTCTGATTCAATATTACTATTGAAGTCAAAAATACTTATAGAAAAACCTAAATGGCTAAAAAACTTATTATAAAAATATTCCCAACCCAGGTGACTGTGATTTGAGTACCGTACAGCAATTGTATAAACCGTGCTTGTATCAAATGAAAAAACAAATGGTGTATTGCTTGGATCAAAAAACTCTTCGTCTACTTTATTATCACTAACTTTTCCAAACGTAAAAATCCTTTTCCCGTTAAGAAAAATCTCAGAAGCGCCATCTTGATGGATATAAGCTCCAAAAGTTTTATTTAAAAGAGTTGAATCAATTTTTATTACCTTTCTGAACCACCCAATCCCATTCCATTTTTCTGCTTCTGGTTTCGACATATCCATCCAGGGATCCACTAATTCCCATTCACTGTCATCATAATTTGGGTCTGCCCACAGAGTATCATCTCCCGGGAAAAAGCGCCATTTAATCTCGCCTGCAGGTAGCGAACCAGGAGCAGCTAAATGGAAGCCGAAGCCTCCGTAGAAAGTTCCAGTCATTAAGGATTCTTCGGAAATAAATAATGTATCACTCTCTTCACTTGAATCAGCAAAAATTTGTGAACCGATCAATAATGTCAAAATAAGATGTATATTAAATATTTTTTGCATTTACTCTATTATAGTTAATTGGATTTTCCTCTGAGAAGGCAACTACAATTTTAAAACAAATAAGATATCGAACAAATATTTTTTCAAAAATTTTAAGATATATAATTGACTAAATAATTGTCACCATTTTTCATCCTAAAGGATTTAATTATAAAACTTTATACTTTTTAACTGTTTATTGTACAAAGGACATAAAAATTAGGTCTGTTTGAAATAAAAACATTTTTGTATTTTTGTAGTTGATAATTGAAAAGAGTTGTTACAAAAAACTATGTATGAATAGACTTTCAGAAACAAAAGTAAAGAAATTAAGCAACGACCATAATACTATAATTGAGTTGGAATCAGTTGTAATTGGTGAAGGACATTTTACCGTAATTGCCGGGCCTTGTGCACTTGAAAGTGAAGAGCTTGCCGTAAAAACCGCAAAAGCCGTTGAGCATTCAGGCGCTAAAGTTTTTCGATGCTCTTTGTTCAAGCCAAGAACTTCTCCTTACACTTACCAGGGTTACGGCATTGATGGTGTTAGCCTTTTAAAACTTCTTCATAAAGAAACCAATCTTTTACTGGAAACAGAAATTTTAAGTACTGATCATCTGGATGCTCTCGCAAGTGAAGCGGACATTTTAAGAGTTGGTTCCAGGAATATGGATAATTATGAACTGCTTAAAGCTGTAGGAAAAACAAATAAACCTGTAATTCTTAAAAGAAATATGAGCGCAACTCTCGAGGAGTTCCTCCTTGCCGCTGAGTACATATTATCAGTTGGCAATAATAAAGTGATACTATGCGAACGTGGAATCAGAACATTTGAAACCTACACCAGAAATACACTCGACATTCTTGCTGTTCCTGCTTTGAAAGAATTAACACACCTTCCTGTAATAGTTGATCCATCGCATAGCACTGGAAAAAGTAGTCTCGTTCCAGCCGCAAGTAAAGCAGCATTAGCTGCAGGCGCTGATGGATTAATGATTGAAGTTCATCCTGATCCGTTAAGATCCTATTCGGATGGTCAGCAATCTCTTGATATTCCTACATTTGAAAAGCTGATGAAAGAATTATCTGATATGGCAGTATTGCTTGGTAAAAAATCCTTCTCAGCAGTTCTCAGCTAAAACCAATCTCCTCTAAAATTTTGTTCACAGTGGAATAATTCATTTTAAATACTTTATTTAGACTATTGTTTTTTCTGAAATAAAGTATTTTTATGGAAACCACGCTTTCGTACAAAATCATTCCGCTTTTACTGGGCTTATTTGGAGGCTTAGCACTTTTCTTATTCGGGCTGGAGCAAATGACAACGGCTCTTAAAAGCATAGCCGGCAATCGCCTTAAGAATATGTTTTCAAGAATAACTGCTAATAGATTTAAAGGTGCTTTCACCGGGGCCTTTGTTACCGCTGTCATCCAATCTTCTTCAATTACTACAGTCCTTGTTGTCGGTTTTATTTCTGCAGGACTGCTGAACCTTAAGCAGGCAATCAGCATTATTATGGGCGCACACATTGGTACTACTCTGACTGTGCAAATAATTGCATTTAAAGTTACAGAGTTAGCATTTGTGATGATCATAGTTGGTTTTGGATTGAAACTCTTGGTGAAACAGGAAAAAGTAAAACATTTTGGATTAATGATACTTGGGCTGGGTTTGATTTTCCTTGGGATGAACCTTATGAGTGAATCAACATACCCAATGAGGTCAAACAAAATATTTTTAGATTTAATGAGCAACATGGAGAACCCTCTGCTTGCAATAATAGTAGCTACTATTTTTACAGCTATTATTCAGACTTCCGCAGCAACAATTGGAATAGTAATCACTCTGGCAAGTCAGGGGTTAATATCTTTGGAAGCTGGTATAGCTTTAACATTCGGCGCAAATATTGGGACTTGTATGACCGCTATACTAGCTTCAATCGGAACCCCAAGAGAAGGAAAGCAGGCAGCACTAAGTCATATCATTGTTAATGTTATCGGGGTTCTTATTTGGTTACCATTTATATTTTATCTTATTGAAGTAGTTAAATATATATCTCCATCATTCCCCAATTTATCAGGAATGAAAAGATTAGCTGCTGAGGTTCCAAGACAGATTGCAAACGCTCACACTATTTTTAATATAGCTAATACTATTTTATTTCTTCCGTTCATTTCCCCTCTTGCAAAATTTATTTCATGGATACTCCCTGCAAAACCAATAGCAGAACCCGAAAAAGTGAAACCAAAGTATCTGGATGAAGTCTTTCTTAAAACTCCGGGTCTTGCCCTGGAACGTGTCAGATTAGAGCTAGGTAGACAAAGTAAAAGAGCATTGATAATGATTAAAGAGATTTCCGAAGCAGTTTTGATTGCTGATAAATCAAAATTGAAAAAAATAAAAAAGATGGATGATGATATAGATGCATTACATGAATATATAATAAGTTATCTGAGTAAGCTTTCAAAAAAGGAACTTTCAAATTCTGAATCAAGTTTACTTCAGAGTTACATAATTTCCTCAAACTACATTGAATACATCGGTGACGTTATTGAAACAAATTTAGTAACGCTCGGTCGCGAACGAGTTGCAGCCGAAATTGAGTTTAGCAAAAAATCAGAATTTTACTTGCGGCCATTCTTAGATAAAGTAATTTATTGTGCTGATGAATCCTTCCTGGCATTAGTACAAAGCAATAAAAAAAGAGCTGAAAATGTTATTGATATGAAGCACGAAGTTAATCGATTGGCAGGAGTTGCTCAGGATCATCTTGAAGATCGCCTTCACACTGAAAAAGATATACCTTTAACTGAATACCGGATCATCTCAGATATAGTTGAGAATATGAAACGCATTTACTATTTATCAAAAAGGATTGCAAAAGATGTAGTCGAGTTCAACGACAATAATCATTTAAAGAATCCTTATTTCCAGGAAGAAATTAAGTTTGATGAGTGATTATTGAGCCAGCACTTTCATAGAATTTATTCACTAGGACTAAGTACCCATTTGCGTAAATTTATATTAAAATTAATTTTAAATGAGTAATTCTGTATGTTCAACACTATTAAATAATGAGGTTAAAATGAAATCCGTCGTTTACAAAAACTCGAGTCTTTACTTTATTACTTTGTCAACATTATTGCTATTCTACTCAAACACTTTTGCACAAACAGAAATTTTTGGTTTTGGAGGATACGAGGTTGCTTCTGATGTCCAGGTAACACAAGGACAATTGAACATTTACAGCAATCCAAATTATGGTGCTGGAATCGCTTTCGAAGTAGAGAGAGGTGTTAAGGCAGAGGTATTTTGGATTGGTCAGCAAACACCAATGGAATTAAAAAGATATAACGGACTTACAGAACCTCTGTTTGATGTTGGCATCCATTATTTTCAGGCTGGTGCAGTTTATGAATTCAGGCAGACACGAGCTCAGAAAGCATTTCCGTTTACTTCTTTCAGTTTAGGAGCTACACTATTTAGTCCGGTAGATTCGGACTTTAACGAGGAATGGAGATTCTCAATTACTTTCGGAGGTGGTGGAAAGTTTTATCTGTCAGATAATGTCGGATTAAGATTACAAGCGAGGATGCTGCTTCCACTCAATTTTTCAGGCGCAGGAATGTGGTGCGGAACCGGTGGATGCAGCGTTGGTGTTGGAAGCTGGGCTACTTTATTGCAGGCTGATTTCACAGGCGGCATATTTATCAAGCTAGGACGATGATTCCGGAGTTTTACCGATAAAAGATCCATCTTCTTTTTATAATTAAAAAATCATTGTAGTTTTTATTTTAATTTGTGACTTGACTAAGTTACTAATATGAAAAAAATTGTACTCTCAATTATTTCAATTCTATTTGGCATATATTCCCTTCACGCACAGGATCGTCAATTCTGGGATCAGGCTGTTGGAGGAAAAACAGCATTGCTAGGTGGTATTGCCGTCGGCGGGGTTAGAGATTATAGTGCTACATTTTATAATCCCGGTGCATTGGGTTTTGTTAGTAAAAAAAGTATGAGTGTTAATTTCAATATGTATGGCATAAAGGATTTCTCATTCATTAATGGCGGCGGACCTGGCATTGATTCCAGATATACAAGAGTTTCATTATACCCTGCTTCTTTAGCCGGTCCTCTCCCGTTTATAGGTGATTCCCTCAATCGTTTTAGTTATATGATTTATGCAAACGGTTATTCCTACGTTAGAGTATCGGAAAGATATGAGGGTTATTCTGATGTGATTCCAACAAGAATTCAGTCGGGACTTGTGAATAATTTTGAAGGTGATGAATATCTTATTAATCAGGGAAAACTTGATGTATTACTTTCTGAAGTAAGTGTAGGATTTGGATATTCCAAAAAGATTGCTGACAATGTTGGGATTGGCTTTACTTTGTTAGGTGCTTATCGCGATCAAACAAAACAACGATATGAATCTTATACAGCTTATGATACAATTAATCAGCGTTCAGCCACTTCAGATATTTTTATTGATATTGACTATTGGGCAGTCAGATTTTCAGGTAAGTTTGGGATATCAGCAGAATGGGATGACATTAAATTAGGAGCTACCATTACAACACCCAGTATTGCATTAAAACTTGCAAGTGGCGGTACTGACCATGCAAGTCTGACTTCCAATAATGTTATAGTAGATTCCACCACCGGAAATCCAATTGATATTCTTGCTTCAGACAGGCAGGAAGGTTTGCCTGTCTACTATAAAACTCCATTCTCTATTGCAGCAGGAATTGAATACAAATTTTCAAATGAGACGTTGATTCATTTTGCTGCGGAATGGTTTGCACCAATATCGACTTATGCTGTGATGCAGCCGGAAAGCGGGAATTTTATTCTGAATAACCCTGCTATTGTCAGACCAAGAAATAGTGCAGATTTGTTAAAAGTGTTCGATTCAATGAAATCCGTTTTTAATGCGGGCATAGCTGTTGAACATAAAATGAATGATAAAGTCACCGGGTATGCAGCAATTAGAACAGATTTCAGTAATGCAAACTATGCAGACATTGAAGGATTGTTTATTGGATTTACAGATTTTAATGTATATCATTTTACACTCGGAGCTTCAACAAATATTGATGATACAATGATAGGAGTAGGATTTGAATACAGCCATGGACAAAGAGCAGATTTTCCACAAATATTTAATTTCCCCACAGGCTCAGTTGAACCTGACGACTTAGTATTATTTGACAAACGCGGCACAAGCCATGCAATCTACAATAACTTTAATTTATTTTTCGGTGTAACACAGTTACTTTAGCAACATATAAAAAAATGTATCCGCTTCGCTTTTGAAGAGTACAACTTTATTTAAGAACTTAAGGCATTGATTGTTCTTATATCAAACCAATAATACTTTTTTTGCACAGGTTTCTGGAATGATGGAGGAACTTTGTGAACAGGAATTAATTGAGCTTGGTGCAAAAAATACCAAAGCAGCCTACCGTGGAATTTATTTCGAAGCTGACCTCCCCACTATTTATAGAATCAATTACACATCCAGAACTATCTCACGGGTTTTAGCCCCGCTAAAAACTTTCCACTGCCGAAATGCTGATGCAATAATGAAGCTGGCAAAAAAAATTGAGTGGGATAAATTCTTTTCCTTAAATCAGACTTTTGCAATTACCTCAAATGTTTCAAAAAGTTCAATCACAAATTCTTTATATGCATCACAGGTTCTTAAGGATGGGATTGCTGATTACTTCCGCGCAAAGTTTGGTAAAAGACCAAATGTGGAAACCGTGAATCCTGATGTTCGGTTTAATCTTTTTATTGAAACAGATAATGCGGCTTTAAGTTTAGACACCTCCGGTGAATCATTGCACAAAAGAGGTTACAGGCTTCTTGCCGGTGAGGCTCCGATGCAGGAAACACTTGCTGCGGCAATAATCAAACTGAGTAATTGGGATGGTGAAAAACCTCTGCTTGATTGTATGTGCGGATCAGGAACAATTTTATGTGAAGCACTGATGCATTACTGCAGAATTCCCGCACAAAAACTCAGACAGAAATTCGGATTTTTTCACCTTACTGACTTCAATAAATCTGTTTGGGAAAAATTTAAAACCGAAGCTGATAGTAAAATCAGAGCTCTGCCAAAAGGAGTTATAAGCGGTAGTGATAAATCGCAGATAACAATAAATGTTGCAAAAGAAAACTTATCCCGGCTGCCTTATTCTGAATCAGTTGCTTTAGCTGCACATCCATTCCAGCACATTAAACAATTTGAAAACGGAGTGCTGATAACCAATCCTCCTTACGGTATCAGGCTTGGCGAAAGGACTGAAGTAGAGAATCTCTACAAAGAACTTGGCGATTTTTTAAAAACAAAATGTAAAGGCACTTCGGCTTTTATTTATACAGGTGAACCCTCTTTAAGAAAACATATCGGCTTGAAGACTTCGAGAAGAATTCCATTAGTTAATGGGAAGTTGGAAGGAGTTTTGCTGCAGATAGATAGTTATGAAGGAAGCAGGAAGAAGAAGTATCAGAAAAGTGAATAATTGAAGTCCGACCTTTCAGATTTATATTCCAACTTATTCAACTAAGAATGAAAAAACAGAATCTGATAATATTAAATGCATGAAGAAAGATTGGGACTAAGTACCTATTTGAACCACGAACTGTTTTATTTACATTTTATAAAATCAAAACAATAAATCAATCGAATCATGAAAACTCAACCAAGTTCTAAACTCCGAATCCTGAAATCAATTCAGTTCTTCCTGATTATTTTATATTTGCTCTCACTCCCATTTGCACTGGATTCTTATGCATTTACTTCTACTGACAGTATTAAGACTGAAGAAAATAATTTAAATGTCGGTCAGACTACTGCTGCGGTTAAATTCGAAGGCAAAATATTGTTCTATGTACGCGGGATAACTTCCTTGCCAGCCGAAGAACGTGCGCGCATTATCGCCGAAAGAATGAATAATATAGCCGAAAATGATTCTATTAATACTGGATCGCTTCGGATAGAAGAATTAGAAGACCGAAGTAATATCCTTGCTGGTGAGAATTTTATTGTGAGCATTGTCGATGCTGATGCAGCGATTGAAGGATTAGATAGACAGCTCTTATCTGAAATAATAAAGAATAATATCGCTAAAGCAATTGATTCTTACCGATACGAACGCAGCAGCGGTGTATTGTTGAAGAAAGTAATTTATGCGGCTGTAGCTACAGTTGTGTTTTTATTATTGTTGTTTTTGTTTCTACGAATCTCGCGCAGGCTGGATAATCTTGTACAAGCAAAATTAAAATCCAGAATTGAAGGGTTAGAAACTCAGTCATATCATCTGATCCAGGCAAAACAATTATGGACTGCACTACGTGGGTTTATCAATTCTATAAAAATACTTGTTATCGCTATACTAATATTTCTTTATGTGCAATATGTTCTAAAATCATTTCCATTGACCAAACCACTTGCTGATGAATTATTTTCACTTATTCTCTCCCCTCTCGGCTCACTCGGAATGGGATTTGTTTCCTCATTACCAAATATCATTTTTTTAATTGTACTCTTTTTTGTCATTCGTTATTTAGTCAAGCTGATAAAATTATTTTTTGCCGGTGTGAGCCAGGGGACAATATCATTTGCAAACTTTGATCCGGAATGGGCATTACCAACTTTTAAAATAGTACGGTTCCTCATAATTATTCTTGCCTTTGTTATTGCATATCCCTACATCCCGGGCTCAGAGTCGGATGCTTTTAAAGGAGTTTCTGTTCTCCTTGGAATAATGTTCTCTATCGGCTCATCATCATTTATAAGTAATATCATTGCAGGATACAGTTTGACGTACAGACGGGCTTTTAAAATTGGCGACCGGATAAAAATCGATGATTCTTTTGGCGATGTTGTTGATATGAAGTTATATGTCACACGCCTGCGCTCTCTAAAAAATGAAGAAATAATTATTCCTAATTCATCATTAATAAACAGCAACGTAATTAATTACAGTTCGTTAGCGAAGCAGCATGGTCTAATCCTGCACACAACTGTGGGAATAGGTTACGAGACTCCCTGGAGATTAGTTGAAGAGATGTTAAAATCAGCAGCTGATCGTACTCAAGGATTATTAAAACAGCCGACACCATTTGTCTTGCAAAAGTCGCTCGGAGATTTTGCAATAACGTATGAGATAAATGCTTATTGCGATAGTCCTAATAAAATGATGCTTATATATTCCTCACTGCATCAAAATATTTTAGATGTTTTCAATGAAAATAATATTCAAATAATGACTCCTGCTTATGAAGGTGATCCGGCGGAGCCAAAAGTCGTTCCTAAAGAAAAATGGTTTCCAACTCCAGGCACAAATAAAAAATGATGTTATGTGAGTTGACAATCTCCTAAACCAGTTTACTCTTATTTCAAACATAGATTTTATTTTTTACTAAACTCTAATCGCTTTATTAGCGTATGATATAATGAAAAATCCGACAAAAATAATTTTGACTCTTGTAGCTGCAGCAATATTAATCATTCTTGTAGTTGTTCTCACAAATAAACAATCTTCAGAAAGCAACACTCCTGGCATAAAAACCACAAACGAAAATTTACTTGTCGGTAATTGGATCAGAACAGATTTTGAATACAGAATCTCAATTTCAAAAATCAATGAGGACGGAACGCTTGCAGCTCAGTACTTCAATCCAAATCAAATAAATGTTGGTAAAGCAAGTTGGGCGGAAAGTTACGGCAACCTTAAAATTATTATTGAATTAAGGGATGTTAATTATCCCGGCTCAACTTATACATTGAACTACCTTCCAGATAGAGATATGCTTGCCGGAGAATATTACCAGGCAGTTGAGGGTTTGACATTTTACGTTGAGTTCATCAGAAAACACTGATTATTTTTTTATTCAATCCAAAGAACCTATTCCGAGCCTGCATCTCACCCAGTTCCTGTCTTCCTCTTCAAAAATTTCATTCTCTTTGATTGCTATTCTCTCTGGTGGTATTTGATGAACTGTCATCATATGATTTCTTATGGCTTCTGCTCTTGTTGTTGCAATGTTTTGGAATTCCATTTCACTTATTGGTTGAGTTGAAATAAGTTTTTGTCTTAACTCTTCGAGATAATTTCTTAAATCACCATTTCCCGCCGAGTCAATTTGGAATTTAACTTTTACCAGGTTTAGTAAAGAATCATTATTAGCCTGAACGTACATTTCCTCCAGGATTCCCTGACCTTTTGTATAGTCTGTCTTTTTTTGTGAAGCTGTTGTATCCGCACCTGTTTTACCTGTTAATCTCTGGTTATAAACGCTGTCGAATTTTGCTTCACGCATTGCCAATCCATCCGTAACGGTATCCACTGCTCCATAAATTTCCAGAACAATCCCCGGTCGTTCTGCCATTATTTTGGACAGGCTAATCATTTTTTCAAACTGGTGGTTTTCCAGTTCTGCGCTTCCGACTTCAAAATCAACTGACTCGAGATCTTCGCCACCTATACCAAGTAAACCACCAAGAAAACGAAATGGTGCTGTTACGATTGTAGTCAGAACTCTTTTAACCGCCCACCAGACTAATGCACCTGTATCTGTTTCCGGATCATTTAAATCTCCTTCAACTTCGAGATCGAGATCAATATTTCCATCAGCATCTTTCAGAAGTGCAATTGCCAGTTTTATCGGAAGTCCTAAGCCTTCTTCTCCTTCTACTTCATCACCAAGTGTGAACTTATTCAAAAATACCTTGCTGTATGAAGTAAGAATTCCATTATCAATTTTATACTCAACATCCAGAGAAAGCTTTCCGCTTTCGAGATGATACCCGATAAAGTCAATTGAATATGGTGTAAGATTGGTCATTTCAATATTATGGAAATTCATTTTAATATCTGAATAAGCTATCGGATCAAACGGATCCATCTTGCCTTTTATTTTGGCGAGCCCGTATTCGTC
This sequence comes from Ignavibacteriaceae bacterium, assembly GCA_014860115.1. Lineage (GTDB taxonomy): Bacteria > Bacteroidota > Ignavibacteria > Ignavibacteriales > Ignavibacteriaceae > IGN2. The sequence continues at coordinate 28,794 of JACZKK010000133.1, forward strand.
AACCGTTCCTTCCATTTTTATTTCTGCTCCAAGTGGATTTTCACTTGAGAAACCGATTACTTCTCCATTTAACTGATGAATTTTAGAAGCGAATTGCAGCGGCAGACTCAAATCAGAAAAATACATTTCACTGTTTTCAATTTTTATGCTACCAATATCATAATTAAAGTCCATCTGCTCCTTTTTGGTATCAGCAGATTTGATAAACAGTGTATCGGAGGTTTGTCCGGAATCAACAAGTACAGGAGATTCCTTCAACACCTCGATCAGGTTAATACCTTTATCTTCTGCGATAGCTATTCTTGTATATAATTTTTTCAGATTAACATCACCAATATTAATGAGCATAGGATTAAGCTGTCCGCTGATATCAGATACTGTAAGTGAATTCCATTCAAGAAATCTTTCATCGTGCTTTGTGTCATAAAGAATGAGGTTTGTAATACTTGTATTTGCAGTAAAAGATATATCCATTTTTTTTGATGGATCCGGTTCATCAATCTTAATGCTGCCGTCAATTGAGAGAAGACCATCGTCCAATCTAAGGTATGCGAATTGCGCAACATAAGGTGCCAATGGTTTCAGGCTAGCTTGATCAAGAGAAAAGTTTAAATCCGCTTTTAAAGGAGTCATCGAAAAATTACCGCTGAGTGAAAAGCTTCCACCGTGTCGGAGGTTGGATGTAAGATAAAAATCAGATGTGTCAGATGAATTGAAACGTAAATTGGTTACAGTAACACTGAAACTGTCAATCCTTGTTTCTCCGGGTGGATTTACCGCTTTGTCAGTAATCTGCAAATGAAGCCCTTGTAAATCAAACTTTTGAATGAATATTTCCCACGGTTCATCTTCTTCCGCAACCTCCACTGAATCAGTATTCTGCCGGATCGCAGTTTCTATCAAATCTGAAAAATTAAACTCTTCTTCATTATAACGGATAATATTCCCATCCGGTTCGGTTAATTTTATTTCTTCAAAGTTAACTTCCTTGCTAAGTAAAGGCAGCAAGCTGACATTGATGAAGAATTCCTTGAATGAAAAAAAAGTTTCTTCTTTTTCTTTCTCATACATTTTGAATCCTTCAACCGAAAGTGTGAAAGCAAATGGATTGAATGAAACCGATTCTATTTCTGCATCCCTTTTAAACTCCTCTTTTATATAATCAACCGCTTCACTTTTTATTATCATCGGTACAATGAAGAATCCTGCGATGGTGTAAATGATGAACAATGCTACCGCAGCATATAATGCAATTCGAAGGATTTGTTTAATTAGTGATTTTTTGTTTTTTTGTTCTGACATAAGAATAGTAATAATTGAGATAACTTGTTTTAAACTTACTTAAAAATATCCACCTGACAATAGTACTCTAGTATAGCCCAATCTAGATAAAGATGAGTATGTGAAATAGTGGTTTGATCAATTAACGCTGAAGCAATTTAGCATTTTTTGTCATCTTACATTTTATGTGGTGTTTCTTAGAAATTAACTTAGTAATGATTAATCTGAACTATTTATTTCCTATATTTGTTAAAATACCAATCGATTTTAATCAACTAAATCTCAATAATTAAGGAGGCATGATAATGCTTAAAAAATCACTTATGATTTTATTTCTCTTTTCTTTTGTGTCTTTAATGGCACAGGACAAACCAAACATACTCGTTATCTGGGGTGACGATATCGGAACATGGAATATCAGTCACAACAACCGTGGAATGATGGGATACCAAACACCAAATATTGACAGAATTGCAAGCGAAGGTGTTGGTTTTACAGATTATTATGCTCAACAATCTTGCACCGCTGGGCGTGCAGCATTTATTAGTGGCAGTGTACCCGTAAGATCTGGAATGACCAAAGTAGGTATGCCGGGTGCTAAAGAAGGATGGCAAATAACTGATCTTACTATGGCCACTGTTTTGAAAAGTCAGGGATATGCTACTGGTCAATTTGGAAAAAACCATCAAGGTGATCGTGATGAACATTTACCTACTAACAATGGTTTTGATGAATTTTTAGGAAATCTTTATCATCTCAATGCAGAAGAAGAGCCAGAAAATATGGATTATCCTGGTGATATGATTTTAAAAGATGGCAAAACATTTAGAGAAAAATTTGGACCCAGAGGGGTTATTCACTCATGGGCGGATGGTAAAGGTGGGCAACGTATTGAAGATACAGGACCTTTAACAAAAAAACGAATGGAAACTATCGATGATGAAACTGTTGAAGCTGCAAAAAAATTCATTAGAGAAACTGTAAAATCCGGTAAGCCTTTCTTTGTATGGTGGAATGGTACCCGTATGCACTTCAGAACCCATGTAAAAGAAGATAGACGTCATAAAGGCAATGATGAATACACAGATGGTATGATTGAACACGATATGCATGTTGGACAATTACTCGACTTGTTGGACGAATTAGGTGTAACAGAAAATACAGTTGTAATGTATTCTACGGACAATGGACCTCATTACAATACCTGGCCAGATGCTGGAACCACTCCATTTCATGGAGAAAAAAATAGTAGCTGGGAAGGAGCTTATCGTGTGCCATGCTTTATAAAATGGCCGGGTCATTTTCCAAGTGGTAAAACTTTAAATGGAATTGTTGCCCATGAAGATTGGTTGCCCACTTTTGCTGCTATCGCTGGAGAACCAGATATAGTTGCTAAGGCTAAAAAAGGTGTAACGTTAAATGGTAGATCATATAAAAATTATATCGATGGTTATAATCAATTGGAATACTTAAAAGGGAATGTTAAAGAATCACCTAGAGAAGGTTTTATATATGTAAATGATGCAGGAGAGATTGCCGCTTTACGATATGGCGATTGGAAAGCTATGTTCCTAGAAAATAGAGCAGATCGACTGCAAATTTGGCTAGAGCCTTTTACAGAATTAAGAGCCCCTTATCTTTTTAATCTTCGAAGAGATCCTTTTGAAAAAGCATTAGTGGGTTCGAATACCTATTATGACTGGTATATTGATAGAGCCTACATTCTTATAGCTATACAAGGGTATGCTTTTAATTTCTTAAGTACATTTAAAGATTATCCACCAAGCCAAACAGCTGGTGACTGGAGTCTATCAAAAGTGCAAAAACAAATTGAAGCAATGACAATAGGCACAAATTAAGTAATTTAATTTATGTCTGTAAATATTGATAAAAGGCGCTGATGTAGTTCAGCGCTTTTTATTTTTTTTAAAAAATATTAATGATAATATGAGTTGATAATGAAACATCTGAATTTACTTTTAATATTTTTAACATTAATTCTGTTCTCTTGTTCAGAGCAGATTAATCAAAAATCAGAGCCCCTCCCCTCCTGGAATGAAGGGAAAAACAAGCAATCTATAATAAATTTTGTAAATGAAGTAACGGATGAAAAATCGCCAAACTTTGTAAAACCCGGAGACAGGATTGCAACATTTGATAATGATGGATGTTTATGGAGTGAACAGCCTTATTATTTTCAACTTCAGTTTGCACTTGATAGAGTAAAAGTCTTAGCGCCTGAGCATCCTGAGTGGAATGATAATCCTCTATTTAAAGCTGTATTAGAAAATGATATTAAAACTGTGCTTTCATTTGGCGAGCATGGTTTACTGCAATTAGTTATGACAACCCATGCAGGAATGACGACAGAAGAATTTGCACAAATTGTAAAAGAATGGATTAATACAGCAAAACATCCAAAGACAAATAAACTTTATAAAGAAATGGTTTTTCAGCCAATGCTTGAATTGCTTGATTACTTAAGAGCAAACGGATTTAAAACTTTCATCGTCTCCGGCGGCGGAATAGATTTTATGCGTCCCTGGACGGAAGAAGTTTATGGTATTCCATCAGATCAAGTTGTTGGTAGTTCTGGTAAAGTTAAGTTTGAAATAAGAGAAGGGCAACCTGTTCTAGTTAAACTTCCTGAAATAAATTTTATCGATGATAAAGAAGGCAAGCCTGTCGGTATCCATCAGTTTATAGGTAAAAGACCAATTGCTGCTTTTGGTAATTCCGATGGTGATCTTCAGATGCTCCAGTATACAGCAGCCGGCGAAGGTAAAAGACTAATGTTATACGTTCATCATAGAGATGCAGAACGTGAATGGGCGTATGATAGAGAATCACACATTGGTAGACTCAATAAAGGACTTGATGAAGCTAATAAAAAAGGTTGGATCGTAGTAGATATGAAAAATGATTGGAAAGTTATTTATCCATTTGAGATGAAATAAACCCAAACCATTATCACGGAATAATTACCATAAACAGTAGGAAAGATTTGAACTCGCTTGCCGATAAGAACACAGGGGTACGCAATTCGCACCTAGAAAGTTAAAATTCAAATCTCACAACAATTAACAAAGGTTTAACGTTCAATGCTCTGATGAATTATTCTTATAATTTAGTATTCTGTTAAAGTCGATATATTTATTTTTGTATAGGATATATTGATTCTTTGCTGACTCCAAATGATTTTAAAAACAAAAATCCACATGCTTCTCACTTTCTTACTGCTCATACCGCTGCAGAGACCATCTGCAGCTCAGTATGAAGAAGCCAAAAACATTCTCTTCCTTTTTTCCCTGAACCAGGGAATTGTAGCTTATCAAATGACACTGGAAAATTTTAAGAATACTTTAAGAGACGAATACGGTAAACCATACAATCTTTATGTAGAATATCTCGATGTTGGAAAAATTCCCTACATCAGTTACCAGGAATATTTATTTGAACATATCAATGAAAAGTATAAAAGTGCTAATATAGATTTACTCATTTGCGTTGGCCCAAGGATAATGCCTTTGCTTGAAAAATATGCTGCCACCCATATCATTAACCTACCCACAATTTCCCTGGACTTAAGAAATCCTTTTAACGAAAGTCAAAAATATTCATTGCATTCCGACACAAAGGAAATATTACTCAGTATAAATGCCAAAAAGAATTTTGAGCTTGCGTTTTCATTATTCCCGGACTTTACATCTGTATATATAATTTCTGGTGTATCAGATGCAGATGCGTATTGCAGTAAAATAATTAAGAGTGCGGTACCTGAATTCGAAAAATTGAAAAATATTATAAACCTGACTGACCTATCTATGGAAGAAGTTCTTAACAAAGTAACCCTAATTCCCCAAAAGAGTATTATTATAATGGCTTCCTTTTTATCGGATGCTAATCACATAACATATAATACAGCTGAAGCAGTCAGACTGATTCGAAGCAGAACATCAGCTCCTATTTTTATTTTATTTGACACTGCTTTTAATGAAGGTGCACTGGGCGGTTTTGTTGGAAGTTTTACAAATGGAGGTTTAGTAGCCGGTAAAGCAGCCACCAAAATATTAAATGGTGAAAATCCTAATCATGTCCAGATAGATGAGAGCAAATCAAACCAATACATGTTCAATTATCAGGAACTCGAAAGATTTAACCTGGTCAATTCAAGTCTTATTCCGGATGAGAGTATTATCCTTTTTGAAAAAACTAATTTGATATCCAGATATAAGTGGATTTTAGCTGCTGGAATTTCATTCATTATTCTACAAGCATTGCTAATAATCACCCTTGTACGTAAAAATAAAAACCAAAAGCTATTAACTCATCAGTTAATTGAAACTGAAAACAGGTATCGTGAACTGGTAAGAGAAGATCGCCTTCAGCGAATGTCTGAGTTGACAGCATCACTTTCACACGAACTGAATCAGCCGCTCACTGCAATTCGTAATTCTGCTCAAGCAGGATTAAAATTTATGTACTCTGAGAATACAGACCCTAAAATAATGAATGAAATATTCCAAAATATTGTTGAAGACAATAAGAGAGCTGCGGATGTTTTAAGCAGCATCAGAGAACTAATGAAGCTTGAAAAAAGAGAAAAGCAAAAAATTGATCTTAACTTAATGATCAAACAGGTAAAAGAAATATTCAGGGGTGAAACAAATCAAAAAAATTTAAAACTGCAATTGAATCTTCCTGAAAAACCGGTTTATGTTTTGGGAGATAATATTCAAATTCAGCAAGTGCTTTTGAATTTCATATCTAATGCTGAACATGCGATAGAAGAAGGCAGCAGTAATAATATGATTGAAATGAATGTGATGATTGTGAATGATATAGCAATAACATCAGTTCGTGATTACGGCAAAGGGATAGATGAATCTGTAAAAAATAAATTATTCAGACCGTTTGTAACAACAAGAGAAAAGGGATTTGGAATTGGGCTGGCTATCAGTAAATCTATTATTGATGAACACGGCGGAAAAATCTGGGCAGAAAATAATCCTGATGGCGGTGCAACTTTTTCATTTCAGTTAAAGTTATGGAATGATGATCAGAGAAAATGAGAAAATATTTGTAATTGACGACGACGAATCAGTTAGAAGGAGTTTACCCCTACTTCTAAAGACAATGGATTACGAAGTCGAGACGTTTTCCAGTTCTGAGGAATTTCTTAATAGTAAACAATTCAATGGATCAGGCTGCATAATTCTTGACATAAATCTTGAAGGTAAAAGTGGTCTTGAACTTCAGGATGAATTGTTAAAAAATCCATATCACCTTCCTATAATTTTTATTACCGGTAAAGGTAAAGTTCCAGAAAGCGTACAGGCAGTGAAAAAAGGTGCAGTTGATTTTCTTCAGAAGCCGTTTGATGATGAGCAACTTCTGAAAGCAGTGGAAGAAGCTGTTGCTAAATCGCGTAATTGGAAGAAAGAATTCGATGAGCAAATGGAAGCAAAGGACAAGATAGATAAACTTACTCAAAGAGAGCTTGAAGTTTTAAAGTACGTAATAACAGGAATGCTTAACAAGCAAATAGCAAACGAGCTTAATATTGCAGAACACACCGTAAAAATTCACAGGGGCAAAATAACTGAAAAGATTGGAGTCAAATCAGTTGCAGAACTCGTACGCATTGCAGAGCAAGCCGGAATCCAACCATTGTATACGAAAATATCTTAGTCTGATTCCTTCCTAATATCTACCTAGATTTTATAGAACTAAGGTACTATAGACATTATCCTACTGTTTTGCAATCTTCATTTCAGAATTATGATATACATTATAGATGACGACAAATCCGTAAGAAGATCATTTGAAATACTTTTTGCGGCCGCCGGTTTTACGTGCAAATCTTTTGAAGGCACAAAAGAATTTCTGGATGAATATGTTCAAACAGAGGGTGATCTGCTTATACTTGATATACACATACCTGATATTAACGGATGCGGGCTTTTAAAAATACTGAAAGAAAAAAATATTCATATATCTGTCATTATTGTAACTGCATACGATGAGGAAGAGAGTCGCAAATGTGCAGAAGATTACGGAGTAATTGATTTTTTAGTAAAACCCGTTGATGGTGATGCACTTATAGAATTGATTAGTTCAAATACAAAACAACCAACCTCATAAGGCTGGATTATAAAACAAATTTATCACTAAGGATTCTTAAAAATATTTACAGAAGCAGAATGCAATATCTTCCAAATAGAAAATGAACAGTCAGTTTTTAATAAACAAATAGAATAAAAGTACTTATATAGACCGGATACTTTTTTCTGACAATTAATCAATAATAACGGAGGTAACACAAATGCTTAGAAAATCTATTTCATTTTTTGTTTTACTGGCACTTATAGGTTGTTCTGCAGTTTCAGTTTCTACAGATTATGACCCCGCTACAGATTTCAATACGTATAAAACATACAAATGGGGTACTGCAAACGATCCTAACGATGCACTACTAAAAAACCAGCTTGTTCTCAACAGGGTTTATAAGGCAATCGATAATTCTTTAACTGCAAAAGGATTCACAAAGACAGATAATAATCCTGATTTCGTTGTTTATCCACACGCCGGAACAAAAGAGAGAACTAATATAGAAAGCTGGGGATATGGATATGGTGGCTGGTGGGGTGCCGGACCTTATATGGGCTGGCCGGGCGGAAACATAGATGTAAATCAATATACTGAAGGATCATTATTCATAGATATAGTTGATATGACCGACAACAAGCTTATCTGGCGTGGTGTCGGAACAGGTGTAGTTGATGCACCTTCTTCACCCGAAGAAGGATCACAAAAAATGAACGATGCAGTTGCAAAAATCCTTCAGGATTTTCCACCGCATACTGGGAGTTCTAAATAAGATCAGGCAGTGAAAATATACAGATGGATTTAACGTGATTAAATAAAACCGAATTAATAAAATTATCAACAGCTTTAATTAGTTAAACCATAAAAATGAACTTTACTAAACTAATTAACATTCTAACAATAAAAATGGAGGTAAATTAATTATGATTAAGAAATCTTTTTTGACTCTCTTTTTCATTTCTTTCGTGTCGTTAATGGCACAGGACAAACCAAACATACTCGTCATTATGGGTGATGACATTGGCTGGTTTAATTGCAGTACATATAATGAAGGAATGATGGGTTACTTGACACCCAACATTGATCGCCTTGCTACAGAAGGCCAACGATTCAATACGTGGTACGGCCAGCAGAGCTGCACTGCAGGTCGAGCTGCTTTTGTTACCGGCCAATCGCCAATTCGCACCGGTTTAACCAAAGTAGGTATGCCGGGCGCTGACGTTGGGCTTAGTCTGGAAGATCCGACGATCGCTGAATATTTAAAAGCACTTGGCTATGCTACAGGTCAGTTTGGTAAAAATCATTTAGGTGATTTGAACAAATTCCTGCCAACGGTTCATGGTTTCGACGAATTTTTTGGCAACCTTTATCATCTTAACGCTGAAGAAGAACCAGAAGATTCTGATTATCCAAAGGATCCAAATTATAGGGAACTATTCGGCCCACGTGGTGTACTTAAATGCACTGCAACTGAAGTTGATGATCCCACGGTCCAAGGAAAGTTTGGTCCGATTGGAAAACAAAAAATCGAAGACACTGGTCCCTTAACAAAAAAACGTATGGAAACTATCGATGAGGAATTTACATCTGCAGCAATCGATTTTATTGATAGGCAGGTAAAAGCAAACAAACCATTTTTCTGTTATTACAATTCTACACGATGCCACGTGTTCACCCACCTCAGCCCACAATATGAAGGTAAAACTGGTTTTGGATTGGAAGCAGATGCAATGACAGAGCTTGATGATAATGTGGGAAAGTTGCTAAAGAAACTTGATGATCTTGGGATAACAAACAATACAATTGTTGTGTTCACCACTGACAATGGGGCAGAGATGATGTCCTGGCCTGATGGAGGAAGCACTCCCTTTCGCGGTGAAAAAGCAACGAACTGGGAAGGCGGTTACCGTGTTCCTACATTAATTCGTTGGCCGGGAATCATTAAGCCGGGGACTGTTTCTAATGACATCTTCGCTCACGAAGATTTTATTCCTACTTTCTGTGCTGTCGCTGGACAAACTGACGTGGTGCAAAAAAGTTTGACAGGTTACACAATGAACGGCAAAACATATAAGGTACATCTTGACGGCTATAATATGCTTCCGTTTTTAAAAGGCGATGTAAATGAAAATCCCAGAAAAGAATTTGTTTACTGGAGTGATGATGGGGACCTTTTCGCAATTCGCTATGGCCGCTGGAAAATTTCATTCACTGAACAGTACAATACCGGAATTGATATCTGGATGAAGGATTATACTAAACTCAGAGCCCCAAATATTTATGATTTGTATGCCGATCCATTTGAACGTGGACCACAATCCTCATGGTATACTGACTGGATGGTTCACCATCTTTACCTCACATATGGAGCACTTGCTTATGTGGCTAATTGGCTTTCTAGTTTTAAAGAATTCCCACCAAGACAAAAACCGGCAAGCTTCAACCTCGATGAAATAATGAGGAAAATGAGCGAAACGCATACCGGAAGTCATTAAATATAAACCAAGTCCCTGCGGGGTCTCTCAACAGAAGACCCCGCACAGACTATTATTAATTAATCGATTGGGGTACTAGTAAATTGGACAAAGAGGGTAACTTAATCTTCAATGTTAAATTTGAATCCCAATATTCTATATTACAAGATGGAATAGGGCAAACAGATTTTCAATTATTTAATAGTATAAATCTGCAGTTTGCTAAAAATTTTATTTTTAGAAAAAAAACTAAAGGAGTTGATTGTGAAAAAGAAATATTTTCTACTTCTTATAATTGTGTTAGTAACCGGCTTGCTCACTACTTGCAAACAAAGTACAACAGAAAACTCAAATCCACTTTCTTCCTGGAATGATGGAAAGACGAAGCAGTCTATAATAGATTTTGTAAATGATGTTACAAACGAAGCAAGCCCGGACTATGTGAAGCCGGTAGATAGAATTGCTACATTTGATAATGACGGAACACTCTGGTCTGAACAGCCAAATTATTTTCAGTTTGCTTTTGCTTTCGACAGAATTAAAACAATGGCACCGGATCATCCTGAATGGAAAAACACCCAGCCATTCAAAGCAGTTCTTGAAAACGATATGAAGACAATTATGGAATCAGGTATGAAAGGACTGATGGAAATAATGATGACCACACATGCGGGAATGACTACAGAGGAATTTGTTCATATTGTAATGGAATGGATAAACACTGCAAAACATCCGAAGACAAATAAACTTTACAAAGAAATGGTCTTTCAACCTATGCTCGAGTTATTGGATTATTTAAGAGCAAACGAATTTAAAACCTACATTGTTTCTGGTGGAGGAATAGAATTTATGCGTCCCTGGACGGAAGAAGTTTATGGCATTCCCGCAGATCAGGTTGTCGGTAGTTCAGGCAAAGTTAAGTTTGAGATAAAAGACGGACAGCCTGTTTTAATTAAACTGCCAGAACTAAATTTTATTGACGATAAAGAAGGCAAGCCTGTTGGTATTCATCAGTTTATTGGTAAAAGACCAATAGCAGCTTTTGGAAATTCAGATGGCGACTTACAAATGCTTCAGTGGACAGCAGTCGGTGAAGGGAAAAGATTAATGCTATACGTTCATCACACAGATGCAGATCGAGAATGGGCTTATGATAGAGAATCACACATCGGAAAACTCGATAAAGGGCTTAACGAAGCAAATGAAAAAGGTTGGGTTGTTGTTGATATGAAGAATGATTGGAAAGTTATTTATCCGTTCGAGATGAAATAAATCCAGACCCCTTTCACGTAATCATTATTCTAAACTGTGGGGTGAATTGAATTCGCCCACCACCGATAATTCGGGGCGTATGCAATACGCCCCGTACAAAAGAAAAAAGAATTATCTCACGGGACAAATTGAGAATTCGATAAATATTATAATGCTTTAACGTTATATTTTCATTGTAAATTTTTCAAAATTATTTTCCAGTTTATTTAGTGTTAACTGCTGAGAACCAGAAACCCAAAAGCTTCACAGGTATACTTCTGCATCTTCATCCGCAATCAATAAAAGAAGACGCATTAGTTTTTAATCGTACTTTCGGTCTGGGTGGAATGGCTGCATTGCTCGTAGTAATTCAGTTCATTACCGGGATAATGCTACGATTTTATTATGAGCCATTCCCGCAAAAAGCTTACGATTCAATTTTACATTTACAAAACAATGTTCTGTTCGGGCAACTGATCAGAAATATTCATCATTGGTGCGGAGTGTTTCTTGTTATAATTGCCTTTCTTCATCTTCTCAGAGTTTTTTTTACCGGAGGTTTTCAATCATCAAGAAAGGTAAACTGGATTATTGGAATAGCTCTTTTAATTCTAATCGTCTTTTTAAACTTTACAGGTTACCTTCTTCCATGGGATCAATTAGCATACTGGGCAGTAACCGTCGGCACAAGCCTTTTAAATTATTTTCCGGTTATCGGAGAAAGCATCAGGCAATTTGTTCTGGCAGGTGATGAAGTTAATGCAAACACATTAATTATCTTTTACAATTTTCACACAGCAGTCCTGCCTATTCTTTTGCTTCTTCTAATGGCTTATCATTTCTGGAGAGTCAGAAAAGCAGGGGGGATCTTTTTATCAAACTCAAATGAGAACAAAGAGATAGTCCCAACATATCCGAATTTAGTATACAAAGAGTTCATAGTCGCTTTAGTTTTGATAGCAGTTGTGCTTGTCTTTTCAGTATTTCTGAACGCACCCCTACTAGCTAAAGCAAATCCGGATGTTAGTCTTAATCCAACAAAAGCTCCGTGGTATTTTGCAGGCATTCAGGAATTGCTTTTACACTTTCATCCTTTTATAGCTGCATTTCTGATTCCACTGACAATTATTTTTTTACTAACAGTATTGCCATTCATAAATTTCAAAGAAGAACCAAGCGGTTTCTGGTTCCATTCCGAAAATGCAAAGCAGGCTGCTAAATTCACAGCAGTTGCTTCGTCAGTAATTACAGTGATTCTAATAATCATAAATGAATTCATTCCCGATTTTGAAATTCTTCTACCCTGGTTAAACCCATTTATTAGCAACGGAATAATTCCTCTTGCGATCCTTCTTTTTATACTTTGGCTGTTTTACAAATTTGTATCGAAGAAGTTCAACTTGTCATACCTCGAAGTTGTGCAGAGTATGTTTGTGTTCATAACAACTTCATTTATCATCCTTACTTTAATTGGAATCTTTTTCCGCGGTGTTGATATGGAATTAACCTTTCCTTGGAATCTGTGATTTATGAAATCCAAAAAGGACATAAAAAAGAAAAAGCAGGAACAAGTTAATGTTGAATTAAAAACTCAGTCCAAAGATCCTATACAAACACGACGTGAGTTCCTGAATAAATTATGGAAAGGATTGGGTGTTGTAGCTTTCATTGAACTCACTGCTGTATTCTTCGGATATTTATTTTCGGGAAAAAGTGAAAACGAAAATCTAAAACCAAAGCAGCTTTTTGATGCAGGCAATATCAACGCATTTCAAAAAAAATCAGTTACAATATTCAGAAGCGGAAGATTTTATCTTGTGAGATTAGATGACGGAGGATTTCTTGCTCTGTCTCTTAGATGCACACATCTCGGATGCTCAATAAATTGGGAAGAGGATAAGAAAAGATTTATATGTCCATGTCATGCCTCTGCATTTGAAATTAATGGAAACGTTCAGAATCCACCAGCCCCATCAGCGTTAGATTACTTCCCTGTTATAATTCAAAGTGGAAGAGTTATGGTTGACATCGGAACAAAGCTGAGCAGAAACCGATTCAGTAAAGATCAAGTCACGTATGTTTAACTATTATGATAAGTAAGTGGAAGCTAACCGGAATTATTGCTACAGGAATTATCGTATTAATGATTCCTATATCTATTGTTCTTCACTCACCTTCTACACAATCGTATCAAAAACAAGCAAAATTCGTTGGTGGAAAAGAATGCGTAAGCTGTCATCAAAGAGAATATGAACTCTGGAAGGGATCTGATCACGACAGAGCAATGATGGTTGCAAACGATTCAACTGTCCTTGGGGATTTTAATAATGTTGAAGTTGAATTCAGAGGCCAGACACACAAATTCTACAGACGTGATGGAAAGTTTTTCGTCTACACCGAAGGTATTGGTGGAAAGCTGACAGAGTTTCAAATTACTCATACGTTCGGCGTTCGTCCTCTTCAACAATATTTAATTCCATTTGATAAAGGAAGATATCAATGCCTGCCGATTGCCTGGGACTCAGAAAAAAATAGATGGTTTGATATGGCAGGAATGGTTTATTCCGAAGAGGAGTTGAAACCTGATAGCTGGTTCCACTGGACAAACCAATCGCAGAACTGGAACGGGATGTGCGCCGAGTGCCACTCAACCAATCTTCAGAAGAATTATGATCTGGAAACAGATTCTTTCAACACAACCTGGTCAGATATAAATGTAAACTGCGAAGCCTGTCATGGTCCCGGTTCTGATCATCTCGACTGGGCAAAGCTACCGGAAAGTTCACGAGATTATGATGGGAATATGGGATTAGTTTTGAAAACAAGTGAAACAACTTCGAAGCAATATATTGAGGCTTGCGCGCCCTGTCATTCACGAAGAACATCTTTTGGACCGAATGAACATCAAGATGCTGAATATTATAATCTTCATCGTCCGCAAAATATTTCTCCCCCGCTCTACTATGCTGACGGACAAATACTTGATGAGGTTTATGTTTTTGCATCCTTCACTCAAAGCAAAATGTATATGCATGATGTGAGATGCAATGATTGCCATGATTCTCATAGCATAAAATTTAAATTTGAGGACAACGCACTTTGCACTCAATGTCACCGTCCGGAAGAGTATGACACATTTCAACACCACTTTCATAAATACGCGAATGAAAAAGGTGAGCTGGTAAAAAATAAATTTGGAGAAATGATTCAGGTTGGTGAAGGAGCTTTATGCAAGACCTGTCACATGCCCGGAAATTATTATATGGGAATTGATTTCAGGAGAGATCACAGTTTCAGAATTCCACGACCGGATCTTTCGTTAAAATATAATGTTCCGAATGCCTGCAATGATTGTCATGCAGATAAAAGCTATCAGTGGTCAGAGGATTGGATTAAAAAATATTTCGGTGAAAGAAAAAAATTTACTTATGCTTCAGTGCTAGCTGATGGTTACCTGCACAAGGAAAATGCTGATACCAGCCTTAACAGATTAATTAAAAATGATCTTTACCCTGAAATGGTCAGAGCAACCGCATTAAGTTATTTGTCAGCTTACAATAGTCCTGCTGCTGATTCTGTGATTATTGAAATGCTCTACAATATTGAACCATTAGTTCGTGAAAGAGCAATCGATGCATTCAATACAGATGATGCCCGTCAGTTAATCAGAATAATTTTCCCGCTATTGAATGACCCGATAAAGATGGTACGCATATCGGCAGCATCAAAGCTTTTTGTTGTTGGTAAAGAATTTTTCACAGAAGAACAATTCAAAAAGATGAATGAAGTTCTTGAAGAGTATTTACAAACTTTAAATTACACGGCAGACTTCCCTACCGGCAAATACAACCTTGGAAATTTTTATTCAAACAAAAGTGATATTGTTAAAGCAGAAAAATTTTATTTAGATGCGATAAGGATGGATAATAATTTTTATCCGGCAAAATCAAATCTGGCGTTGCTTTACTACAACCAGGGAAAGCTGAAGGAAGCTGAAAACTTATTTCTTGATTTGATCCAAAATCATCCAGAATACACCCAGGGTGAATACTACCTCGGATTACTTTACGCAGAACAAAAGAAATATAAAGAAGCGGCAGAAGTTCTTGAGAAAGCAACTTTAAAATCTGATGTCAATCCGAGAATCTTTTATAACCTCGGACTTATTTATCAATATTTGAATAACAATTCAAAAGCTGAAACTTCACTTCTAAAAGCTAATCAATTATCACAGAATGAATTTGATGTTCTTTATGCTCTGGCAGATTTTTATATTAAAGCTGGTGATTATACCAAAGCAATGAATTATGCTGAGGAATTAAAAATTAAATTTCCTTCAAATCCTGCCGGCTTGGAAATAATAAATTACTTGAAAGAAAGTCAGACTAGATTGAAATAATTATTTCTTGGTAAAAGTTACCTGGTTAAATTTTCTTTACGCTATTTGAATTTTATGGGTAATCTTTAAAGTAGCGGGTATAATTTTTTAATCAAAGCTTTTTATATTTGATATAGCAACAATTCGCAATGTAACTTGAAACAGAAATTTTCCAAAATAGTACTTAACGAATTAATAATGGATAGTATGCCAGGACTATCCTACATCTTTTCGAAAGAGGGTAAGTTAGTTTATTGGGGAAGCAAAAAAGCATGGCAGTTGCTTGAGTATTCAGATGAAGATTTAGAAAACAAATATGTACTTGAATTCATTGATGAGGCTGATAGAGAAAAGGTTCTGTCTGTATTTCAAAACGTTTTTAAAGAAGGCTATGGACAAGTAGAATGTTTTAATGTAGCTAAATCTGGGATAACGAATATCATTTTAAGTTTTTGCCAAAAGCCGGGAGTATGGGGATTGGGTTTTATGAGAACAGATTTATTCATCTGGACACTAGAGCTACATTGAAAAGAATTGCACCGGCGAGGTGGTGAACGGTAAATTGTATGAGTAGTGGCAGATTGCGGGCTTCTTTTCTATCAACCCACTACGCTGTTTGAGCGGGCTACAAACCTTGATGTTTAGCACTTTACCTGCCATTACTTATACAAAATGTTGTATGATGTTATTCCATTAATTCAAATTCCCCAGGCTTCCATGTTTTATCAAATAGTGCTTGCTGTGTACCATAAGTTCTAATCAAAGGAAACCATCCTTCACCAACATTGGTTTGTACCCAGTTGCTTTCTTTGCCTTGGGGCGCTTTTGGACCGATATACAAATCCACACTGCCATCTGCGTTTATGATCAGATTCTTATCTCTCGAATCGACACTTGTAGCCCTTAGTTTATCCTTTGCATTTTTATTGTCAATAAAACAGCGGGTGTTTTCACTATATAAAGTCAATGCCCAGAAATTAGAAGCAGGAATGCCAGCTGGTAAATGGATTTTGTATGTATTTGACCCAAGCAAGAGGTTACCGTCTTTATCTTCCTTGGTGGTTAAATAACTTGTCGTACCAGGTCCTGGCGTATTAGATTGCATACCTGCTGTTACGGTTACAGCTTCATAATAGTACTGATTACTTTCATCTAAAAAATAATTCGACTTACTGGTTTTGGTTAACGGGAAATTAGTTAACTCTCTGTACCAACTACTATTTTCATAATATGGCTCATCTTGACGCGGTTCTATCTGGTTAGCTTTACACATCAGTTCGCCCAAATTGGCTCCTTCCGTTAAAATCGTTTTTAGTTTTTCTGAAGGATTAAAGGGTTGGCCATTTTCAATACCCAGATATTTTAAGTAGGTATAGAAAATTTTATCTTCTTCCTTCTGTGGCTCATTTTGAATAAACTGATG